>CAXUHF010000037.1:0-42702 GCA_964250765.1 uncultured Ktedonobacteraceae bacterium | reverse complement strand
ATATATCTCCTACCTAAGCGGGCACAAGCACACCACGACCACGCAGTTTACCACTTTCTAAATCGTGGATCGCGTCGAGCGTAGCATCAAGTGGGTAGATTGCCGTATGTAGCGCAACCTTACCTTGTGCAGTTAACGTCATGAGTTCGACAAGATCGTTGTAGGTGCCGACGAGGTTGCCGATGAAGTTGATCTCCGCTGAAATGATGTCAATGGTGGGAACATTCAGGTTGCCACCATAACCAATGATGAAGTGTGAGCCAGCCTGTTGCAACATCTGCACCGCTTCTTGTTGCGCTCCACTCTCACCCACAAAGTCAACAACTGCTTCGGCTCCCTTGCCATCAGTGAGTTCTTTGACCTTGGCTACTTGTGTGCCGTCGGCAACAACCATGTGATCTGCACCCCACTGACGCGTCAATTCGAGCGCGGCCTGTGACTTATCGACCACGATAATCTCGGCGGGTGTCAGTGCTTTAAGGCATTGAATACCGATGTGACCTAAGCCACCAGCACCGATGACAACGACCTTTGTCCCTGGATACAGCAAGGGGACTGACTTCTTCACAGCATGATAGGCGGTCAGCCCTGCGTCAGCGAGTGCGGCAATGTCTCTTGGAGCAAGGCTAGGGTTCAGTTTCACCACGGAGCGTGCGGTGGTCTTGAGAAAATTTGCCATGCCTCCATCAACCGAAATACCGGGGAAGGTCGAGTTGATACAATGCATGTCATTGCCTGAACGACAGGCACGACACAAGCCACATGTCACTAGTGGATGTACGATCACCGTATCCCCAACGGCAACATTGCTTACGGCTGAACCAATTTCTTGCACCCAACCCGCATTCTCGTGACCCAACGTATAGGGCAATGTGACGCCCGATTTCTCAATCCATTGTCCTTCGATGATATGCAGATCGGTGCGGCAGAGGCCAGCACCTCCAATACGCACGATCACATCAAGAGGACCTGTAATTCTTGGCTCGTCTACCTCTTCTATCTTGGGCAATTCCTGGTAGTGATGCAAACGAACAGCTTTCATGACATATTCTCCTCATCGTTGTTCCGCAATGGGCACGATACGTTGTACCCTTACATAAACTCTTCTATTGGAAAGTCTTCTTCGCCGACGAAGTGTGAGCCGGGTAAGCCCCAGGTGCGGAAGAAATCGCCTGTAGTACGACACAACGCGATATTGGCATCGCCACCTGCTCGAATTAACGATTTGCTGCGCTTTCTCGCACGCAGAACACTCGCGACGGTTGCGGGTGAACCATCGCGTTGTGCAATAAGTGGCGCATCGAGATCGTTCAAGTAGCCAGCAGCGCGACATTCTTCGAGCGAGGCAAGCAAAGCTTGACGAGTAGAATACGTCAAGAATGTCACACGCTCAATTTGTTTGCCGCGACGTGGCGTGTATTGCACAGCTAATGGATCAGCCTCGACATCTGCGATAAGATGCCCTTCGCTGTCCAGCGAACCCACATTACCAACGCGCAGGCGTAGTAGCTCAGCAAGGTTCAGCCCACTCCCGATCATGGCAAGAAGAATAATGCGCTCTGGCCCTGCGTGTGTCGCACTAGGGAGCGCGACAGGGGAGACCAGAGCTGGTAGTGGTCGCCAGGATACATTGACTCCATTGAAACGAAACCAAAGTTTCGCACCCATTGCGAGTGCGGAAACTTGACTATCAGTGTAGGACGTAAGAGCAGACGCAAATGTCAGTAGTGCTTGTTCCGCTACTGTGGAGTCTGCATGTGCTTGTTTAAGGAGTGCTTCAAGGTCATGATGTCCTGTCAGAGCGCGAAAACGCTCAAGGCTCGCTACCGAGGTACGCGTCCACGATTGCTCACGGCAACGCTCTAACAGGATGTCCGCCATTCGACGAACAGAGGGGAAGGCGAGTAACGCGCCCTCCCGACGACCATTAAGCACAGTAGTTGCGCTTAACGTCTTCATGCAGTTCCTCTCGCATTGATACGCTCTTGGATTTTGTCGCGCAAAAAGTGGTCTCGGAGTACCACTTGACACGATGTAACGCCAGGAATAGCCTCAACACGACGCCGAATTTCCTGCCCGATGCTGGTAGCAAATTTGGTTGGACACAGGGGACTGGTCAAGTGAAATTGCACTGTCACCTGACCATCTTCAATCTGCACCTCATCCAAAAGACCCAGTTCGGTAAGCGAACGGCGGATTTCAGGGTCCCGTGTTGAGCCTGCGGCCTTACGCACTGCTTCAACATCTATGCTCATCGAGACACCGTTCCTGCTACACCAGTATCCGTCGCGGTTGCTTGCCCTGCTTCTGAGGATGCATAGGCACGCTTGCGCTGAGCAACCTCATCGTTCTCAAAGGCTTTCTGTTTGCTCTCGGCATCAATACCATAGAGACGCATAATGTTGCCGCCGATGATCTTTTGCTTCGTCTCCATTGTTAGGTCAACGCCGTACTCAGCCTTAAGATCCTCTGGTAACTCAAATGCCATAAACTCATCGAGTTGCCAGTGAGGATACCAGATGGGGAAGTCCGTTCCGTAGATAATACGGTCAGGTCCAATCCAGAAGAGCAAGTTCGCCATGATCTCAGCGAAATAGCGTGGACGGTTGTGAATGAAAGCAAGAGCAACGGCGAGCGAACCGTAGACATTCGGACAACGCGTCGCAATCCAGCAGAAATCGTCGAGGCGTGGCAGACCAACATGGTCAATGATGAAATTCAGTTCGGGGTAGAGCCACGCAGGTTCGTCGATGTCGCGCACATCAAACTTTTGCAGGGTGAGCGGCTCAACGGCGGGGCCTTTGTGGAAGTGCATATTCTTAATGCCTAGTTCAATACACTTCTCATAGAGAGGGAAGACAGCCGGATCGTTCGCGCTCCACCCGCGTGATTGTCCACGCCACTCGGCAGTATACCATTTGAAGCCCTTCATGCCATCTTCCGTGACCTGACGCACCACCTCTTGTACAGCGTTGGGCATACGTGGATCAACACCACCAAGGGGAATAAGACGCTCTGGAATGCGCTCAACGAACTTAGCATTGCGCTTGGAATTGGTAAAGCCCGTGTGGTAGAAATCCATGAGCACTTGTGTCGAGAGGATCGCCATGTCAGCATCACCCTTGACAAACATCTCGTCGATGTACCAATCGGGGTCAACCTTGCGGAATTGCTTCTCGTAATCCATCGTCCACTTCTTGTCAGGTGGATTGAAGCCTGTTTGGAACGCATAAAAGGTTTCGATAAAGGCATCGCCGAAGCGATTCTTACAGTTCTCCTTACTGGCATCCCAGAAGCCAGTATGTGCATCCATTACGAATGTACCGTTCTTCATTGATTGGTCCTTTCGTCCGTAAACAGATAAGCAGAGATACTAACCTACTACCGATTACAGGGGCACGATGTCCATCCTTTGACATCCGTTCGCAAGAAAGCATAACATGCTTTTAATCGAGTATCAAGTGGTATAAGAGTTATTTTTGAGGACAGTATCATTCTATAAAACGGAAGAAGCCTCTAGGTGAGTAAGAAGTGCACTGTTCGCACTCCTTGTTACTACTGTAAACACAAATGTGTTAGTTTCGACCAAAAATTACACAAGGAACAGAATAAAAGTTACTCGATTTCCAGTAAATCGTCAGTGTAATTGCATCATTATTAATATGCATTAATAAGGAGATTACACTCATGAGTCAGACTCCAAGTAACCCAAATCAACCACCTCAGCAAGGTACACCGTCCTTCTGGGGCAATATGCAACCACCGCAACAATGGCAAGGACCACAGCCGACGAACCAACCGTTTAACCCACAGTTCCCATCAGGGCAATATCCACCTGTACCACAACAGGGACAATTCCCTCAGCAGGGCTATCCACAACAACAGAGTTATCCGCAACAACAAGGATACCCTCAGCAATTTCCGCAAGGCTATCCACAACAGCAGTACCAACAACCACCTATGATGCCACCGCCAACGCCTCCAAAGAAGAAAAGCCGAAAAGGACTCATCATAGGCGCAGTTGTCCTAGTTGTCGCACTCGCTCTGTGCGGAGGCATTGGTTCGACATTATCGCACAGTACTACGTCCACTAGCACTACTACAGCGTCTACAACAAGCAGTGCCACGCAAGCACCACAAGCAACAGTAGCACCGACTAAACCGCCCATTGTAAAGAAGTGGACGACCACACATACTTTCACTGGCAATGGCATTAAGAAGACAGATAACTTCACCGTCTCAGACACATGGAAGCTCAATTGGAAATGTGACCCTACCTCATTCGATGGACAAAACTTCAACCTGATTGTTGGTGTTAACCCGACTGATGGTTCAATTGGAGACCCAGCTGCCATCAACACGCTCTGTAGTCCAACGAACACACATGATACGACTACCGAGCATTCAGGTGGCAACATTTACTTGGATGTGAATAGCGAGGGTTCTTGGACCCTAGAAGTGCAGGAGATGAAATAAGAAAACATCTTTTATTTCCTGCACTTGCACTCTGTCTTGTCTTGCTTGCAGGACGTTCGTCGTGAGCGGGCTGTCAAACAGTGTGACAAGACAGCTTGTCACAACGAGTGAAGACTGACATTTGTAAAACAAAGAGAGCGAGTAACAACAACTACCCACTCTCTTCTTAATTGGGTTTACGTCTCCACGCTGTCAGAAAGAACCAGAACGCACTAAAGTCGCAAGCAGCGTACGCAAATACTCTATCACTTCATTCAATGCGACGACATCGCCGTACTTCGCTCCAATATCGAAGAGATTAGCCTTGTGTGCCTCTAAAGAACGGTCTCCAACAGCTTCCAAAGGAACGATTGGTCGATAGCCATATTGCAATGCATCAACTACTGAGGCACGTACACAGCCAGATGTTGTACAGCCAGTAACAATAACAGTATCGCAGTGCTGTGCCGCTAAGAGTGAGGAAAGAGGTGTACCGAAAAAAGCTGACGCAAACTGTTTTAGCAATATCGGCTCTGTTGCACTGCGCTCAAGGCGAGGGTCAATTTCCACCTCAGAAGTTCCAAGCTTGAGAACCTTGAGGGCAGGTACTTTCGTGATGAATATTTGAGCGGATTGCCATTCACTTTCGTCATAGCCCACAGTGGTAAACACGACAGGTACACTTTTTGACCGTGCGATGTCCAGGAGACGTTGAATTGCATACACTACTGTATCCAAATCGGAGCCGAGAGGAGATGCTGGATTTGTGAAAGCCTGTATCACATCTACAATCAACAAGGCTGGATGTTGACCAAAACCGATGCGACGACCAAAGCCACGTTCCTGGTAAAGTTGCTGGGACTCATGAAAATCTGTCATGTTCGGTCTCCTGTAGGGACTCCGTTGACGGCGTCCCTACGAAAATCGTCGAATTGTTATAAAACGGTATCTTGCTTACGAACGCGCTCTAATGCCTCTTTGGGCTGCTCGATGCGTGCCCAGGAAAGCGAACGTGGTTTGCGTGGCGCATCTATGCCGGTTTCCTCATGAGCATGAGCTAACACCTCCTCTAATGGTGGGCCGAAGTCAAAATCTTTAATTCCTCCTGTTGCCTCACGTGCTGCTCTCAATTCGGTACGTCTCGCCTCCGTTGAAGCTTCATTGACAGTCAGTGTATCCGTCAGGACAACGCCGTAGTCATCATGAGCCTTCTGGCGCGAAACAAGTCCTTTGCGTACATCTTCTCGAACCCGCTCTGCCTCGCGATCAAATGGGTCTTTCCAACCGCCACCGCCAGCAGTACGGTAAATGAGACGGTCTCCAGGCTCCACTTCGATCATGTCACACTTCGATGGTAATATCTGTTGACTACCATCGGTTCGCATCAGAATTTTTTGTGAACGCTGTCCAGTCTTGCCACCTAGAATACCCCAAGGATGAGTCAGCCAGCGATCATCATGAATGGAGACCTCGCCGGGTTCCAGATACACATATGATTTCTCGATGCCATTGCCACCACGATTGAAACCCGCTCCACCAGAGTCTTGAATGCTCGTGTAACGCTCGACACGAAGCGGATAGTAGGACTCAAGGTACTCGGTTGGAATGTTCTCGAACAAAGGCCACCATGAATGACCATCAAGACCATCACCTATGGGGCGTCCCGGAATACCACCATAGTTAATTTCCATGACATAGTAATAGCTGCCACTCCGATCCCAACCTGAATAGAGCATATAGGGGCTAGTGCCATAGCCAGCCGCCGTTGTATACTCAGGAGCCTTTCTCGCTAACGCACCACCTAAGACATCAAAAAGACGTGTAAGGGCATGGGTGCGACAACCAAGCGCAGCCGGAAAGTGTGGGTGAAGCATGCTACCATCAGGAATGACCACATGCAACAACGGATAGAAACCGTCGTTGAACAGGATTTGTGGATCAAAGACCATAATCAAGTAGACCCCAATGAACATCTTGAACATGCCTTCATTGAGATAAAAATTGATTGGCCCCATTGCTTGCGGGTCTGTGCCCGACCAGTCGAACCACGCCTGATCGCCCTCGCGCCAAATCGTCAACTTCATCTTAAAGGGTCCATTACCCAAGCCATCGTCGTCAATCCAGTCCTCAAACGATTGTGGTTCTTCGGGAATGTTCTGCAGAATAAGCTGAGACATCGCACGATAGGTGCGTTTCAAAAGAGCTTCGCATGCTGCCAGATATGTTTCTTTGCCAAAGCGTTCGCACATCTCCATCACACGCTTCTCACCTGTATGGCAGCCAGCGATGATTGCGAGCAGATCAGCGCGATTCATTTCTGGTTGACGTACATTATTGAGAATCAGGTCAACCACATCATCTTGTAGTTTGCCCTGATCGAAGATTTTGACGGGTGGAATACGAATGCCCTCGCCAAAAATCGTTCGTGCACCTGTCGGCAGTGAACCAGCAAGCGGACCACCAACATCCATCTGGTGTCCAAACATGCTTGACCAACCAATAAGCTCCCCTTCAAAAAAGATCGGGACCAGCACCAACCAGTCATTGACGTGCGACACAGCCCCACCGCACAAATAGGGGTCGGATGTCATTATGACATCCCCCTGACGCACGGCATGTTTATACTCTTGCATCATCTCGGAAATGTAGCTTCCAAACTGACCAACGACCATACGTCCCTGTGGATCGGTAATCATGGGAAATTCATCGTGTTGCTCACGGATAACAGGACTCATCGCCGTTCGGAAGAGAACAGCATCCATCTCAAACCGTGCGTTCTTTAAGGCGTTCTCGATAATATCAAGCGTTACGGGGTCAATTTCAACTTGTGGTATCGCCGCTACTTTCACATCTATCACGAGTCTATCCTTTCCGTAGGGACCGATTATCGCGTCACCGGATTAATCAGGATATTGAAGTAGCGGTCAATATGTCCGCTATATCCTGGCAAGATGACGGTGGTTGAGTCAAACTCGGTAACAATCGCAGGCCCCTGAACTTCGTTTCCAGGCTGTAATTTGCTGCGATCATAAATGGTTGTTGGTTGCCATTTGCCAGCAAAGTAGACCTGATGGCTATCAAGCACGGCTTGGCTGATATCATTAGACGTATTTTCGCTTTCAGGCAACTCTGGTTCGGTCATCTTGCCTACCGCGATAGCACGCAGATTCACGATTTCAGCGCGACTTCCTTCCATACGGAAGCCATAGTATTGATCGTGCAATTGGCTAAAACGCTCTACCAGCAGGTCAAGCCCTTTACTGTTAAGCTCTTCAAGTGTAAACGAGATGGGAATTTCATAGCCTTGACGGTAGTAGCGCATATCGGCGTTGTAGGTCAGCACTTGCTGCGCTTGTGGTATACCTTGAAGTTCTAGCCAACGTGTCGCATCAGCTTGCAGCTCTGTCAGGATGGTTTGTACGTCTGCTGTTTCAGCCGAGTCCGTGGTACGAATGAAGGTGCGTGCGAACTCTTGACGGAAATCCGCAACGAGGTCGCCAGTCGCACAGAGCAATCCGGGTGAAGGCGGTACAATTACGGGGAAACTGCCCATTACTCGCGCAACAGCATTGGCATGCATGGGTCCTGCGCCACCAAAAGCAACCAGTGCGAAATTGCGTGGATCGTAGCCGCGTTGCACAGAGACGAGACGCAAAGCCCCTGCCATGTTCTCGTTCACGATGTCAAGCATACCCTGAGCCGCCTCTTCAATGCTCAAACCAATCTCGCTTGCAACCTTGCTCACGGCAGCACGAGCGGCTTCGACATCCAGACGCATTTCGCCACCAAGTAGACTTGGCGGAAGATGTCCAACAACAACGTTTGCATCCGTCACCGTTGGTTCACTCCCACCTTTGCCATAACACGCGGGTCCCGGTTCAGCACCTGCCGATTGAGGTCCAACGCGTAGAGCCTTCGTCAGTTGTGGGACGTGTGCGATTGAGCCACCACCCGCTCCAACAGAGTGGACATTGACGCTCGGCACTTTCACACGAAAATAGCCAAGTGTTGTTTCACGAGCAATAGTTGGTTGATCTTGTTCGCATAAGGCTACATCAGTTGAGGTGCCACCCATGTCAAAGGTCAAAATATTCGAGAAGCCTGCCTTGCGTGCGATAAAGATCGCGCCCGCTACACCACCAGAAGGACCCGATAGAATAGCATAGACAGGGTTCTCTTCCGCCGTCTTAAAGGTCATCAGACCCGCATCAGAACGCAAGACGTTAAGTTCACCATGCATTCCTTCTTGACGAATCTCCTTCTCCAGGTTACGTAAATAACTCTGTACCCGTGGGCGCACATAGGAGTTCATACAGGCAGTCAACGTACGCTCGTACTCACGAAACTCTGGCAAGACATCAGATGAGATGGTGACAGGCAGGTCTGGATAGAGCTTCTGAATAATGGCTTTGATACGCCGCTCATGGTCAGGATTCGCATATGAGTTCACAAGGCTTACCGTAAGCGATTCCACGCCACTCTCTACAAGATTGTGTACGGCGGCACTCACCTGCTCCTCGTCCAATTCAGTCACCACATTGCCGCGTGCATCTAAGCGTTCATGCACCTCACGTGTGTCTATCAACGAAGCTGGTGGTTCGGGCTTCACCATAATTATCCACCCGGCCAATGGCCCCGGTGTCTGCGAACGTGCAAGGTGAAGAATCTCTCGAAATCCCTCTGTTGTCAACAAACCAACGCGTGCGCCTTTGCCTTCGAGCACAGCGTTTGTTGCCACCGTAGTGCCATGTAAAATATGAGTAATCTCTTCGGGACGAATATTGTTGGTGCGACAAATACGGCGTAATCCTTCAAGTACACCCTGTGATGGATCATTCGGTGTTGAGGAAGTCTTCGCACGATAAAACGCGCCCGTTTCATCGTTGACTTGCACAAGGTCGGTGAAGGTTCCACCAACGTCTACGCCTAATCGGTATCCCATAGATTTCTCCTGTTGCTTTCCTACATATAGAAACTAGCGACGAGTCGAACGTAGTAAGGGGGACGGAAAAGCGGACTACCTGAGCAAATTCAGGATAATCTAAGAGTAAGGATAAACAGGTCCCTTGTCAAGTGTTATGAGAGGAACAAATTGGGGCCAGGGCACCCGCAAGGGGATGCCCCTCCCATATATGAACTCGCTTCCTAGGTGCCACTCTCGTATGGGAGGGGCATCCCCTTGCGGGTGCCCTGGCCTCACCAAAGACCTCTTTTTTGTCATTAGGTTAACGCTTATAGGGGCATCCCCTTGTGGGTGCCCTTGTGAGGAAAAATGTAGATTGTCCTATTTACTGCACCTTCCCTCGCGTAGCAACAGGCCAGATAGCCTCTATCCTTCCATTACGATACGCATAATAGGTATCATGGAGGTTGATCGTCGTGTCTATATGACTAGGAATAAAGGCTATCCGTTCGCCGACATCGAGCTTATGACTCGGCGTTTGCATGCCCTCGTGCCACGTCAAAATACCGTGCTCGTCTCCACCAGGTCGATAGGTGACGCCAGGGAGTCCCTGTGGCTCTGGCATTCCACTGTCGATAGAAAGCGACTTGAGACCAGCATCTACCACAGCCCGTTCTGGTATTGGTCGGCTGATAACCGTCGAGAGGATGGTGAGCGCATTGGTATACACAAAACCTAATGCGTTACGGTAGTCGGTATCCATGAAAATAAAGGACCCCGGCTGAACCTCGGTAACTCCTGCACAGCTAGCACAGATTTCGGCGGTACCTGTTCCTCCTGTTGTTACAATGTCGATGGGAAAACCCATTTCGCGTAACTGCGTTGCGGTGGTTGTAAGTAACTGCATTGATGCGCGACAAAGCCGTTCGCGTTCGTCCGCATCATGAATATGTTGCAAATGACCTTCATAGCCCTGCACACCAATGAGATGAAGATTATGCATGTCGCCAATAGACTGCGCCAACGTCACTACGTCTTGTCCTGGTATCACACCACACCGATTTTGCCCAACATTAACATCGAGTAACACATTGATATGCAATTCTACATCCTGCATTGCTTGATTCAGTGCGTGTACACCGATCAGACTATCCACCACGACTTTTACTCTTGGATGCTGTCGCACCAACTCCACCAGCCGTGCTAGCTTAGGTTTGCCCACAATTTCGCTCGTAATCAACAGGTCTTCGATACCTGCACGAGCCATCACTTCGGCCTCGCTTACCTTCGCCACACAACCACCAATCGCGCCAGCCCGCAACAAAATATGTGCTAGTTCGGGGGATTTGACCGTCTTCAAGTGAGGTCGAACGGAAACATTTTTCCCTTGGAACGCTTCCATTAGCTTCGTAATGTTTGCCTCCATCAGTGGCAAATCAATAATCATTGCAGGTGTATCGAGCGCATCTAGCGGGTCTCCTACTTGTGGACTGTACATTCCTTGTTCCTTCTTTCTATTTTTGGCACCTTGTTGTAGAAATCAAATACAAAAATGTCGGTAGGGGCAGCCATTCTCGAATGGAATTGTCAACGTTCATCTGTGCATTCTACCATCTGAGACACAGCCGTTCATTGACATTTCTTCTACAGAAGATATAATTCAACAGCGCGTGTTTTTTCAGTTCTACGAATCGAGGAAAAACTATGCCTGTTTCCGTGACGAACTCCAAGGTGATCTACGAAGCGTTGAAGGCGTGTGATGTCAAGATCATGTCGGCCCTTCCTGAAACTTGGCTCGTGCATCTGCTGCATATGGCGGATGAAGACCCGGACATGACACTCGTGCGCCTTGCGAAGGAAGAGGAGGGCATTGGAATTTCTGCCGGAGCACATCTCGCAGGCGTAAATTCAGCACTCCTCATGCAGAATCACGGGTTTCTAGCTGCCATCAATCCCATTGTGTCATTAGCCCTTCTGTACAAAATTCCGCTTCTCATGCTCATTTCTCTTCGTGGCTCCTTTGGTGAGAAAGATGCCTGGCAAACGCAGGGAGGTCTTGTGACAGAGCCAATTCTGCGTGCCATGAATATTCCTATCTGGCATCTCACCGACTCTAGTGATATTTACCGACGCATTAAAGATGCACAGACATTGGCGCATGCCTCACTTCATCCCGTTGCAGTTTTGTTATCGCGTGATGTCATGTGGGAGGAGTAATCCCTCATGCTAATCGACAACGAAGCGTTCGCTTCTAGCTTCGCTCAGTCGATCAGAAAGGAATAACGATGCTTCGTTCAGATGCACTACAGGCGATCTATCCCGAACTAGAGCAGCATATCGTCGTAACGATTATGGGTGCAGTTGCCGCAGAACTCTACACGTTAGGACATCGCCACAATTTCTTTTATCTCGAACACGCAATGGGGCTTGCATCCTCAATGGGGTTGGGTATCGCACTATCAATACCACAGCACAAAGTGATTGTGATTGATGGTGATGGCTCATTGCTCATGAACCTCGGCACACTGAGTACGATGGCGCGCTACAAACCTGAGAACTTGCTGCATATCGTGTTTGATAACGAAAGCTTGCTTTCCGTAGGCGGCTTTCCCACCGCAACCGCAACTGGAACAGACCTTGCAGGTATTGCTAAGGCGTCAGGTATTCCTACTGTTGTAGAGGCGGATACAGTAGAGCAACTAAAAGCCTGTGTTGTAGACGCACTTGCAAAGAACACGTTGACAACAATTGTATCAAAGGTCGAGGCCATCGGTCCAAAGTCGTTTCATATGGACTTACCACTTTTGGAGAACCGTTTCCAGTTCAAGCGTAGCTTGGAAGCTATGAAGCGTCAAATAGAAGTATAAAGGAAGGACCCACAACAACATGTCCAGTAACATTTTGGCACAATTGCTAGAGGAACTCGCTTCGGGTCAACTGAAAATCATTGACTTGACCACACAGCTGGGACCAGAAACGCCTGTGATTGACTTACCGCCAATATTTGCACCATCTCCTGGCGTCACGCTCACGCAAATTTCGCGTTATGACGAACATGGTCCCGGCTGGTACTGGAATGTGATCTCTATGGGCGAGCATACAGGCACGCACTTTGATGCTCCCATTCACTGGGTTACAGGCAAAGACCTACCTAATAATGCAACTGATACTATTTTACCAAGCAAGTTTATTGGGCCAGCATGTGTGATTGACGTTACGCGCGAGGTAGAGCAATCTGCTGATTTCTTGCTGCTGCCAGAGCATATTGAGCAGTGGGAAGCTCAACATGGGCGTATTCCCTCCGGTGCTTGGGTGTTGTTGCGCACAGGTTGGAGTAAGTACACGAGCCGAGAAGAGTTTTTGAATGTTCATGAAGACGGTGCCCATACACCTGGGTTTCATCAAACCAGTTCGCAATTCCTCGCAACTCAACGTGACATCGTAGGTGTTGGTGTTGAGACAGTGGGCACGGATGCAGGAGCAGCAGGTGGCTTCAATCCGCCGTTCCCTAATCACACCTTTATGCATGGAGCAGGCAAGTTCGGCATCACCAGCCTGATAAACCTAGAACTGCTACCACCAACAGGTGCTATCATCATCGCTGCTCCACTCAAGATCGTCAACGGTTCTGGTAGCCCGTTGCGGGTAATCGCGATTGTGCCATAAAGGGTGTGCTAAAGCAGACCCGTACAGGGTTTTCATTCCACTATGCAATCATTGGTGGCTCCTGTACGGGTCTGCTTTAGCACACCCTTTATGGTGCAATCCATTTCATTACTATATCAAATTTCTAACATGCGTTTTCGGCTACCTATCTATCCTTTGTTCTCCACAAGATATTCCTGCGGGTTGCGTTCAAAGTGGCGTTTGCAGGATGGGCAGCAGAAATAGAACTCACGTCCATCATATGAGGTGTGATGTCGCGCATTCACTATCTCCACAGTCATACCACACACCGGGTCTATAGCAGTTTCAACGATAGAGATATCAGGTTCGCGTGCGTGTACGTGGGTTTCTTCAACAATGGGCAGATGTTCCTCGCTTGCAGTATAATGCTGTCTGCGTACCTGTACGAGTTCAGCGAGAATGCTGGATGCAATCTCTTCTGGTGTGACCGCTCCTATATCCAGGCCAGCAGGAGCTTTAAGGTGAGCAAGTTGTTTTTCTGTTATACCGGACGTTCGGAGATAACTTCGGCATTCATCCGCACGGCGATGGCTTGCCACCATACCTACATATGTAGCGGAACTACGAAGCGCATGCTCAAGTGCATCCTCATCATATTGTCCATGTGTTGCGACGACAATTGCTGTACGCTCGTTTATCTCTATCTGTGTCAGATCAGGATGGTCAAGTTGTGTGACAGCAAAGTCGAGCACTGGTGCAAGCAGGCTCAATGCGATGATAACAGGTGAGTCGCCCACGAGTACGAGTTGTGGACGAGGCAAATGGGGTTCAATATAGATATCCAACACGCCTCCACTGACACAGGTCATGGGGAAAACGCGCACATCGTTTCGTACAATGCCTACATCCTGTGCACCAAGACGCAACAAATAGGCATCGCCTCCTTCGTGTAACACCCGCTGCGCCTCGCGTATCACAACAGGTTGAGCGCAACTACCACCAATCCAACCAGTTATTTGCCCATCTTCTTGAATCAGTGCCTGTGCTCCAGGTTTCGCGGATGTTGGGCGTTCGCACCATACAACCGTTGCCAGCACAAACGGTTTTCTTGCTCGTGTCAGTTCTTGCGCAAAATCGAGTAGTGACATGGTATTCTCCTGAAAAAAGGCGACATTAGATGCCATTGTAGAAGCGCAATGAATTGCGTCCCTACAATGGGCATCTAAGCAAGAACTAGTCAGATGTTAAACCCTTTTCCTTGAGGACATTCCACACTTTCCAGGGTGTGAGCGGCATGTCGATGTGTCGCACACCAACATGGGCAAGCGCATCTACCACAGCATTCACAATTGCCTGTGGTGCTCCTACGGTTGGTGATTCACCAATGCCTTTCGCACCAATTGGATGATGTGGCGACGGTGTAACGGTTCTATCAATTTCCCAATTTGGCGTCTCCATTGAGGTGGGAATCAGGTAGTCTTGGAAGTTTCCACCCTGAATGTTCCCATCCTCATCAAAGGTAATTTCTTCATACATTGCAGGTGCTAAACCTTGCGTCAAGCCGCCATGTACCTGTCCCTCAACCACCATAGGATTGATGATGGTTCCGCAATCATCCACAGCCATAAAGCGGCGAATATGCACCTCACCTGTGCCACGATCAATATCGACAACACAGATGTACGCGCCAAATGGATAGGTCAGATTGGGCGGATCATAGTAGTTGACCGCCTCTAGCCCAGGCTCTAAGTACGGTGGACAATTTGTGTAGGCTGCAAACGCGAGTTCTTGAATGGTCTTGCCCTTGCTGGGCGCACCCTTCACAAAGAAACGCCCTGGCTCCCACTCAAGGTCCTCTTCTCCGACCTCTAAGAGATAGGCTGCAATTCTTTTCGCCTTGTCTCGCACTTTCCGCGCTGCTAATGCGGTAGCGGCACCTGCGACAGGCGTACTACGGCTTGCATAGGTACCCAAACCGTAGGGAGCCGTATCGGTATCACCGTGTTCAACGTCGATGTCATCAGGTGACATGCCTAGTTCTGCACCGATGATTTGCGCAAAGGTTGTCTCATGTCCTTGTCCCTGCGTTTGCGCGCCAATACGCGCAAGTGCCTTTCCCGTTGGATGTACCCGTATCTCACAGCTATCGAACATCTGAATGCCTGCGATATCGAAGTGCTTGCCAGGACCTGCACCAACAATCTCTGTAAAGGTCGAGATGCCGATACCCATCAACTCGCCACGCGCACGCTTTTCTAATTGCTCACGACGCAGCCCCTCGTAGTCCACGTTCTTCATCGCTAAACGCAACGAGCCTTCATAATTGCCACTATCAAAGGTCCAGTCAAGGGCCGAGCGATAGGGAAACGCTTCGGGTTGAATAAAGTTTTGCAGTCGTAGCTCCGCGGGGTCCTTGCCAATATCGTGCGCGAGTGTATCCATCATACGCTCAATCAGGTATGAGGCTTCGGTCACACGGAACGAACAACGATACGCAATGCCACCAGGAGCTTTGTTAGTATGCACAGCATCGACATCTACAAAAGCGTGCTTGAAATCATAGGACCCTGTACAGATGTGGAATAGGCCAGCAGGAAACTTTGTAGGTTGTGCAGCACCGTCAAAGGCTCCATGATCCGCTAGTGTATGGACACGAAGTGCGTTGACCGTCCCATTTTTGTCTGCAGCGAGTTCGGCATGGATATGATAGTCACGCGCAAAACCAGTACTGGCAATGTTTTCAGAACGGTCTTCAATCCACTTCACAGGTTTGCCCGTTTTTAGTGAGGCCACAACTGCACAAACATATCCTGGATAAATCGGCACCTTATTGCCAAAACCACCACCAACATCGGGGGAGATGACACGAATACGATGTTCTGGCAGACCTGCAACAATCGCAAAGAGTGTTCGATGTGCATGAGGTGCTTGCGAGGTGAGCCAGATGGTTAGCTTTTCTGTTCCCTTGTGATAGTCAGCAACACAACCACATGTTTCAATTGGCGCAGGATGAATGCGCGGAATATACATATCCTGCTTAATAACCACACCGTTCGCCTCAGCATCCATAAAGGCATCATCTGTCCCTGGACGATCACCCACTTCCCAGTGATAAATCTGGTTTGTGGGTTGCTTATCTTTTTTATCGGGACGCAGCAATGGCGCATCGGCATCAAGAGCTTTTTTGGGGTCTACAACAACTTTTAACGGCTCGTAATCAACATCAACAGCGGCAACACCGTCAGCTGCGGCGTAGCGGCTGGTAGCGACGACAAAAGCGACTTCTTGCATCTGGAAATGCACACGATCAAGAGCCAACACAGCCTCCATATCAGCAGAAAGCGTGGGCATCCAAGCAAGACCAGCAGCATCAAGGTCTTTGCCTGTAATGACCGCGACCACCCCTGGTACCTTCATTGCTTCACTGATATCAACATTCTTGATAAGTGCATGAGCATAGGGGCTACGTACAATATCGCCATAAAGCATACCCGGCAACTGCACATCATCGACATAGTTGCCTTGACCACGAATGAACCGTGCATCTTCCTTACGCTTGTACGGCTCGCCTAATCCGTGTTTGTTATGTACCTCTGTTGACATTACTCGCCTCCCTCTGCGCCACTTGTCGCAAGCTCTGGCGAGCCTTGCATTTTCTCAGCCGCATATTGTACAGCTTTAATTATGTTCACGTATCCGGTACACCGACAAAGATTGCCAGAAATGCCGACCCGAATTTCCTGCTCGCTCGGATGAGGATTGCTTTGAAGGAGTGCAATACTAGCCATCATCATACCAGGAGTGCAGTAGCCACATTGTAACGCGTGTTCTTCGTGAAAGCCTTCTTGTATAGGATGCAGTTTGTCATTTTGTTCCAAGCCCTCAACCGTCATGATCTCGCGCCCATCAACCTGTACGGCAAACATCGTACATGATTTGGTGGCCTTGCCATCAACAAGAATAGTGCAGGCACCACAAGAGGATGTGTCACATCCAATATGAGTTCCAGTGAGACGTAACCCGTCGCGTATCCAATGCACAAGAAGTGTGCGTGAGTCTACAACCTCGTCGTACTGTGTCCCATTAATAGTCGTGGAAATCGTATGTTTGCTCATCTTATTCCCCTCCTGTAGCGCGGGCGCGTGCTATTCGTAACGCACGAACGCTCAGTGTATGCACCATTGCACGTTTATATTCTGCTGGCCCACGAGAGTCGCTTGTTGGTTGTGATGCAGCGGCAACAAGGTCTGCGGCTTTATGAATAGTGGCATCATCAAGTGGTTTGCCAACGAGGAATTGCTCTGCCTCCCGTGCTTTGATGGGATGTGATCCGACGTTTGTTAAGCCAATACCAACGTGTGCAACAACAGCACCTGTGACCATTGTCATACGTCCATGCTCATCTAGTGCCACGTGATCACTATCATCGAGGGTTACATACACAGCAACACCCACGACAGCGTAATCTCCTACTTTTCGCTTCAGCTTCACATATGCACTGCCGCTGTGCTCAGGGGGAGAGGGAATACGAATTTCTGTGAGTAGCTCATTCGGCTGAAGTGTTGTTTCAAAGGCTGAGTCCGTGAAAAATTCTTCCATCGGAATTACGCGTTTGCCCTGCGGTCCCTCGGCAACGGCACTCGCGCCAAGTGCCAACATCGTTGCGGGATGGTCGTTCGCAGGGTCAGCATGTACGATGTTTCCAGCAACCGTCGCCCAGTTACGCACTATAGGATCAGCGATACTATTAGAAGTATCAAGTAAAATGGGGTAGCGATGAGCAATAAGGGGCGAAGTATCTAACTCGGCCTCGCGTGTGAGTGCGCCAATGTGCAAAGTTCCATCGGTTTCCTGAATGTATTCCAGGTCTTGAATGCGATTAATATCAATCAGCACTGATGGACTAGCGAGTCGAAACCGCAAAACAGGAATAAGACTGTGACCGCCAGCGAGGATTTTGGCTTCGTCGCCATGTTGTTCCAGTAGCGCGACAGCTTCTGGCACGCTGTTCGCCACTACGTAATCAAAGGAACCAGGTATCAAAATACACCTCCAACAGTTCTTGACGCGCAATCTCTGCGCTTCATCGAAAAAGACGCCAAGCTATCCAGCAAAAACAACTAACAGCCCGAATAGCATACTGATAGGGAGGAATGCGTTTGGAATAGAGTGTGCAGACTCTACCTCAGTTAAGTATAACTTCTATAAATGCAAAGTATTACCTCCTTTCGTAGGTAATTGTAACCTATGAATGAAGGTACGAAGATTTCAAAAATTATTGCAATCTTTTTATAGCCACCCTTGTTTTACCGCAACCATTACCGCTTCGGTACGATTTTTCACACCGAGACGATGCAGAATTTCTTGTACATAGCCTTTGACGGTATTTTCACTTAAATAGAGTTGTACGCCTATTTCACGGCTAGATAACCCTTGTGCAACAAGTCGCAGGATGACAAGCTGTTGAGCACTGAGTGTTTCTAGTGTTGGTTCTGTGTTGGTAGGTGGTGTACGCCGTAGCTGTGCTAGTACAGCTACGGCTGCTTTGGAGTCAATAGCAGCCTCTCCACGTGCGACGGCGCGAATGGAGCGTTTGAGGTCAAAGCGTTCAACGTCTTTGATGATGAATCCTCGCGCACCCGCTTGAATACATTGCGCGATCACATGCTCATCAGTAAACGTTGTGAGCATAATCACCCCAATGTTAGGAAAACGCGCGCTGAGAGTGCGACATAACTCAACACCGCTTACATCGGGCAGGCGCACATCGAGCAAAACCACATCAGGGTGTACCTGCTCGATCATTTCCAGTGCCTGCTGTGCATTAGCAGCACCACCAACAATTTCAAAATCTGGCTCTGTCACCAACATAGCTTTGAGTCCCTCTCGGACCATTTCGTGATCGTCAATGATCAATAGACGTGTCATAACGGCAGCACCACCTTTACGATAAGTCCACCTTCTTCACCATTCAGCAGAGTACATTGCCCTCTCAGTTCTTCTGCACGAGAATGCATACCTTTTAAACCGAGATGCAAAGGGTTGTTGTGATAGCTTTGCAGTACCTGTTCAGAAAGTCCCACGCCATCATCTTGCACGACCAGCACAACATGTTCCTGCGTCACACGAATAGTCACAATCACAATCGTTGCATGCGCGTGACGACGCGAATTTGAAAGTGCCTCCTGCGCAATAGTCAACAGCACATTCTCAACATGAGGAGTCGGGGAAGTTGCCCATTCAGCAACCACAAGGTCGGCTTCGATTGTCGATGTTTCTCGTAGGTCACGGATTAATGCATAGAGCATTTTTACCAGTCCATCTTCTTGCAGTTCGGCAGAAGACAGGGCAAAGATAGCATCACGAACCTGCGCAGTTCCTAGCGAAGCAAGTTGTTTGATGGTTTGCAGTGGAGCAACCAATGGAGAATCGATGGTGCTATGTTCTTTGATCCAATCAGCTTTCAGCCCGATTGTGAATAGCGTTTGCTGTACACGGTCATGCAATTCCTGAGCGATACGGCTACGTTCGTCCGCGAGCATTTGCCGTTTTTGGGCCTCGGTTAGCTCGTGATACAGTTGTTGCAAGTTAGTAGCATACTTGCTCAGTTCTTCGTTGCGTCGCTCAAGTTCTGCGGTGCGATCATGCACCTCACGTTCAAGTTGTGTCGCATGTTCTTCTAAGGCGCGCCGCTCACGAGCGACAAGTTGGACATTATGAATAGTTACTGCCGCTTGTGCGCTCAGAGACTCGATGAGTTCAAAATGACGTGTGCTGAAACGACCAGGACGCGTATCGCCTATAAGAAATGCACCTAGCGTTGTGCCTTCACGAGTACGTAACTGTACACCTAAAAAGCTCCGCACGGGGATGTGCCCACTAGGAATGCCGACATAGCGTGTGTCTGCCAGCACATCATCAACGATAATTGACGATCCTTCCCAGAAGATGGGTTGCAGCAGGCCAATCCCCTCAACAGGACCCATACGGCGAAAATGAGCGGCAATCTGCTCGTTTGCCCCTGAGATGGCTGCGAGGTTAAAGCTCACTTTGTTTGCTACTACACTCTCATCGTTCCCAACTATTTCTGGTATAAGAAAAAATGCTGCGTACTGTGCGGAAGTGACCTTTCGGGCAGCATCTGTAATCATTTGCAACAGGCGTTGCAAATCGAACTCGGATGTAAGAGCCACAGCTATCCGGTTCAGTTGTGCCAATTCTTCAGCCTGCTGGCTTGCAATGAGTTGTGCGCGACTTTCATCAGTGCTATGAGCCATACGACGAACACTCCGCTGTGTAACAACGTAATTATGATGGAGCAAGTATACCATAAGTACCACATCTTACTTCAAATAGAAAAGGGCAATTGAAAAATAGACCTTTGACAACAGGTCAAATTTTTTCATACAATTAACGGTATGGTTAATGACTCATCAGAACAACTCACAACCATCTTTTTGGCACTCGCTGACCCTACACGCAGAGCCATTTTAGAACGCTTGGCACATGGAGAGGCTTCTGGAACAGAACTAGCACGACCTTTCTCGATCTCTGTGCCAGCGATCTCCAAGCATTTACGTGTGCTGGAACATGCTGATCTGGTCCTGCACAGGAAGGAAGGACGCACGCATCGCTTTCGCCTCGCTGCCCGTCCCATGAGAGAAGCTGCTGCTTGGCTTGAACACTACCGCCAGTTCTGGGATGCACAATTCGACTCACTGGAAACATACTTACTGTCCACATCGGAAGAGGAGCAAGATATTGATGATTCCTCCACTACCCTCTGACAGTACCACTCTCGTGCTACGACGCATATTTCCAGCCACGCGTCATCGAGTGTTCCAAGCATGGATCGAACCAAAGGCATTGGAGCAATGGTTTAGACCACTGGGAATGAGCGTGACTGTCAGTAAGCTTGAAGCGCGTGTTGGTGGGTCATTCCGTTTCGATGTAGAGGGCGGCAATTCTACAGTCGGCACCTACCTCCAAATTGTTCCTCCTGAAAGATTGGTCTTTAGCTGGTATAGCAGTGCAGAACCTGAACGGGAAACTATCGTCACGATAGACTTTCTTGACCGAGGTTCAGAGACGAAAGTTGTGTTGACTCATGAACGGATCGGCGCATCACAAATGCATGAGAGGTTTGAAGCTGGCTGGCAATCGCTGTTCGATGCACTCGCCTCGGCTCTCTTCACTCATTCCGACTTCTAAGACCATGTTTTGTTAATCGCAGAGATGACCTCACATGATAAACTGGAAGAATGAGTACAAGTTATCCCAGCAATCTTTCTGATAGGGAGTGGGAGTATCTACAACCCCATCTACCTTCACAGTCCAATCGAGGTAGACCGCCGATCCACTCCCTGCGTTCCATTTTTGACGCTACCTTCTACGTCCTGCGAACGGGCTGTCCTTGGCGTTACTTGCCAGCCAACTTTCCACCGTGGCAGACGGTCTTCTACCATTTCCGGCGGTTGCGCCTCAAAGGGGATTGGACGCGTTTGTTGCGGGCATTGCACCGTGCTGAACGCGAACGGCAAGGAAAGCATCCCGACCCAAGTGCTGCCAGCATGGATTCCCAAAGCGTGAAAACAGTCGAGGAGTCGTCGGGGATTTGCGGCTTCGATGCCCACAAACACATCAAAGGGCGGAAACGGCATCTCCTTGTAGATACGCTGGGCATCCCCATTTCTATCTATGTGACCCCTGCCGACATGCATGACACCAGGGGGGCTCGTTGTCTACTCGCGGGACTCAAGTTTTTCGTGCCACGTCTCTGCAAAGATTTGGGCAGATGCGGCTTACCGCGGACAGGACCTCGCCGCTTGGTGCAAAGCCGAGGGGGAGTGGGAATTGGAGATCGTGGAACGCACGCCGGGTACGCGTGGCTTCAGCATTCAGCCTCGTCGGTGGGTCGTGGAGCGAACCTTTGGTTGGCTCTCTCGTAATAGACGTTTGAGCAAAGACTACGAGCGAAAAGCGCAGACCAGCGAAACACTCATCCAGGTGGGGATGATTCGGCTCCTTCTCGCTCGTTTAGGGCCCAAGAGCGAGCCGGTCCCCCTCAAGGAAAGAGCAACTTGATCGTTCATGCTCAGGAAATGATCCGATCTGAACTGCTTCCGCACGCTCAGAAGTGAATTCACAACAGTTTCCTACGGCTTTCTATTCCTCCCTCGACGAAGCCTTGCGCAGCATGCAACGGAACTGGTATAAAGCAAACCAAAGCATGCGATGGGAAAGGTTCTCACACATGACATTAAAGAGGCTGGTGCTGGTTTGCCGTCTTCACTTGGGCAAAAAAGAATACCTCGAAGAGAGATTTGTTGAAGAAGAAAGGGTACTATGCCAAGAGTATCATCCATATTTTGTGAAGACCCAGAATACTACACAAATCTGACTGCTCATACACAAGCCATTGAGCGTACAATCCAGACTATGCATACCCATTTACCGGAGTTGCTCACCCTCGAAGATCTGGCCTCGATTGCCTGTCTCAGCCCCTTTCATTTCAATCGCATTTTTCGTCGTCTGATTGGCATTCCGCCAGGCGAATTTCTCTCAGCATTACGCTTTCAAATGGCCCGACATTTGCTGTTGACGACATCGCTTCGCGTGACCGATATTTGTTTCGAGGTTGGCTATACCAGCATTGGCTCTTTTACGAGCCGTTTCACGAGATTCGTTGGTCTCTCTCCACGCCTCTTGCGCCAACGAGCACACGTATTTGAGCCCCCTCTAGCAAAGCCAACGGAATTCGATGCCACAGCGTCCTACCCTATAGCTGGGAAACACGCTCTGCTGGGCCGAATCAGCACGTCCTCGACCTTTGTTGGCACAATCTATCTAGGACTCTTTGCTGGTCCCATTCCTCAAGGAGCACCAATCCAGTGTAGCAGACTTAGTTCGCCAGGTGTGTACCTCATGCCTGATATTCCTGATGGCGTCTACCATCTGCGAGCTGCTGCGTTTCCCGTAGCCAGTGATCTCCGCTCGGCTCTGCTCCCAGGCGAGAAGATGCTGCTTGGCAATAATGCAAGTCCATTGCGTATACATGATGGGCATGTGATAGGCAATCCTGATCTCGTGCTGCATCCGCCTCGTCTGACTGATCCACCACTTGTAATGGGATTGCCTTTAGTATAAGAAGAAGAGCGAATACGCGTCCAAGCAGGGCTAATTGATGTTCACCACGTATAGAAAGGTTCTATACCATACGTTCCGAGAGCCAGGGAAAGCTCACCTCCGTGGTGGATCTCGTGTTCCATGACATGCCAGACGATCCACTGCCGAGTGTGGGGAGTTTCTTCTTCCAGCCCTTGATTTCTTAACCATGCCTGATGAGAGGGTGGGGGCGAAAAAAACTGCTCCAGATCAGCGGACGTCCAGCGGACCAGGGCAGAAGAGATCACGCGCCAACTCTTCTCAAACATGGCGACCAGTGAAGCTGCCTTGTACACGGTTGACCCATTCTTGTCCTCGTTATCGTTCCAGTCAAGGTTGAGGTCCCCTTCACCCATCCACCCGTAGAACCACGCGAAACGTGCACCCATCATATGGTCAAGAAGCTCGCCGATAGATCGTTGATGTGGCGCAATAGGAAGGGCGAGTTGTTCAGATGTAAGCGATGCAATAGTTTTGATGAGAGCTTGCTGGTGGTGTTCCCAGCCTTGCTTGTAGAAAGTGACGAGTGGAGATACGTGTTGTGTCATAGATGTCTACTCCTTGCTTCTGATACTGTGCTCCTATGAGGAGGAGCTTTGAGCTTCATGCAGAGGCTTCCTATTGATCGGTTGGTTGATCTCCCAGAGATTGCCTTCCGGGTCGGCAAAGTAGGCCGTGCGGAGTTCCCAGGGCTGGTCAGTTGGGGGTCGCAGAAACCGGACGCCCTTGGTCGAAAGGGTCTCGTAGGCGGCGTCCACATCCTCCACGCCTGCCGCCAGCAGCACATGAGGACTTCCCTCCATCGAGAAGTCAAGCGGCTCCGAACTGACCATCTGCGCGGCCCCTTTTGCTTCTAGCAAGAAAAAATACACGTTGTCTATCTGGAACGAGACCGAATCGGACGTGGTCTCGCCCTCTCGAATCTCAAGTCCGAGGATATCCCGATAAAATGCCGTACAGATCGCCAGGTCTCGGACAATCAACTCCGTCGCCATGAGTTTGTGAAACATGTTTTTTCCTCTTCTTTCCTTACGTCGAACTCTTCCCTCTCCTCTGCTGGAGAGTCAAAGCGCGCCTGTGCTTGACATGAAAGAGTGTAGCACAAACTCGGGGGCAAAACTTCTTCTATTTTGCTCTTCTTGCCACACAAGGCTATCGCTGTGCATTCCAAAACACGCTCTAAGACTCTTTCCAGCTTTGGCTCTATGTTGAAGTGAACATACTAAACAGAAAAATTTAGAGGCAAAGCAACTCCTTGACAGCCCTTTCTTTTTCCTTTATACTTAACCTGTAAGTTAAGTATAAAGGAAAAAGAAAGGAACGACGATGCCTGCTATTGTCAAAGAACTTACTATTGCAGCATCCCCACAAAGCGTCTTTGGTGCTCTGACGATGCCTGATGAAATAGTTCGTTGGTGGTCCGATGAGGCACGAGTTAAGCCAGAAGTAGGTTCTCTTGGTGAATTTCGCTTTAAGCCACCTGCTGGCGTCCTAAAATTTGAGGTTGTCGAACTGAACACTAATGAGAAGGTACGCTGGATTTCCAAGCAAGGACCTCCGCAATGGATAGGCACCAGCGTCACTTGGCAACTCACACCTGTTCAGAACGGAACGAAATTGGTCTTCACACATGAAGGATTTGTCCAGGTTGATGAGGTGTATGAACAGACACGCAGGAATTGGGAATATTTCCTGAAAAGTTTGAAATCCTATTTAGAAACGGGAAAAGGCACTCCTGGACTTCCAGCGTTCGTGTAGTACAACTGAAAGTCAAAGAAAGGAAAAGGTCTCGAATAATGAAAAACCAAGACTATCAGAGCAGCATTACAACACATAGTACTCCAGACGAAGCATTTGATAAGATTTCTCGTGTTTCAGAATGGTGGGCAAAAGATTTTGAGGGAAAGTCAGAAGAACCAAATGATGTGTTCACCGTTCGATTTAAAAACGGCGATATGTATAAAGTAAGAGTTTCTGAGATTATTCCACATAAAAAAATACTCTGGGAGGTGATCGATAGCTATCAGGGATGGCATAACGATCATACTGAATGGGTTGGTACTAAGATTGTCTGGGAAGTATTTCCCAAAACAGATAGTATTGAAGTGAAGATGACACATGCAGGTCTAGTGCCAGAATTTGAGTGTTTTGATACATGTAGTCATGGGTGGGATTATCTTATAGAGAAAAGTCTCCTAAGTTTCCTTAACAGTAATAAAGGAATGCCCGTCTAATTAATAACGCTTTAGCTTATAAAAGAAAGTGGCTAAGCCTATGAAATGACATTTTTCAGAATTAGGGAGGAATGCCTTTAGGATAGAGTGTGCAGACTCCACCCAAGAACAAGTATACTATAAGCAACACATTTTTTACGTCCACAAAAAGGATATACAACGTTGAGGCAAGGCGTACCTTGCCTCAACGTTGTATATCCTTTTTGAACTACACTACCTGTGGCAGCCGCTCCTGTGCCGTCGCCACTGCTTCAGCAGGATACTCGTAATCTAGCAAGTTGCCAGCGAAGTAGCTGTCGTAGGCATTCATATCCAAGAAACCATGTCCACAGAGATTGAAGAGAATCACCTTTTCACGTCCCTCTTCCTTCGCCTTCAATGCCTCGTTAATAGTTGCGCGGATGGCATGACCAGCTTCGGGTGCCGGCACAATTCCCTCACTGCGCGCAAACATCACGGCTGCCTCAAAAACGGGATTTTGATAATAGGCTTGTGCCTCGATAATTCCTTCGTGATGCATTTGTGAGATGAGTGGTGACATACCATGATAGCGCAACCCGCCCGAATGAATGCTTGGTGGCATAAAATCATGACCCAACGTGTACATTTTCATGAGTGGAGTCATGCCGATAGTGTCGCCAAAGTCATACGCATACACGCCCCGTGTCAAACTGGGACAAGCCATCGGCTCCGCAGCCAAAAAGCGTGTTTTTAAACCCTTACGTAAAGACTCGCCAATAAAGGGGAATGCGATGCCTGAGAAGTTGCTACCACCACCAATGCAGCCAACCACGACATCGGGATAATCGTCTGCCTGAGCCATTTGGAGCAAGGCTTCTTCACCAATCACGGTCTGATGTAGCATGACGTGATTGAGCACACTACCAAGCGCGTACTTGGTTGTGCCACCGCTCTTCGCGGCAACCTCTACCGCTTCACTGATGGCAATACCGAGACTGCCCATATTATCCGCGTTTTTGGCAAGAATACTGCGACCCGCATCCGTCAGATTACTTGGGCTAGCATGAACAACTCCTCCATAGGTTTGCATCATTGACCTACGATAGGGCTTTTGCTCATAGCTTATCTTGACCATAAAGATTTCGACTTCCACACCAAAGAATGCACCAGCCATCGCTAATGCCGATCCCCACTGTCCAGCACCGGTCTCAGTCGAAAGCTTTTTCACACCCTCTTCTTTATTATAAAAAGCTTGCGGCACGGAAGTATTTGGCTTATGACTACCGACCGGGCTTACACCTTCATATTTATAGTAGATGCGTGCTGGCGTATCGAGTGCTTTTTCCAAACGGCGCGCACGATAAAGTGGACTAGGACGCCATTGCGCATAGACCTGACGCACCGGTTCTGGAATCTCAATGTAGCGTTCAGTACTCACTTCCTGCTGAATCAAGGCCATAGGGAAAAGTGGTGCCAGGTCGTCAGGCGTAACAGGCTGTTTTGTGCCAGGATGCAATGTAGGTGTTGGTGCATTGGGCATGTCAGACACAATGTTGTACCACGCGCGAGGCATTTCATCCTCGCTCAATAAATATTTTGTGTGCTTATTGTCAGGCATGGTTCGCTCCTCTCGAAATGCAAATATGGTTGTACACAAGGGGGAAATACGAAATGTAACTCAAAGCTATATGGAACGGTATGATATCTACGATTGTGTTGTCAAGTTTCCTTTAAAAATGCTTGACATTTGAAATATTTCAATCTAAACTATTCTTACTAAACGAAATAGCGCGGGTACGTTAATTGTAGGGGTCTAATTCTATTACACCCTGTTGGCACTTCACAATCTTGGCAAGATATCGGTAACGTTTCATCACTTCTGTGAACATGGTTCATTGCTAACAGGGTGTAATAGAATTAGACCCCTACAGACGCTTTGGACTCTCACTCATTATTTTAAGGAGCGATTGCTATGCACATTGTGTGTATCGGCGGAGGTCCGGCGGGGCTATACTCTGCGTTGCTTATGAAGCAGGCACAGCCAGAGGCAGTCATCACTGTTGTAGAGCGTAATCTTCCTCACGATACGTTTGGCTGGGGCGTTGTCTTCTCCGATCAGACACTTGGCAATCTTGCACGCGCTGATGCTCCAACATATACCGCCATCACGAACAGTTTTAACCACTGGGACGAGATAGATGTTCATTTCAAAGGACACATAATACGCTCCGGTGGACATGGCTTTAGTGGCATTGCACGTAAGCGTCTGTTAAACATACTACAAGAGCGTTGTGCTGAATTAGGCGTCGAATTAGTATTCCAAACCGAGATAAAGGATGCTGCGTTCTATACAAACGCAGACCTTATCGTTGCAAGCGATGGCGTGAATAGCGCAATACGCCACGCATACGCTGAACACTTTCAACCACGTATCGAGAAACGGATATGCAGGTATGTCTGGTTAGGGACGCATCAGCACTTCGACGCCTTCACATTTGCCTTTGAGGAAACCGCATGGGGCTGGTTTCAAGCTCATGCCTATACGTTTGACAATGACACCAGCACCTTTATCGTGGAGACACCCGAAGAAAATTGGTCTCGTGCTGGCCTTGATGCTATGACTACTGACGAGTCCATTGCGTTCTGTGAACGCATCTTCGCACGCTATCTGGATGGACATGCCCTCTTAAGCAATACACGCCACATGGCGAATCCGTGGATCAACTTCCAGCATGTCACTAACGAGCACTGGTCTTATCGCAATATCGTCTTGCTTGGAGATGCCGCACACACTGCGCACTTCTCTATCGGATCAGGAACCAAGCTTGCACTAGAAGACGCCATTGCTCTGTCACAAGCACTACAGCAGTACAAAGATATTCCTACGGCACTCCAAATCTATGAAGCAGAACGTAAGATAGAGGTTATCAAGCTGCAGAATAGCGCACGCAATAGCACCGATTGGTTTGAAAATGTCAAACGCTATACCGCGCTTGAAGCGGAACAATTCGCATATAGTCTGCTCACAAGAAGTCAGCGCGTCTCACATGAAAATCTACGCCTGCGCGATATAGAGTACGTTACTGGTATAGAAACGTGGATGGCACAAAAAAGTGGAATGCCAGCAAAGGCTGTTCCACCAATGTTTACGCCCTTTCGACTTCGTGAACTGACACTACCTAACCGCGTTGTCGTCTCACCAATGGCGATGTATTCATGTCAAGATGGCACGCCCGATGAATTTTATCTGGTGCATCTAGGAAGCCGTGCACATGGTGGAGCAGGATTGATTTTTACTGAAATGACCTGCGTATCACCCGATGCTCGTATCACTCCTGGCTGTGCGGGCATGTATCAATCTGCACACCGCGACGCATGGCGACACATCGTCTCCTATGTACACACACGCACACCAGCCAAAATTGGCATGCAACTTGGTCATGCCGGACCAAAAGGCTCAACACAACTTGGTTGGGAAGACAGCGATGAACCTCTGTTAGAGGGCAACTGGCCTCTGCTCGCGCCCTCTGCTATACCATATGGACCACACAACCAGATGCCACGCGCTATGACAAGAGCAGATATGGTCAGCGTGCTCGCAAACTTTGTGCGAGCCGCGCTCTGGGCTGAAGAATGCGACTTTGATTGGCTAGAACTTCATTGCGCACATGGCTATCTGCTTTCTAGCTTTATCTCGCCACTGACAAATATCCGTACTGACGAATACGGTGGTTCGTTAGAAAATCGCTGTCGCTATCCATTAGAAGTCTTTTCTGCTCTTAGAGACGTGTGGCCTGCACATAAGCCAATGTCGGTACGCATTTCGGCACATGATTGGGCTGAAGGTGGTAACACATCAGACGATGCAGTAGAGATTGCGCATCTCTTTAAGGAAGTGGGGGCCGACCTGATTGATGTCTCATCGGGACAGACAACACGTCTGGCAAAGCCTACCTATGGGCGTATGTACCAAACACCCTTTTCTGACCGTATCCGCAACGAGGTAGGTATCGCTACAATGGCGGTTGGTGCCATCTTTGAGCCAGACCATGTGAACAGTATTATTGCAGCAGGTCGAGCCGACCTGTGCGCGCTTGCGCGTCCGCACCTTGCCGACCCCTATTGGACACTACACGCGGCGGCACAACTTGGCTATACCGATATGCCGTGGCCTCCGCAGTATCTCAATGGCAAAGCACAGCTTGAACGTAATCTCTCAAAAACCGAACGTCCGTAGGCAATCGTTATTTGACAGAGGCAAGGGCACCCGCAAGGGAATGGCCCTCTCATATGCGAACGCGCTTATGGAGCCACGTGATATGGGAGGGCCATCCTCTTGCGGGTGCCCTGGTTAAAGCGACAGAACTTAAAAGAAGAAAGTAACGCTAACATATGACAATACATAGTGCTTCTTCGGAACCACAAACTACAGACCACGAGGTAGAACCTGGAGTACTACGCTTGTGGTTACGACTGTTGACATGTACAACGCTCATCGAAAATCAAATAAGTAGCCGTCTGCGGAGCGAGTTCGATACAACGTTACCACGTTTTGACTTGATGGCACAGCTTGCACGCTTTCCCGATGGTTTGCTTATGAGCGAGTTATCGCAACGCATGATGGTTTCAGGTGGCAATATTACTGGTATAACTGATAATCTCGAACGTGATGAACTTGTCGAGCGTGTGCCACAACCCAATGACCGTCGTGCGAAAAAAGTGCGACTCACAGACAAAGGACGTATCGCCTTTGACCAGATGGCAAGTGTTCATGCGACCTGGATCGAGGAATGGTTAGGCGACTTGACGACGCAAGAACAACAACACATATACACCTTACTAGGCAAAATCAAACATCATGTAGGGACCAATTTATCGCATCCGCTTGGCGACTAATGGACAATGAGGATGTGATATGTCGATGCTGACAAATAGAATGGAGGTTGATGCATGGCGCAACATTTCTTATGGCAGGTGACAGGCAACGTTGCCACGATCACACTCAATCGTCCTGAAAAGAAAAATCCGCTTACATTCGAGTCATATGCTGAACTACGCGATACCTTCCGTGCACTAGCTTATGATGAAACGCTCAAAGCTGTTGTTATTACTGGGGCGGGTGGTAACTTCTGTTCGGGTGGTGATGTGCATGAGATCATCGGTCCACTCACACGCATGACCATGCCTGAATTGTTGAACTTCACACGCATGACTGGTGATGTCGTCAAAGCAATGCGTGCCTGTCCACAGCCTATTCTCGCCGCTATTGATGGTGTGTGTACAGGAGCAGGTGCAATGCTAGCTCTGGCATCAGACTTGCGCCATGGCACGCCTGACAGCAAAACCGCCTTTCTCTTTACACGCGTCGGCTTGTCTGGTAGCGATATGGGTGCATGTACACTGCTTCCACGTGTGATAGGGCAAGGACGTGCAGCAGAACTACTTTATACTGGACGTACAATGACTGCCGAAGAAGGGTTGAGTTGGGGCTTCTTTAACGCGCTCCACTCCTCAGATGACGTGCTTCTCAAGGCCCAAGATATGGCGGCGCAACTTGCGAACGGTCCAACGTTTGCACACGCGATGACAAAGAAATTGTTGCACCAGGAATGGGCAATGGGCCTGGATGAGGCCATCGAAACCGAGGCCGAGGCACAAGCCATTTGTATGCAAACACAAGATTTTCACCGCGCCTATGAAGCGTTTGTTGCCAAACAGCGACCAGTCTTTCAAGGGAATTAAGGAGGGAACTAACATGACCACATCTTCGGCTCATCGTGACACATTTGCACGCGACAATTTACCTCCACGCGAACAGTGGTCCGACCTGATTTTCACACTACCGGAATTACAGTATCCCGCTCAACTTAACGCTGTATCTGAGCTAGTAGATTCCTGGGTTCGGCAAGGGCGTGGTGAGCGTCCTGCTATCTATGGTGCTAATGGGATGCTCACCTATCAACAATTACAGGAGCAGATTGATTCGGTAGCACACGTTCTGACAACCGATATGGGACTTGTGCCAGGAAACCGCGTGCTTCTTCGCGGTGCTAACAGTCCAATGATGGCTATTTGTTGGCTTGCCGTTGTCAAAGCCGGACTGATCGCAGTGGCAACTATGCCCCTGTTGCGCGAGAAAGAATTGGTCGATGCTATCACGTTGGCACATATCAGCACTGCTATCTGTGATAGGCAGTTAGAGACTGAATTGCAATTAGCCCAGCAGCGTTGTCCTGTTCTACAACAGATTCTTTATTTTAACAACACCTCCAGCGATGGACTTGAAGCACGTATGTCTTCTTGGCAGGAACCGTTCAAAGCAGTAGAAACTGCCGCCGATGATACGGCTCTTATCGCCTTTACCTCTGGCTCAACCGGAAAGCCAAAGGCAACAATGCATTTTCACCGCGACCTCCTTGCAGCAAGCGATTGCTTCCCTAGATCAGTAGTGCATCTCACAGCCAACGATACCTGTATTGGTACACCGCCATTGGCCTTTACCTTTGGACTTGGTGCGCTTCTGCTCTTCTCGCTCCGCGTTGGTGCCGCGACGGTGTTGTTGGAAAAATTAACTCCTGAAAGCTTATTGCAGGCTATTCAAGATTATTCTGCAACGGTTGTCTGGTCTTCACCTCTTTTCTACCGACAAATGGCAAGATTTGCGAGTAAGTTTGATCTTTCATCGCTACAAAAAAGCGTCTCTGCTGGCGAGGCATTACCGATTTCAACACGTACATTATGGCGAAATGCAACGGGCATCGACATCATTGACGGTATTGGCTCTACAGAAATGTTACACATCTTTATTGCAGCAGCAGGTGTTGATATACGCCCAGGAGCAACGGGGAAACCAGTGTTGGGCTATCAAGCGGCTATCTTTGATAATGCAGGTAATATGTTACCTGCTGGATCAGTGGGACGCCTCGGCGTGAAGGGACCAACAGGATGCCGCTATCTTGCTGATGAACGTCAACGAAGCTATGTACAAGATGGCTGGAATATGACAGGCGATGCCTATTTACTGGATGAAGATGGCTACTTCTGGTTTCAAGCTCGCACAGACGATATTATTGTTACAGCAGGCTACAATGTTGCAGGGCCAGAGGTCGAGAGTGCCTTGTTAGAACATCCCGCTGTTGCGGAATGCGCCGTTGTGGGTGCTCCCGATTCAGTACGAGGCACGATCATCAAAGCATTTGTTGTTCTCAACACTGGTTACGTAGGAAACGACGAGACGGCGAAAATCCTGCAAGATTTTGTCAAACAGCATATCGCTCCTTATAAGTACCCGCGCGCCATTGAGTTTTGCGACAAGTTACCACGCGCTGATACGGGCAAAGTCCAACGCTACAAACTGCGTCAGCACTCGTAAAGTAAAAAGGAACTGCTCATGTCGAAATCACTCACCTACGCCAGCTATCTGCGGGTTGACGAACTGCTCGATCTGCAAACACCTAAAAGCACTGGACCTCATGGACCAGAGCATGATGAGATGCTCTTTATCGTAATTCATCAGGTCTACGAACTCTGGTTCAAGCAGATACTGTACGAAATCGACTATCTCATGATGCTATTGCGTGCCAATGAACCTGCACGAGCTACACATGTAACACGTCGTGTCCTCGCCATTCTAAAAACGGTCGTCGCACAACTTGATGTACTGGAAACAATGACCCCACTTGAATTCAACTCGTTTCGTAACTTTTTAGAGTCGGCTAGCGGGTTCCAATCGGCCCAGTTTCGTGAGATAGAGTTCGTCTTTGGCTATAAACGTGAAACGGTCTTTCACAACTATACACAAGATTCAATGGGACGACAAAAGCTTCAGGAGCGTTATGTACAACCCAGTCTCTGGGATGCATTCTTATATTATCTCAGTCTCAATGGCTATCTCGTCCCAGACGACCAACTTCATCGAGATGTCACGCAGCCCATTAGTCCCTCCACCACCATCCAAAGCATTCTCATTGATGTCTATCATCAAAACGTCACAGTCAGCAACATTTGTGAAAACCTTGTGGATATGGATGAAGGATTTGAGGAATGGCGTTACAGACACTCAAAGATGGTCGAGCGCACCATCGGTTACAAAACAGGTACTGGTGGCTCGTCCGGTGCAGGGTATCTCACGTCAACCATCAAACCGTTTTTCCCTGATTTGTGGATTATTCGTTCACAATTTTAAACCTGTTTCTAGGACGGACGCCCACAAGGGGTGTCCTACCATATGCAACTCTGTACACACCTAATCGTGTATAGTAGGGACGCCCACAAGGGGCGTCCGTCGTACTAAATATCTTCTCGTGAGTATCGTTACACTTAAAGAAAGGACACTATCTATGTCTGTTAACGAACAGTCCACTCTTTTGGGAAAGCGTGCCATAGTCACGGGTGCTGGACGTGGTATTGGGCGCAGTATTGCGCTTGCCCTTGCACACGCGGGAGCCGACGTAGTTGTAACCGCACGAACACCAGCCGAACTGAATTCACTCGTTATCCAGATACAAGCAGTAGGACGCAAAGGCTACGCGGTTGCCTGTGATGTAACTGATGGAGAACAGGTGCAACACATGGCACAAACGTGTTTAGAGACGATGGGCGGTATCGACATTCTAGTCAATAACGCGGGCAATGCGAGTAGCCATAAATTCTTGAATCATCCTGATGAGCTTTGGCAACGTATGCTCGCGGTGAATCTGACAAGTGTGTACGCTGTAACGAAAGCCTTTGTGCCAACTCTGGTAGAACAGCGTTGGGGTCGCATTATCAATATCGCTTCAACCGCATCAAGAGTTGGTGGACGTTATATCGCAGCCTATACCGCAGCGAAGCATGGCGTCCTCGGCCTCACTCGCGCTCTAGCTATCGAGTTTGTGTCATATAACATCACGGTAAATGCTATCTGCCCAGGCTATGTTGATACTCCTCTCACTGATACCAGCGTGAGCAACATCACCGCTCGTACAGGTATGAGCGAGGCACAAGCACGCGAGACGCTCGCCAAAACAAGCCCCCAACAACGCCTGATAGAACCTGATGAGATAGCCTCCCTCGCCACTTTTCTCGCACAAGACAGTAGTAAAGGTATTACAGGGCAAGCTATCAACATAGATGGTGGCGGAGTTATGTCATAATTCAGACTATAAGAAAGACAAACATATGGAAAAAACTATTATCAACCCACCCTCGTTGGCACGTCCCAGTGGCTTCAATCACGGCATTGCTGCTACTAGTGGACGCCTCCTCTTTCTCGCTGGACAGACCGCTAGCGATAAAGAAGGTAGAATCGTTGCACCTGGCGATATCGTTGCTCAATATACACAAGTGTTACGGAACCTCCAAACTGTTGTTGAAACTGCTGGCGGGACAATGCAGGATATTGTGAAAATCACAATTTTTGTCATTGACCGCGACGACTATCGTGCCAATCTTCCCGCACTAGGCAAAGCACATCGGACCTTTTTTGGCAGCTACTATCCAGCGACTGCCCTGCTCGAAATCTCACGTTTTTTTCAGGATGAGGCATTGATTGAAATAGAGGGACTTGCAGTTCTTAACGAAAACATGGAATAATTGGAGAGTCTATTTCACTCCATTCAGCTCATTTTATGTGGTAAGGAAAGTGTATGCAGATTAGTGCACCAGCAGAGTATATTATTCTGGGCCTGCTCAAGAATCGGCCCATGCATGGCTATGAGATGTTTCAGAAGTTTGAGACCAGCACCTTGGGAGAAATTCTGCATCTGGAAATGAACCAGATGTATGCATTCATCAAAAAACTAGAGAAACTAGACTATATAGAGACAACATTAGAAACTCAGGAAACACGCCCACCACGTAAAATTCATGCACTTACTCAGTCAGGTGACGCTATTTTTCAAGAGTGGTTAACACAACCCGTAGAAAAGCCTCGCGATATTCGCATTATTTTTCTTCTCAAGCTCTACTTCGTACAAAAGTTTATTCCTCATACCATGAGCAATCTCATTGACCAAGAAATTTCCGCGTGTAACAGTTTTCTGCATCATTTAGAATCGAAACATTCTTCCGATGCAATTAAGGACGACGACACGTTTTTTGAGCAGATTGTGTTACGCAGTCGCATTCATCAGACACGTGCTCTCCTTGAGTGGATGCACGAATTGCAAGCAACACTACCAGTTCCACACTCCTTATAAATGTTGTAATACTGGAAAGGATTTTTGTGTATGTCCACTACTACCACTGCTGCTATTCTCTTGGCGGCGGGTCGTTCAAGCCGTATGGGACAAGGACAGCACAAACTGTTGTTACCGCTCGGAGACCGTCCCGTACTTCTCCACGTCGTCGAAACCGTTCTTGCCTCACAAGCACGACCTCTTGTGATAGTACTAGGCCACCAAGCTGAACAAGTACGTACACTACTCACTCCTTATGAATCAGAACTTACAACCGTCGAAAATCCTGACTATCAACAAGGCATGAGTACCTCCTTACGCAAAGGTATAGAGACGTTGATGTCTTCGTACCCTAGTGTAAACGGAGCGTTGATTGTTCTTGGCGATCAACCGCTTATGACTTCCCATATTCTCGATAGCATGATCGAGACAAAGCAAAACACGGGCAAGCGTATCATTACAGCACGCTATAGGGGTAAACGCGGCAACCCCACACTCTTTGACGCAAGCCTCTTCCCCGAACTTATGGAGATGACTGGCGATGAGGGTGGTCGCAAAGTTCTTGAACGCTATCGTCAAGAAATAGCAACGCTCGACATGGATGAAGATATGCCTAACTACGATGTGGATACGTGGGAAGCGTATCAACAAGTGGTGGCGATATGGGAAGGACGCACCTAACGCGTTGCCATATCCATCTATAACGTTGGTTGTAGGGACCGATTTATCACGTCCTCTTGGCGGTTGACGTGCCGACGAGGACGTGATAAATCGGTCCCTACCTCACTTGACAACCTATGGTTTATAAGCACATACTACACTATAGTAAACAAACTTTTTCACCAGCCCATAATCAGGACATGCGATAGACCTGAGCAGGTTGCCCAGGTCCGCTTATGGTTAACGTTTGGCACGGTTATGCGTATATAAACAAGGGGGTTTCCGATGATAGATGTATTACCTGATGTAGAAAAATGGCGGGGACGTGGCGAACGTGTCGCCATTGCCACCGTTATCTCTATGCAAGGCTCGGCACCCCGCAGACCAGGGGCAAAACTTGCGGTCAGTGAGAGTGGCGAACTTGCAGGTTCAGTAAGCGGCGGTTGTGTAGAACCAGCCGTAGTACATGCGGCCTTAGAAGTTATCGAAGATGGCAAGCCACAAATGCTCGAATTCGGCATTACCGAAGAGCAGAATATTGAACAAATCGGCCTCGCATGTGGCGGCACCATTCAGGTCTTTGTGGAACGCCTGGATTGGTAGTATCTCGACATCTTTATTATCATCAACATTTCGCTGCACATCTTGTACAAAGAAGTATGTAGGAGTCATTTATGAGTGGACTCTATGAAGCGTTAAAAGACCAAATAGAAAAGGAAAAGGGCGCGGCACTAGCAACCGTAGTACGGGGTGCTGACAATATTGGCTCGAAACTCCTTGTATTCCCCAATAAAGCCACACGCGGCACACTTGGACAGACCGCGCTTGACACGCTCGTGCAAGTAGACGCCGAGCGCGCGATGTGGAAAGGTGAAGCACAAACACATACTTACACGCTTGATAGCACAGCTGAGGCACAAGAGCCATATGAGGTATTCATTGAAGGCTTCCCACCACCACCATCATTGATTATTGTTGGTGCAGGACACATTGCTATTCCATTAACAATATTTGCTAAGACACTCAACTATCATGTCACCATCATTGATGCCCGTGCTGCCTTTGCCACGCGCGAACGCTTCCCTCATGCTGACGACTTAATTGTCGAATGGCCCGACGAAGTGTTAGAGCATATGGACCTCAATCCATCAACCTCTATTGCGGTGCTCACGCACGACCCGAAGTTTGACGAACCAACCCTGAACGTGGTGCTCAGGCATGACGTGGGCTATGTGGGAGCTATCGGAAGTCGCAAAACAGGCGAAGAACGTGCAGAACGTCTTATAAAGAATGGCTTGACTCCAGAGCAAGTAAAGCGCATTCATGGACCTATCGGCCTTAACATCGGTGGGAAGGCACCAGAGGAGATTGCTCTTGCGATTATGGCAGAGATCGTTGCCATACGCTATGGCAAAACATCCGACGCGCTTCCACAAACGCATACGCGAAAGGTTGTGTCCTCATGAACACGACGAGTGTCTATAATGAAATCCAAGACGCGTTACGACAAGGGGAACGTATTGTCATCGCAACCGTTGTGAAGACAGTTGGCTCCGCACCTTGTGGTATCGGCAGCAAAATGTTAGTCCACTCAGATGGAAGCGTCAGCGAAGGCATAGCAGGCCCTCTAACCGATGGCAAGATAGCGCAAGAGGCACTTAAAGCGTTGAGCGAAGGCCAGTCGCAAACTGTCCATGTCCACATGGATGCTGACAATGGGGAAGCTGTGGGTAGTTGTGGCGCGACGCTAGAGGTCCTTCTGGAAGTGCTACGACCTGAACCGCGACTTATTATCGTTGGTGCGGGCTATGTTGCACAAGCCCTTGCACGGTTCTCGCTTCATCTCGACTATCGCATCGTGGTCGTTGATGACCGTCGAGACTTCGCCAATCCACAAGCCTTTGGGGACAAAGTACAACTTGCCTTTGGCGACATCCCACAAACAATCCGCAAACTAGAACCGGACGAGTCAAGCTGGATCGTGATTGTCACTCGTGGTCATACACTCGACAAAGAAGCTTTACACGCTGCACTGGAGAGTAAAGCAACATACATTGGAATGATTGGGAGTCCTAGCAAAGTCAAGAATATCTTCAAAACCTTGATGAAAGAGGGTATAGCACCAGAGCGACTCGCTCAGGTTCATGCACCCATTGGACTGGATATTGGAGCGAAAACGCCTGATGAAATCGCATTGAGCATTGCAGCAGAGATGCTTATGTTACGCAACAAGGGCACAGGGGCATCACTCAAAACTACACACAATCTGGTGCAGGAAGAGGCTGTAGTCTAGCTCATACATTGACTTGATACCATTTGACAATGTAACCTTTATTATGCTACTCTCTGTTAGGCTAGTGTCTCGCTTATCTGTACTAGCATCATCCCTCATATTATCTATATTGAAAGGAGTTTTCATTCGTCTTTCACAGCATAGAGCCTCACACTGAATGAACAGTATACAGGAACAATCGCGTTTTTCCTCGTATTTCCATAGATGTTAATGGAGGAGGACGCAGCTTAGCTACATGGAGGACCATTAGTAACGATGAAGCGCGCAATTACAGTGACCGTGAACGGTCAAAAACAGCAATCAGAGGTCGAGCCTCGCACACTGCTCGCCCATTATTTACGCGACACCTTGGACCTGACAGGAACACATATTGGCTGCAATACCTCTCAATGTGGTGCCTGTGTAGTCATGCTCAACGGTGAAGCAGTGAAATCATGCACCGTTCTTGCTGTACAAGCTGACGGCGACGAAGTAACCACGATTGAAGGTATCGCCAATGGTGATATACTCCACCCCATTCAAGAAGGCTTCTGGGAGAAACACGGCCTACAGTGCGGCTACTGCACTCCCGGTATGATTATGGCCTCCTATCAACTACTCAAAAATAACCCCAATCCAAGTGAAGAAGAGATCCGCAAGGGTCTTGAAGGCAATATCTGCCGCTGCACCGGCTACCAGAATATTGTGCGTGCCGTTCAGTCTGCTGCTGAACACATGCGTGCAGGTGCCTCCGAACCAGTTACTGCGGCAGACTAAGAACTGTCTGCAAGGATGCAAGAATATTCATTGTTGTTTCATTTCTCATATATGAGAAAGGACTTGCACACTCATGGGCATTGCAGCTACACTTGGTACGCCAGTTAAGAGGCGTGAAGACCCCCGTTTAATCACCGGACAGGCTACTTATGTAGACGATATGAAGATGCTCAACATGCTTCATATGTCGGTTCTCCGTAGCCCTTATGGTCACGCACGTATTAATAGCATTGACACCGAAGCCGCACGCAATCATCCAGGCGTGATCGCTGTCTATACGGCAGAGGACCTCAAAGGCAAAGTTGGCAACATCCCTGTTGCGGCACCTCTCCCACCTTATATTGACAAGGGTATGGGTCGTCGTGGGCCACTCGCAGAAGGCAAAGTACGCTTCTATGGTGATCCAGTCGCAATCGTTATCGCTGATGACAAGTACACAGCACGCGATGCCGTTGATCTGATTGATGTTGATTACGAGCCTCTTCCTGCCGCTATCGACCTTGAGAAAGCCATGCAGCCTGACGCGCCAATACTTTATGAAGAGTATGGTACAAACGTCGCGCTGCCTATCCATCCTCCAACAGAAGAGATAGATAAGGTCTTCGCGGACACAGTGGCGAATGGTGGACTCATCGTTAAAGGACGCTTCGTCAATCAGCGCGTCGCACCCTCACCAATGGAGACGCGTGGCGTCATCGCTGAATTCCGCAAATCTGATAAGATGCTCAACATCTGGAGTTCTTCCCAAATTCCTCACCTACTACGTAATTATCTTGCGGAACAGGTGAAGCTTCCACAGCATCAAGTACATGTGGTCGTTCCCGAAGTCGGTGGTGGCTTCGGCTGCAAATTGGAAATCTATCCCGAAGAGGCACTTGCCGCATTCGCATCAATGCAGTTGGGCAAGCCCGTCAAGTGGATCGAGGATCGCAGCGAAAGCTTTGCCGCAACCATTCATGGACGTGACCAGATTGATATTGTTGAAGCGGCCATAGACCGCACCGGCAAGGTACACGGATTTAAGGTGCACGTCATTTCTGACCTCGGCTCCTATCTCCAATTCTTCACCGATGTCATTGCTATCGCCTTCACTCTCCCAATGGTTGACGGCTGCTACGACATCCCAGTGACCTATACCGCGTGTGATATCGTCTTCACGAATAAGGCTCCAACAGACGCCTATCGTGGTGCGGGTCGCCCAGAGGCAACCTTCCTTATTGAACGCACAATGGACCTCATCGCGAACGAATTGGGCATGGACCCGGCAGACGTACGGCTTGTCAATTTCGTGAAGTCAGATGCATTTCCATACAAGGCTTCAGCAGGTCCTGTCTATGACACAGGCAACTATGCAATTGCGCTGGAAAAGGCAATGGAACTGATCGACTACAAGAGCCTCCGCGCACAGCAGAAGCAGAGCCGCACTGATGGTAAACTCCTGGGTATCGGCGTCTCTTCTTATGTAGAAATCTGCGGACTTGGACCTAAGGGCGTCCTTCCTGATGGAGGCTTCGAGGGTGCGCGTATGCGTATCGAACAAACTGGTACAGTCCATGTCTACACTGGCATATCACCACATGGGCAAGGACAAGAAACCTCGTTTGCACAGCTTGTAGGCGACGAGTTTGGCATTCCAATGGAAAACGTCATCATTCTGCACGGCGATACAGAGTCTACACCAGAAGGACGTGGCACTTATGGAAGCCGAGGTACCTCCGTTGGTGGCTCAGCCGTCTTAAATGCGGCACTACGCTTAAAAGAGAAGATGAAGCAGATTGCGGCACACATGCTAGAGGCAAGTCCAGAGGATGTGAACCTGGAAGGCGGCGAGTTTTCCGTCGCAGGCTCACCTCAGAAGTCTGTCACCTTCAACGCAGTTGCAGCTGCAGCAAACTCCTCCAATACACTAGCACCAGGAATGGAGCCAGGGTTGGAAACAACAGCCTTCTTCGAGCCAGAGTCCTGCACCTTCCCCTTCGGCACACACATTTGTGTCGTTGAGGTAGACAAGGACACGGGCGAGACGGAGATTGTACGCTACGTAGCAGTTGACGATTGTGGACGCCAGTTGAACCCCTTGCTCGTACAGGGTCAGGTTCACGGTGGTATCGCGCAGGGGGTTGGTCAGGCCATCTATGAAGGAATCGTGTATGGCGAAGATGGTCAGCTCCTAACAGCATCGTTCATGGATTATGCCATGCCAATTGCGCCGGAGTTCCCCATGTTAGAACTTGACCACACCACGACGCCTACAAGTGTGAACCCACTAGGTGTCAAAGGTGTCGGCGAAGCTGGTACCATCGGCTCCACACCCGCTATCGCGGCGGCAGTAGCGGATGCACTTGGCGTACCACACATTGATATGCCTATGAAACCAGAGAAATTGTGGAAGATCATTCATCAGCAGTAAAATTGTGATGAGCAAGACATTCGGTTCGTAACGAGTCGGATGTCTTCCCCTATTTCTATGTATGATGAAGAGGAGAGAAAGCACATGTCTGTTCCCGCAGCCTTTGATTATCACCCAGCTAAGACGGTGGATGAAGCAATTTCTTTGCTACAACAATATGGCGATGATGCCAAGGTGTTGGCTGGTGGTCATAGCCTCATCCCATCACTGAAACTTCGCCTATCTCAGCCCGAACATCTCGTTGATATCGGCAAAATCGCGGAACTCTCGTACATTCGTGAGGAAAACGGTATTGTTGCCGTCGGCGCGATGACAACTTATACAACTGTTGCTCGTTCAGAACTGTTGCGTCAGCACTTCGCGTTATTGTCGGATGCAGCTTCAGTACTCGGCGACCAACAGGTGCGCAATCGTGGCACACTCGGCGGCAGCATCGCACACTCTGATCCAGCAGGTGACATGCCCTCGATTATCTTAGCCCTCAAAGCTGAGATTGTCGCACAGAGTGCCACAGGCAAACGCACCATCGCCGCCGACGATTTCTTCGTCGATACGTTTGAAACAGCACTGAAGGCTGGTGAATTGCTCACTGAGATTCGCTTTGCCATTCCTGCTACTCATACAGGCACCGCCTATATGAAGCTCGAAAACAAAGCTTCACACTATGCGGTAACTGGTGTAGCCGCAGTCATTTCGCTTGGTAGTGACGGTACCTGTAGCGCGGCAAGCGTTACTGTTACAGGTGCAGGAACTAAAACCACACGTGCCAGTGCGGTAGAAGCAGCACTCGTCGGCAAAAAAATCGACGAGACGATTGCGACAGAAGCGGCTAGTCATGCCGCCGAAGGACTCACGTTAATCGAAGACCTTCATGGCTCGAAAGCCTATCGCACTCAAATGACCACCGTGATGGCACGGCGTGCCATTCTAAAAGCAGTCGAGCGAGCGTAAAGAAGCCAGGGCACCCGCAAGGGGATGCCCCTCCCATACACGAAGGAGCCTACAACGGACCGTCATCATATGGGAGGGGCATCCCCTTGCGGGTGCCCTAGTTCAACAAACGAACATTAATAGTGTCTTTA
>CAXUHF010000036.1:0-43082 GCA_964250765.1 uncultured Ktedonobacteraceae bacterium | reverse complement strand
AAAAAAGCGGTCCCTACAGATATCTACGTTATTTAATAAACAAGAAATCGGTCCCTACATTTGCTGTTGTTGCTGAGGTTGTTGCTGCTGAGGCAGTGGTTCCTGTTGTTCATAGCCTGTCGTAGTAACGGGAATCCACTCTTCTTCCTTCTCCTTCTGCACTGCAACCGCTTCATATCCGCTAGGTAGCACATCGGAAAGCGATACTTTAACGGTAACGGCAAGTTCGCTTTCCGCGTTGCCTCGAAAGACACCACGTGTTGGTGGTACGTCAGCATAATCACGTCCGACAGCAACACGAATATGGCGTCCTCCTGCCAATGTATTGTTTGTAGGGTCAAAGCCAACCCAACCTAGATCAGGAAGTAGGGCCTCAACCCATGCGTGAGTAGCACTTTCAGAGGAGCGGTCTCTATACCCACCTTGGTGAAAAAGATAGCCACTAACATAACGACATGGAATGCCGAGTGTACGTACAAGCGTAATCATGATATGCGCGAAATCCTGGCACACGCCACGGCGAACGGTTAGGGCGTCATCAATGGGCGAATCAACTGTAGTAATTTCTGGTGAGTATTCAATACTATTGTGCAAGCCTGTATTGATCTCTCGTAGCACTGTCAAAGGGTCGTCGCGCCTTTGCACATTGAGTTCTTTCGCTAGAGCGTATAGGAGTTCTGTCGGGCTGGCGAAATGACTTGGTACAAGAGAGTCCCAGTACTCGTCGTCGGCTGTCAGAGCATCAAGTTCTTCCCACGCACTAGGTTCCAACGCTTCTGGTGGCTCTGCTGGCGGTATCAGTTCAACAAGCGAGTGTGCATTGATCGTGAGTTGTGCATGACGGTTTGGAACATCAAAGTGATGCACCTTGTTTCCTTGCTCACCACGATAGTCCAGGATGCGCGAGCGTGGAGTAGTCGTCAGGCGAAAATCCAGGCAATGCTGTGTTCCTTCCGTGCGTGGCTGAATGCGCACCTCCATGATACTCTCACTGATGGGTGCGCTATACCGGAAGCGCGTGATATGGCGAATGGTGTAATACATGAGCGTCGTCCTTATGAAGTGAGCGCGACATCAATAGGATAGGTGATGTAGACCTGATACACGGCCTCATTGATCTGCCGACACTGAAACTGAATGTTTTCCAGGTAGGAATGCATACTTCCACTCATGATCTCGTCGATTTGATCGTAGTCAAGCGAAGCTCTCAATCGTCCCGCTAACCGTTCAACGCGTCCTGCGTTCCGCACCGTCGTTATTTTTGTGATGGTTTGTAGAGCACTCTGCATCATGGTTGCGGCAAAGCGTATCGAGCGTGGCGTCTCTGCATTCAGCAACAAAAATTCCGCGATACGATTAGGCTGAATGTTTGCGGTATACACCTTACAATACGACTCGAACGAGGCACATGATCGAAGCAAGCCAACCCAACTCATATAGTCAAGCGAGGCATTCGTAAATGGTTCCTGTATCTCCATCAGTGAGTGAAAATGCACATCTAACAGGGTTGAGGTCTGCGAAGCGCGTTCGATATAGCAGCCAACGCGAATAAAGTGCCATCCCTCACTATGATTCATCGTTGCGTCTGTAACACCCTGAAAGAGTTGAACGCCTTCTTTCACTCCTGCCAGGAACATATGCGGCTGCCTCTGCCATATATCTTCGATGGTAGTACGCTTTACACGTAGATAGAGCCTATTCAACTGTTCCCACATCTCAGAGCTAATTTGCTCACGTACCTGCCGTGCATTTTCGCGTGCAGCTGCGAGACATGAGACAATCGAAGCACTATTGGATGTATCAAACGTGAGATAGTGTGTGATACGATATGCCTCATCATCTCCGCCTTCCAATGCAGAAATGCGCAAACTATGATACAAACGCTCCCAGCGCAAATCAGCATATTGAGCAGTTTCCAGCATCTGGTTAAGGTTGACATCGAGCAAACGTGCCGTATGTTCGGCACGCTCTAAATAGCGACTCATCCAATAGAGGCTATCAGCGACACGTGACAGCATGACGGTTCTCCTGACTGAAACGTGCCAGGGCATCCCCTTGCGGGTGCCCCTCCCATATATGAATATCTTTTCTCACATCGTATGGGAAGGGCATCCCCTTGCGGGTGCCCTGATCTAACTCACAATGTTTTTCATCATTGATAATCTTATTCATGGTTCAAAACCCATGTATCCTTACTGCCACCACCTTGCGACGAATTGACGACAAGCGAACCACGGCGCAGTGCTACACGTGTGAGACCACCAGGAACAATAGTCACACGGTCTCCATTGAGAATAAATGGGCGCAGATCAACATGTCGAGGCTCGATTTGTCCATCCATCACGCAAGGGGCGCGTGAGAGGGAGAGGGTTGGTTGCGCGATATAATTACGTGGATTGGCAAGAATAGCCTGCCGAAATTCCTCACGCTGCACCACTGTACTATAGGGACCAATCAGCATACCATACCCACCAGATTCGCCGACCGCTTTGACTACCAGTTTGTCCAGATTCTCAAGCACATAGCGTTGTTGCGATGCGTCTGTAAGAAGATAGGTTTCGACATTTGGCAAAATCGCCTCTTCTCCGAGATAAAAGCGAATAATCGCTGGTACATAGGCATAGAGTGCCTTATCGTCAGCGATACCTGTTCCTATCGCGTTTGCAAGCGACACATTACCTGCACGATATGCATTAAGTAGACCAGGAACGCCGAGGGTTGAATCGCCACGGAATGCTATTGGGTCCAGGAAATCGTCGTCGATACGTCGATAAATCACATCGACTCGCCGCAGGCCAGCCGTAGTGCGCATATAGACGATGTTGTCATGCACAACCAGATCACGTCCCTCGACCAACTCGATTCCCATTTGGCGAGCAAGAAAGGTATGCTCAAAGTAGGCCGAGTTATATACTCCAGGGGTTAGCAAAACAATGGTGGGATCGGGACGCATGAGTGGGGCAAGTGACGAAAGGGTGTTGAGTAGTGCTTGCCCATAATGGTCGATTGGGCGCACATCATAGCTGCCAAAGAGCGCGGGAAAGACATTCTTCATAACTTGACGATTGGCTAGCATGTAGGACACCCCGCTTGGGACGCGCAGGTTATCCTCTAGTACGGCAAAAGTGCCATCAGGCAAACGTACCAGGTCCGAGCCTACGATTGAGATGTAGGTATCGTGAGGCACCTGTAGCCCTTGCATCTCGCGTCGGAAGTGCTTGCAACTATAGATGAGGGCACGTGGCACAATTCCCTCAGTGAGAATACGCCCATCATGATAGATGTCTTTCAAAAATAAGTTGAGCGCGGTAATACGTTGCGTCAAGCCACGTTCAATAACTTCCCATTCTCCACTTGTAATAATGCGAGGTAGCAAATCATAAGGCCATATACGCTCGGTCCCTTCGTCTCCTCCATACACAGTGAAGGTGATGCCTTGGTTAAGAAATGCAACATCTGCCGCCTGTTGTCGTTGTTGTAACGTATCCATCGACAATTCAAGCAATCGTTGGTATAATTCTTGATATGGAGGACGTGCTATACCCCCCTTGTGAAACATCTCATCGTAAGCTATATCGAGATGGTACTGTGAGAATGGTGGAGGCAATGTGGGTTGCTCGGATGTACCGGACCTGTCTGATCGTATCACGCTTTTATCCTGTTGTGTTAAGTGCAACAATACGCCAATAGACAAAACCTCACATCAATCCATGTGAGGCGCCATTGCCAAACGTTGTTCCTTGGGGAGAGGTTTACTTTACTATACAGCCTATGATAGCAGCCAAAGAGAACGTCTGTCAATTGCCACCTTATGGTAAAATAGACAAAAACATATTTCATCATGCCTTTATTCAAAATACTCTACGTGGCGAGAGGAATCTATGCAAACAAGTACTCTACCTACTATACAGCAGCGGAGCCTTGTAGGACGGCTTCGTAATGGTCTCATTGCCCCTATTAGCTTATTGCTGATTGGACTTATTCTTTGCGTTTCAGCAGGCATCTTTGCGTCTATAAGTCAATATAATCTTGGTGAACAAAAAGTTACTATCCAGGAGAATTTGGATGGCATGCTGACTTCAATGATTGACCAAGAAACTGGAGTGCGTGGCTATATAAGTACCAACAATTCAACCTTTCTTGACCCATTTAATACTGGTAGACCGCAATATCTCTCCTATCTTCAACAATTGAAAAATGCGACGAACAATGCCTCATTTAGCAATACCTCAGCCCTTATCACAAACGCAGACAATCAAGCATCTGATTGGTACAACAATTACGCAACCGTACAAATCAGGAACATGCAGGCAGGCGACCTCACGACTGCACGCTCAGAGCGCACCAGTGCAGTAGGAAAAGCATCATTCGATGCCTTTCGCTCCGCGATGGGACAGTTACAAGCGATAGTAAATAGTGATATCACGAACTTACAAACTCAAGTTAACGCAATCAACATTGCCGCTATCGTGTTTGTTGTCATTCTTTCGATCATTGCTATAATCGTTTTGTGGCGTGTCTTCAACGGGCTTACAGATAACTTACGAGACCAGCTTGCTACGTTGCAAACAGCAACGGCGCAAGTTGGTTCAGGAAATCTTGCGGCCCGTGTGCCTGACCTTTCCTATAACGAGTTAAGCCAGTTAGGACGCACATTTAACACGATGGCGACAAAACTTCAGGACCAGCAAAGTGCTCTACAAGAACGCGACATCATGGAGAGTGTGCAGGAACTTAACTCAATTCTTACCAAAAGCTTAGACGTAGAGTCGTTGACAAAAGAGTTTATACGTACCGTGCTTGTCCGCCTCAATTTACAAGTAGGTGTTCTTTACCTCTACGACCATCCCACCCGACAACTGAATATGTTTGCTGCTCAGGGTGTGGACACTCAGCATATACAAGGCGATTTCCAGTTAGGTGAAGGTCTCGTTGGGCAGGTTGCACAAAGTCGTAAAACACTCTATCTTTCCTCACGCGATGGTGGTGAGAAAGGTCCTTTTAGTGTTAGAACCGCGTTAGGCACAGTCCTTCCGGCTGGCCTCTATCATCTTCCACTTGCTGATGGCAAAGACTTACTTGGTGTGCTTGTAGTAGGCTCGGTCTATCCAATGAACGAAAACGCGCGCAACGTGCTAGATGTCGTAGCAAGTAACCTTTCTGCCGCCCTTAGCAATACGCAAGCATACCGTCATATCCAGGAGCAAGCAGAGGAGCTAGAAAAGCGTAGTCGTGAGCAAGAAGTCGCAAACATTGCCCTCCGTCGTCAGCGCGATGATCTCACGGTTCTAAATGCCGCACTCGAAGACGCTAATAAAGCTAGAAGTCAATTCCTTTCAACCATGTCTCACGAACTGCGTACTCCTTTGACCTCGATTATCGGCTTTAGTCAAATACTGTTACGAACCACTGACAGTGCAGGGTTTAATCAGCGTCAAAAGAGTAATATTGAGCGTATTCTGAAAAATGGACAGCACCTGCTATCACTTATCAACGACGTGCTTGACCTGGCTAAGATCGAAGCGGGACGTATGGATGTCAACAACAGCGAGGTTGACCTGCCAGAACTGCTCTCAGCTGTTGTCGAGGAAACGCATTCGATTGCAGCAGAACAAAAGCTGAATTTGCAGTGGAGTGTTGAAGAAGGTATCAGCTTTATCGAAACCGACCCCATCAAACTACGTCAAATCTTACTAAACCTGATTTCAAATGCGCTTAAATTCACAGAAAAAGGTTCAGTTACTGTAACCGCAAGACATGCTGCGTCCCTTGTATCAAAGGATAGCACGTCCGAACGTGCTGAAAGCGGTTATAATAGTGATGTTGACCAAATCGCTATTTCCGTACAAGACACAGGTATTGGCATTTCGCAAGAAATGCAAGAGCGTATCTTTGAAGCATTCTATCAGGTTGATGGTAGTAATACGCGTAAGTATGGTGGCACGGGTCTTGGCCTTTCTATCGTACGCCAATTAATTGCCCTTCTTGGTGGAAAACTAGAGCTACAAAGTACACCTGACAAGGGTAGTACATTTACTATATATCTTCCTGTTCGCGCTCGTGCTTTGCGTATTGAACAACATGATACACGCCTCAATAGTGGAGCTTTATCTATTCAAGGTAAGTCGTCAACTGCTAACATCATAGAGATGATCGAAGAAGGTGATGAGCAAGATCAGCGTCTTATACTAGCGATTGACGATAACCCGGATGTGCTCAGCCTTATCAACAACGCGCTAGAAAACTCACCTTATAAAGTGGTTGGTATCAACGACTCGACCAAAGCTGTGGAAATGATACAGAGGTTACAACCAGTAGCTGTTACGCTTGATGTGATGATGCCAGAGGTTAATGGTTGGCAAATTCTGAATCAACTACGCTCTAACCCTGCAACTGCTACAATTCCTGTTATCATGCTTACTGTGCTCGAAGACCGCTCAGCCGCCCATGTCTTAGGTGCTGACGAATATCTTGTGAAACCTGTGGAGCGCGACTCATTGCTGAACACACTACGTCAGGTTGCGTTGCATAAAACGCTTGCGCCGATCACTGCCTCCAGTGTCGTAGCCGAACAAGTGGAAACTACAAACGTCTCATCTGATGTCGCTACCATACAGCAACCATTTCTTGTCCTAAATACGGAGCGTTCAGCACGCGAGATGTTAGAGCGTGTCCTTTCTGAAGCAGGCTTAACGGTGAAAACCGCGTCTAGTGAATTGCAAATGCTAGACATCGTGCAAAACTCTAAGCCGGATGTAATCATATTGCGCGTCATTCCTGATGCGATAAAGGAGTAGTAAGAGACGTGCAAAACAACAAATCAATCCTCATTGTCGATGATAGTGAGGACATGCGTACTCTGCTCGGACAGGTTCTTGAGGACGAAGGCTACACGCTGTACTTCGCCGAAGATGGCAATGTCGCGGTGGAGCAAGCAGTGGCCCATCATCCCAACCTCATTCTTATGGATATGTCTCTGCCAGGCATAACGGGCTGGGAAGCGGTCGAGCAATTACGTCAGAAGCCAGAGTTTCAACATACGCCCATTATCGCCGTCACCGCCTACGTCACAAAAGCCGACGAGGAACGCGCAAAAGCCGTCGGCTGTGACGCTCATCTCGGCAAGCCCTTCGATATTCTGCAAGTGCTCGATACGATAGACGAGTTGTTGCAGTGATAGCAAAAAAAGAAACGTAGTGAACATGTTCCCTAACAGAAATGATTCACCAGATATACAGGTGGTAAGGAGAGAGATACAACATCTCCTCTTGCATCTTCCTATGTCATTCATTGAACGTGTAGAGGAAGGCGTCTCTACTTACGTCTACAGAATGCACAGCAACAACGAAATTTTCTATCTTCGTCTTCTTCCAGAAATCGACGCCAGTTTTGCACCCGAAGTCCATGTGCATCAAGTGCTGAGAGCCAAAGGCGTTAAAGTGTCAGAAGTGGTGTACTACGAGCATTACAATGCAGTTTTTCAGCAATCACTCATGCTTACTACAGAAATTCAAGGGACTCATTTAGGGTATTGCACCTCACGAGAGGACCAAAAAGCTATTCTTAGAGAAGCTGGCAGAGACCTTGCGCTCATCAATAGTATACCCGTAAAACACTTTGGCTGGATTCGTAGAGATCGTAGTCAAGTAACGCAACTGGAAGCAGAGTTCCTATCCTATAGAGCATTCATATATGAGCATCTTGAGAACGATCTGATCTTACTAGAAAAGAGCCAGATACTAAGCAGTAGTGATGTGGTAGCTATTTCTTCTATCCTTGAACGCTATGATACATGGCTCAACGAAGAGCAGGCAAAGCTCGCGCATGGCGATTTCGACGTAACCCACATCTATCAACAACAAGGCCATTACACAGGCATCATCGACTTTGGCGAAATTCGAGGAGCCAACCTATTTTATGACCTGGGCCACTTTCGTATACATGATGGCGAAAAGTTGCCGAATCTCGTCTTGCCCTACTTGATAGAAGGCTACAAAGAGGTGGCAGCTTTACCACTCGATTATGAACTGCGTATAAGCTTCTCAAGTCTACTTATTGCGATTAGGAAGTTCGCATATGTAACGCAGAAGTATCCCAACCGTCCTCTTCTCAATAATAACCTACAAGCGATGATGAGAGATATACAGATGTTACTCATCGGGTAACATCTTGATGAGTTCTGCAATCTCAATATACAATGCCTGGGAAATTACGAAGGCGATTTCACGGTTGTGAGTAGTATCTTGACAAGAAGTATCATATATGTTACCCTCTCTTTATGAGATGGGTCGTTGAATATTATGAGCAAGTGGATATGATCCAGCCTGCTGAAGAGTTCGAGAACAGCTTAAAGCGTCATCATAAAAAGCTTAGTGCTAAGTTGAGAGCTATTGCTGCTGCAATTGAACTGTACGGGCCTCAACTTGGTGGGGGACTTATTGAGCCATGCCATGATTACAAGGGGTTATGGGAGATACGCACGATCTTTAATGGGTTTCTAGGACGAGAGCTTTTCGGCTTCGATGGAGAGCATAACAGAGTTATACTGTTGCATGGCTACATAAAGCGGGTAGGGCAACCTGCTTCACTAGCTGATCTCAATCAAGCATTCGGTTACTGGAAGGATTATAAGGATACTCATAAGATAAGCCCCGAAGTATTTGAACAGGAGGAACAGTCATGAGCCGATTTCATCAGCGTTTGAATGAAGATTTGAGCGATCCAGAATTTGCAGAGGCTTTTTATGATATGAGTGCAGAAATTGCCTTGCTTCAGATACTCGAAGAGGCACGTAAGGCACTCAATGTAAGTGAGAAAGAACTTGCTGAGCGAATGGGAGTGCAACGTTCAACCATCACACGCTTGTTTAACGCTACTCATCCAAATCCAACTCTGGATACTATCTCAGATATACTTCGTGCGCTAGGGCTACAAGCAGAGATCAAAATTAGTCCTGCATCTTCAGAGGATGGACCTATTCCCATTAAAGCCAAATTTGTTCCTGCATAGGCTTCGTACATGACCTTCAGGCTCTAACTAAAGATACGCAGGCGTTACTCGTCAGGTAACATTTCGATAAGTTCTGCAATCTCAACTTTCAATGCCTTCGCAATCTTCTCAAGCGTGCTCAATGTTACATCCTTCGTCGCATTATCCCAAATGGCCCGAACCGTATTATAATTCAGGTCTGCCATACGGCTTAGCTTGGACATATTTATCTTTTTCGCTTCCGCGATTTCGCGTACCTTCAATCTCACCATGCTTGTAGCCTCGATTCTATTAGTACCATTCTATCATTGACCCACAACCCTGTCTATGTTAACATAGTGGTTTAATCAAAGATATTAGAACAGCACTAGTAGAATTATAAAAATTGAGTTTGGGGGCTATGTGGCATACAAAGATGACGAAGAGCGTAAAGCATATTTTCGAGAGTATAACAAAGGATGGTATCAAAGGCACAAAGACAGGCTACTTGACAAGCACAAGCAACATAAGGAAGAGTTAAAGGCATGGCTCAAAAAATATAAAAGTCAACTTTGTTGTGTAGAGTGTGGCGAAAATCATCCAGCATGTCTTCAATTTCATCATCTAAACCGAGAAGAAAAAAGCTTCACCATCGGTAGCATCATTGCAGGACGCAAATATATGACTATCAGTAAGATAGAAAAGGAAATTAGCAAGTGTGAAGTGCTTTGCGGTAACTGCCACGCACTACGCCACTGGCGAGAAACACATGATTTCGATGATTGGAGAGAAGTGTTGCCCCTTACTGATGAGCAATAAGGAGAAAAGTAAATGCCATATAAAGATAGAGAAAAGCGTTTGGAACATGCAAAAGAATATGGCAAGAAATGGTATCAAGATCATAAACAATTAGTGATAGACAGAAAGAAAAAGAGACAGGAAGATATCTATAACTGGTTTAGAAGATACAAGAGTGCTCTTTCCTGTATGGACTGTGGCATAAGTCATCCTGCTTTACTACAATTTCATCATCGAGATAGAACTGAAAAGAGTTTTACCATTTCAAATGTTATATCCAGAGCAAGGAGTGTAAAACAAATAACAAACGAAATGGAAAAGTGTGATGTGCTTTGTGTAAACTGTCATGCGAAGCGGCATTGGCGCGAAACTCATGAAACTGATAGTTGGCTAGAGATACTGTCGTTAGACGAATAGAAAAAGAGATGCAAGCAGAAAACTTGCATCTCTTTTTCTACAGAAGCCGATGGTCAGGATTGAACTGACGACCGCTCATTTACGAAACGAGTGCTCTACCACTGAGCTACATCGGCTAATCGTTCCTTGTGAACGTGCAAATTATAACCTTAACCCTCATCGCTTGTCAAGCACTTTTTTGTCGTGTCTCATCTCTACTGGCTTGCCCAATACCACCACACCAACCTTGTTCGAGCAATACTATTTCATGCATAGCCCAAATTGCGCATATTCAATCTCGACAATCACTTTACAATATGGTAAGATAGCACTAAATATTCGCCTTCTGTCTAGTTTGGAGACCTATTTACATGCGTTCCCTGTTATTGGCAACGACGAATCGTCATAAGATCGAGGAGTATCGTGCCATATTTGCTGACCTACCCTTCCAACTCCTCTCTCTTTCAGATATTTCCCTCGATATGGATGTCGAAGAAACGGGAACCACCTTTCAGCAGAATGCGGAACTTAAAGCTCTTGCCTATGCCCATGCTTCGAGTATGCTTGTACTCGCCGACGACTCTGGCCTCGAAATTGACGCACTCGGCGGTCAACCCAGTATCTATTCAGCGCGTTTCCTGGGACCGAATGTCTCATATGCCGAGCGTTTCCGTGTCATCTTGGAACGGTTGAAGGGACTTCCTGTCGCACAACGTACCGCACGTTTCCGTTGCGTAATCACTATCGCGGAACCATCAGAGGTTCATCGCAGTGTAGAAGGCACAGTTGAAGGCATCATCGCCGATGCTCCACGCGGTGAACATGGCTTTGGTTATGACCCACTCTTTCTTATACCAGAATATGGCAAGACGATGGCAGAAATGCAGCCTGAATTGAAACATCGCATCAGCCATCGTGGGCGTGCGGCTGCACTTGCCCGTACCTTACTCGAAACATGGCCCTCAGCCCCGCAACAATAAAATACAGTACATTGGAGTAGTTGAAAGAGATGTAGAAGGAACGCACAATGGCGAAAAAGCCACCTGTCCGCATTGCCCTCGATTTAGAAACAACGGGCCTGCACGTTGAGCAAGACACGATTCTTGAGGTTGCCGCGATCAAGTTTCAAGGCAACGAGGTTATTGACACCTTTGAGTCATTTGTTGCCCCTGGTCGTTCCATTCCTTATCGTGTGCAACGCCTCACAAGTATCACCGCCAGTCTGCTCACAAGCGCACCACTCTTTGAAACCATCTCCCCTAAACTGCAAAACTTTCTCGGTGATTTGCCAATCGTTGGTCACAGTATCCCGTTTGATGCAGGCTTTTTGCGCAAGCGTGGTCTGGCACGCACAAATCCCCTGATTGACACCTTTGAACTTGCTTCTGTCCTCCTGCCATCACTGAAAAGCTATAACCTAGGGCAGGTCGCTGAGGCACTTGGTATAGCTGTTCCCGTTGGTCGGCACCGTGCAATGGTAGATACTGTGCTGGCGATGGACGTGTTTCTAGCACTTCATCAGCGTCTACAAACAATCGACTTGACTCTGCTCAGAGACCTAGCTAATCTGGATGCCCCTCGTTCATGGCCTCTGCTCAGTTTTTTTCGACAGGAATTACGAAGCCGCCAGGAGCAAGAGGGTACACAGGCCACACGTGGTAGCCTCGGCGACCGTTTCGCATCGCAGTTAGGTATGGACCCACGTATACTCTCGTTTGCAATTGCGCGTGGCAATGACGAGAACGCGACACAATCTGCACTTCCTGTTCAAGATGTCGGGCTAGAGGAAACGCTTGAGATCGAGCAGGTTCAGGCAGAGAGTATTCCAGAGCAAGAAGCACCTGTAAAACAAACGGAGCCGACGGGCTATCAAACGGCGAGAGCGGCGGTACGTGACGCGTTCGAGCAATATACACCGCTTATGATAGAAGTTACTGTTGGCGGCAACGACTATACATCGGCTCTCTTACCTGCTTTAGAATGGCTTTCTGAGTCTGTAAAAGAGGGTGAGCAGCTCCGAAGACTTGTCATTGCATGCAGTAATCCGCAAAGCGCACGTCGCCTTCTTGAAACGGTCTTGCCACGTTTGCAAGCACGTCTAGCACAACCCTTGCCTGTAGCATACTGGGCCGAGCGTGGTGGCTATCTCTGCCCACATCGCTGGTTTGGCGTTGCGCTGCGACGAACAAGTGGTGAATTGACAGCAGAGCAAGCACGTGGACTCGCAAAAGTGGGCCTATGGGCACAACAAACGCTTACTGGTGAACGTGGTGAACTCACGCTGATCCAACAGGAAAATACAGCATGGGAACGTATCTCCTCCGGTGTAGAGCGTATCGCATCAGGTGATAAGCATTCTGGTTCGATGTACGAACGCTGTACCTATCGTAAAAAAGGCTATTGTTTTGTTAGTCGTGCGGAAGAGCGCGTACAGGCAGCGCAAATCGTTGTCACTACACATACAGGTTTGTTTGATGACCTCTCTAGTTCTCATTCGCTGCTGACTTCTATCACCTATCGTCTGATTCTTGATGCAGACATGCTGGAAGAGGAAAATGCGCGTTGGAGTAGTGCTGATCTCGATCAAGGTCGCATGCTAGCATTGCTCAATACCATTGGTACAGAACTGTCTGAAAACCGCTATCAAGGATTGCTTGCCCTTGCAGCACCATCGCTACGTGAACGCGGTCCAGGCGGACTTTCCACAACGCCGACAATCCCAAAGGCAGAACTTGATGCACGGATGCTTACGTGGTTTCAAGCACTGCGTCAGGCACGTACAGCTGTTGAGAAGCTATTTGCAAGCTATCGCCGCTTATTGGAAGAATTTATTCAGCAAGGTAGCAATGGAAATGGACGCGACAAGGGGAAGAGTGATAGTTCTGGACGGGCGCAAGGAGGCCACAATCCGCGTAACAACGAACGCACTGATGTTCCTCTACGTCTAACAGGACAGATGCGTGCGTTAAGTGCGTGGGGGGATGTCGAACGAACTTGGCAACAAGCGGCGAGTCGCTTGCAAGCAGTTATTGATATTGCGCACGAGGCAGAAAAAATGATTCTGACGACGCAACGGAATCGGCGGCACCTCGATGTTGGCAGTGGTGAAGATAGTTCAGTAGCAGCAGAACTTGTGGCAGCCGCGCAACAATTACTCGACCAGAAAAAGCTCGGACAGCAGGCGATGTCTCTAAATGAGAGCGATACAGTATACTGGTTACGAATGCCTCCAACACCACCTCCATTTGTCGCTAGTAAGCAAGGAGACGAGAATGAAGGAACTCCAGTACTCTATTCACAACTCGTTCAGACATCAGCACTATTGCGTCGCCTGCTTCTACGAGAGCACTCTAGCACTATCTTTGTAGGGTCCTCACTGTCTGTCGATAACTCTTTCTCATACTACCGAGGACGCTTTGGGTTAGAGAATGAGACGTGTCCTGCATTTTCTGTTGTCGCCGAACATCATGAACAAACGCTGCTGTATCTGCCCAATGATGTACCTGAGCCAAATCAGCCGCAGTATCAACGTCACTTGGAAGAGGCATTGACACAGCTTGTCACGGCACTTAAAGGACAAACCGTTGTGTTGTTTACGTCACACGCTGCGTTACGCAGCTCGTATTCAGCTATCAAACAGGTTCTTGAGTCTCGCGGTATCCTCGTCTTGGGTCAAGGCATGGATGGGTCTGCACGTCAACTCTGGCAAGTGTTTCAGAGCCAAGAGCACGTAGTCTTGCTTGGCACAAACAACTTTTGGGATGGTCTGGAAGACATGCAGCATTCCCCGACATGTATTGTCGTCACTCGACTCCCTATGCCTGTCTTGAATGATCCACCTATCGCGGCACGTGCAGAACACTACTCAGATCAGTTACACCAACTCACTGTACCCGTTGCCGCTCTACGGATGCGCCGCACACTCAATAAGCTGGCATGGAATGATGAGAAGCGCAACGCTATCGTACTGTTTGATCGGCGTATCACCTCAAAAGAATATGGCTCAATGATTCTGCATAGCCTTCCACGTTGCTCGCAACGCCAGTCGAATGTCTCGCACATGTCTGAGTCTATTCTTGAGTGGACTACAGGAACAGGCGTGTGGGAATAAACACAAAAGGAAATACAGTATGTCTACAGATGTATCTGCACGAAAAGAAGAACGTCAAAATCTGCGCGTTGTGCATGGAGCATGTCCACATGATTGCCCTGACACATGTGCATTAGAGACACTCGTTGATGAACATGGAAAAGCAGTTCGTGTACGTGGTCGTGCAGATCATCCCGTCACGCAAGGCTGGTTATGTGTCAAAGTCAATCGTTACCTGGAACGTGTCTATCATCCTGAACGTCTGTTGTATCCTATGAGGCGTGTTGGTCCTAAAGGAAGTGGAAAGTTCGAGCGCATCTCATGGGACGATGCGATTGCGGAAATAGCGATGCGCTGGACCGATATTATCGCACAACATGGAGCGCAATGTATTTTGCCCTATAGCTATGCGGGTACGCTTGGTCTTGTACAAGGTAAGGTTACTGACACACGTTTCTGGAATCGTCTTGGTGCATGCCAGTTAGAACGTGCTATTTGTGGATATGCAGCCGAAGAAGCGGTCATGCTCACCATTGGTGGCAGTCTCGCGCCTTCTCCTGAAGTGTTGCCGAAGAGTAAGCTTATTCTTATCTGGGGTAGCAATCCGGCAAGCACAGCTCCACATGTTATGCCATACTTACGTAAAGCGCAGCATGCAGGGACACGTGTCATAGTGATTGATCCTATTCGTACTCTGACTGCCCGTTCTGCTGATCAACATATCCAGCCACTTCCGGGAAGTGATGCCGCACTCGCACTAGCAATGATGCATGTCATGGTGCGCGAGGGATTGCATAATCGGAAGTGGATTGCGGAACATACAGTTGGCTGGGAAGACTTATTAGAACGTGTTCACGAAATGCCTCCCGAACGTGCTGCAGACATCACAGGTTTAGCGGTTGAAACTATTGTCGAGCTTGCCAGAAGCTATGCGACGACAACGCCAGCTTTGCTACGTATCAGCGATGGTATCAATCGTCATACCAATGGTGGGCAAACTGTACGAACACTGGCTTGCTTACCCGCCGTAGTAGGACAATATGGTATCCTCGGCGGGGGCCTCATGTACAGCACAGGCGGTTGGTTCAAATGGAATAGTGCAGTCATCGGGCGTGCTACTGAAGCAACATGTCCACCTGCACCACGCATCCTAAACATGAATAGATTGGGCGCAATCCTAACGGGAGAGGCTAAGCCGCCCGTGTACTCGCTTTATGTCTACAATGCAAATCCAGTTGCATCGACGCCAAACGCTAGTAAGGTCGTTGAGGGCATGCAACGTGATGATCTATTTACCGTTGTGCATGAATTATTTTTAACCGATACGGCTCGTTACGCAGACATCGTACTTCCAGCAACCAGTCAGCTAGAACAGGTTGACCTTCACAAACCTTATGGACACCTCTCGCTTCAATATAATGCGCAGGCAATCGCACCACTTGGTGAAGCTCGCAGTAACTGGGATGTCATGCGCGCATTAGCCACCGCGTTCGGTTTCGACGAACCTTGGTTGCACGACGACGCTGAGACGGTCATCCGCGAAGTTCTTGAGGCAACTGCTGCAACCAATCCGCTTGCAAAAGGTTTGACACTCGAACGCTTGCAAGCAGAAGGTACCGTTCCCTTTATCATTCCAGAAGAGGAACAGATTCCCTTCGCAAATGGTGTCTTTCGCACACCTTCTGGTAAAGTCGAGATGTATTCCGCACAAGCGGCGACGAAAGGCTATGATCCTGTTCCTGACTGGGTGCCAGAAGTGGAAACGAGAAAACTAAGAAAGGTACGCCATACAAGGAACGAGCCATTCGACGCGCAATCTCCAGACGAAGCGTTACCACTCTTATGTCCGGCTGCACATCATTTTTTAAGTTCAACCTTCGCCAATCTTGATACGATGAAGACAAAAGAGCACGCACCAACTCTGCGGATTCACCCGAATGATGCAGAACTTCGCAATATTCGGAGTGGGCAACGAGTACGTATCAGTAACGAACGTGGCTCGTGCCAACTTGTCGCCGATGTGACCGAAGATGTGCGCCCCGGTATGCTTGCCACTACAACCGTCTGGTGGCCCCAGCATAGTCCCGATCAGCGCAACGTCAACTGGACCACCTCCGACCGACTCGCCGATTTCGCAGGTGGTAGTACCTTCTACACAAATCTTGTTAATGTGGAAGCACTGTAGGGACCTATTATGCACGTTAACGTGCATAATGGGTTTCTACAGTCCTGACTTCTGGTCAAAAATTTCATACAACACAACACCTGTTGCTACCGCTAGATTGAGTGAATCGCTGCGCCCGACCATTGGAATGCGTACCATCATGTCGCATACCGCTTGCTGCTCTGGTGATAAACCTTCACGCTCACTGCCCATGAGCAATACAAGTGGACCTTGATAGGTTGCTGTACGATAGCGAACAGAGCCTTTATCAGAGGTCCCTACTACCATAAGTTCGTGTTCATGTTTCCATTGCACAAATTCCGCGAAACTTGCCTTAATAAGGCGTTGTGAGAAAATAGCACCCATACTTGCTCGTAGCGCACCAGGATCGTAAGGATCGGCGCATTGTCCGAGCAAGAGCAGGCCAGCACAGCCAACGGCATCACTTGTACGTAGAATGGTGCCTATGTTTCCTGGGTCTTGTGCCGCATCGAGAGCGATCCAGCATAATCCCTCGTCTCCCTGTATCCCACTCAACTGCTCCCATCGTTGATGTACTACTGCACCCAGTCCTTGAGGGCCATCTTTTATCGACAAGCTTTTAAACACGTCGGCAGAGACTTCAATACAGGTAGTGCCTTGTTGCTCTTGCTGACGCACCAACTCTATGCCAAATTGACTTTTCAGTAAAGATGGTGCATAGACAAGCGTGTGTATCTCGGCATGAAGCTGAATTGCCTCGGCGACGATACGAATACCCTCAATGAAAAAGAGGCCCGCCTGTTCTCGCTCGTGACGATGAGTAAGGCTGCGGATGTATTTGATACGAGAATTTGTTATACTAGAAATGATCATGTATGTTGTCCGATATATAGAGTGTAGAGTTTCTCTTCTGTACTGAGTATACGAATAGACCATTAGTACTGTCAAGAAGACCTCCTTTTTACTGTATTCGTGAAAGAAAGAAGTAAAAAATTACTATAAAGGATTAGAAAATTTACAGATTTCCGTCCTATATGCTATAATCTCAAGCATTAAATATGTAGAAGTAGTGAGGTCGAAAGCGTACAACATGTCACAAAATCCTATATCATTTGATACATCATTCATACAACGTTCCTCTAATTTAGCTCGTCAACAAAAAGTGCTCAAATATATTACCGATATTGATTCTTCTTTGCGCTTACAAATAAACGTCATGACGTTACTCAACCGTGTCGCAGCTGCTGTATGCGAGGCATTAGGATTTCGTTATTCTGCTTTGTATATTGCTCATGAGGATGGACGTTTTCATGCACAAGCCTCATATAGCATTTCTCCTGAAGAGGAAACATATCTCCGTCAACATCCACTACCAAATGCGGTCGCTGCATTGCTTATTGACGAGCGGTTCCGTATCAGTGACTCGTACTTCATCCCAACAGAGTCCCCGTTGTGGGAGAACGAAGCATTCGCAGGACATTTTCTCACCGTGAGCGACGAACAGTCGCCTGTTGTCACTTTACCCTCTTCTGCATCAAACGCATGGAAAAAGACTGACATGATTGTCGTACCACTGATGAGTGCTGATAACACTCTACTAGGACTACTCACACCAGATGCACCTCTTGATGGTCTACGTCCTGATGTGGAAATGATGGAGTGTCTTGAGTTGTTGGCAGCCCAAGCCGCACTTATTATCGAAGGTGCTCAGCTATACGAAGCGGTAAAACAACGGAGTGAGGAACGCACTACTCTTGTAGAAATTGGACATGCGCTCTTCTCACCTGACGCACTCCATGACCTACACACGGTCTATGAGACGATTCACGAACAGGTACAACGTATTATGCCTGTCGATGCTTTTATGGTCTCTCGCTATTTTCGTTCAACTGATAAACTCGTGATGGATTACATCGTTGACGAGGGTGTGGTCTATCCACCAGAGAACTATACCGCAATTCCTATATTAGCACGTAAGTTATTCTTAAAAGAAGAGAAGTACTTTCTCTTTTCCACCCAGGAAGAGTATAAAGCCTATGGCGATGCTGTCGAGAATATAAACGCAGAAGAGAAATATGATGATACTATGGGTAGTCATCGTTTATCGGAATCAATACTCTTTGTTCCTCTTCACTTTGGCAAAGAGGTTCTTGGTATGCTCTCTGTGCAAAGCTATACGCCTCATAATTATACCGCGCATCATGTAGAAATGCTGTTAGAGGTTTCCTTGCAAGCTGGTATAGCGATTACAAATGCTCGCTTATACACAGAACTTCGTGAAGCGGTTCAGCGTGCCGAAGAAGCGGATCAACTCAAAAATCACTTTCTCTTGACTGCATCTCATGAGCTTAGGACGCCATTGACGGCTATTCAGGGATACTTGGAACTATTGAGTATGCATGGGGCCACGCTGAGCGAGAAGGATAGAACGCGCTTTATCACCAGTGCGCGGCGAGCGTCAGAGGAAGTTATTCTTTTGCTCGGCAATGTTATGGATATCAGCCATGTGGATCAAAAAGAGATTGCTCTTACGCTAAGTACAGTTCAATTGTCTCATACATTACTTCCAGTATTGGACATTCTAGGACCAAACGCAGCACGCCAAGGCAGGAACGTCGAAGTGAGTATAGATGACGCTCTTCATGTTCGCGCGGACGAGTCTCGCTTACGTCAAGTTTTGCTCAACGTGTTAGGGAACGCACTGAAATATACACCCATAAAGACGCCTATTACGATACGTGCCGAACGTATAGATACGCCAGTTTCCTATAGTCACATTCCGTCCTTTGCTACGCCATACTCTGTTGTTTTGCTCTCGATTTCGGATCAAGGGGATGGCATTGCACTGGAAGACCAGGAACGCCTCTTCACCAAATTTGTGCGGCTTCCGAGCGCGCTTGAGAGTGCACAGAAAGGTTCAGGTCTAGGACTATATCTGTGCCGACAACTCGTCGAGGCAATGAATGGTGCTATCTGGGTTGAAAGTGCTGGTGTGCCGGGAGAAGGTACAACATTTTTCATTGCTCTTCCACATGCCTCATCGTAACATTCATTGGTCACATCCATTTGACGCTAGAAGAGACCTATGCTACCATAGCTCTAGTAGAGAATAGTGTCAGTGTTCATCAGGAGGAAGAATACGTGAACTTATACGAGCAGTTATTAACGGTACGCGAACGTCTTGAGGGCGTTGGCGCACATGACGATAGTATGGACCTTGTAGAAATGTTGTTAAAAAGGGCTGAACCCGCAAAGAATGATAGAACAAGTATGACGCAAATCCAGGTACTGCGTCACATGTTACGTATGCGAGAAGTAAGTGATAACTATAACATCTATAATGATTTACAGATACTTGTGAGCGAACGTGACGACGCAGAGGTCGCTGCACGCGAAGACTCAGCACCCGCAGCATACGAGGATACAGAACACCGTCCTAAACCAAAGTCGTTTTACAAAGAGCGGAAAGTGCAGCAAGAAAAGGCAAAGAAGAAGGGCTAGTCTATGCTAAGTGGCTAGCCCTTTCCCATGTTTGCTTATTGGTGGTATGACAGGGGAATCCGTCCCTGTCATGTTCCCTTGACTTTTCCCTATGTGTCAGCTATAATCGCTTTTGTCAGTTACGTACCTACGCGGGTTTGGTGTAGCGGTAACATGCGACTTTCCCAAAGTTGAGACCACGGGTTCAAATCCCGTAACCCGCTTGCATAAAACAAGCCTCTCAGTATTGAGAGGCTTGTTTTATTGTGAATCTGTTCATGCCTCTTTCTTTTTCCCATGTAAACGCTCCTGCATACGCTGCATATCGCGTGACACTGTTCGCAAACCAATGAGGCAAACAACACCTGCCAATGCAAGACACGTTGGTGTCGTGACAAGTAGTGCTAAACCCAGAGCCTGAGCTTCAGGGGAACCCATAGCATGAAACTTATCCGCCAGAGCACCAATGACGGTTGGCGAGGAAGCATCACCTAGTAAATGTGCTAGTAAAAGCGCGAGGCCAAATGCTGTGGCGCGTACCTCTGGAATGATCACATCTTGTATGATTGCGTTCAATGGTCCCAAGCAGAGCGAGAGACAGATGATCGCAATGAAAAAGACAACGATGAATGGAAGTAGTGTGTGGAGCGATAACGCTAAGAAAGTCAGAGGTGCACCTACAAGAAAAGCGAAGACGACAACAATCATACGACCTTCTGGACGACGACGCTGCATGTAGTCTGAAAACCACCCTCCTGCTAATGTTCCGACAAGGCTTCCTCCTGCCAGCACACCTCCTGAAAGTGAGGAAGCTTGCCCAAGCTTGAGGGTAAATGCGCCTTGCAGATAAAAAGTTATCCAACTAGAGGCACCACCAATGGTGAAGAAGCTAAAGACAAAAGCTCCCAACAGGACCCAATAGGTTGGAATACGGAAGAGATGCCTGACAGCACCCCAAAAGTCCTTGCCTAACCCCCCATGCGTCGCACTTGCATCATCCCCTTCTTCGCTTTCATAAATGCCACGTCTCGGTTCAACCGCTCGCCAGATGAGAAATGCGGTCAGCAAGCCAGGAATGCCAACAATGAAGAAAGCCCAATGCCACCCAAAGGCGTCAGCAACCAGCCCTCCCATGACAAGACCAAGAGCAGTTCCAATCAAGTTGCCGATAGAATAGAATGAGAGCACTCGCCCTCGCCGCTCTTTCGGAAAATAATCACCCAGGAGTGAAAGTGTCGCAGGTGCATAGCCAGCCTCACCTATTCCAAGAACGGTACGTGTGATAAAAAGCTGTATGAAATTGGTAGTAAAACCAGCTAATGTTGTTGCAACGCTCCAAATGCCAACGCAGATTGCAACAATGTTTTTTCTCGTGCTTCTATCCGCCCATATACCCAAAGGGAGTGTCGTAAGCGCATAGACAAGCAGAAATGCTGATGAGAGGAGTCCCAGTTGCGTATTGCTCAATGCCAGGTCTACTTTAATTTTTGGAAGAACCGCCGCAAGTACAAAACGGTCCGCATAGTTGAGAATGTTAATGATGAGCAGCACGGTAAAGGCGTAGCGCGCCTGCCTCCTGCTGGGTTTTAATGACTCTTTATCGAGAATCGGTTCTGTAGTAGTCGCCATATCTCTCTCTTTTTCTCTTCTCTTTTGATGTTCCGTCACACTGTGTACGCTGTATCATCAGTATAGTTGCAGTGTTTATAACGGCATAGCCCACTCTGGCGTCACGCGTAACCAAAGAGGAATATCATCCGTCTAATATAATGGAACGAGAGAAGCATTCGTTGTATCAAAAAAGTATAAGAAAAAATATAGATAGATATATAAGGGGAGGAGGCTGTTGTGCATCTCATTGTGCATGCGTTACTGCATATAAGCCCATTATTGATGTATCTTCTCGTCGCAATAACTTTGTTGTTAGAGAGTACAGGAGTTCCTATTACCAACAATACTCTGCTACTGCTCATGGGAGCAATGGCGGCACTCGGTTATCTCAATATTGAGATGCTTATAGTTTCAGCTATTGTAGGAAGCATTGCCGGTGCGTGTTGTGCGTATTGGATTGGCATGCGAGGTGGAAGAAAAATAGTATTACGACTAGCCACATTCTTTCATGTGAACGAACAAAAAATAGGCATTATGGATAGTTGGTTTCAGCAGTCGGGTTTCTGGATGATTTTCTTTTCACGCATGACACCATTTGTGCGTCCGTTTGCTTGCTTTCCAGCAGGCATATCACATATGAATTTCAAAAAATTCTTGTTTGCAGCGTTAGGAGGCTCTTTTATCTGGTGCATCACGCTTCCCTCTATTGGGTGGATGCTGGGTCCACGCTGGAAAATTGCGCTCTACTTTATGCAAGCATACACACTGCCCACCATTGTTGGTGTCATACTTTTATTGATCGTCTATATCGTCGTGACCTATATGGTTAAGCGTGTCATTCATACAAAGTATCATACCTTTTCAGGCTAATCCATGCAGCAAGAAAACACAGGCATGAATATTCTTGTTAAGATGTTCATGCCTGTGTTTTCTTGCTGTACTTATTGTGTAACTCTTATAATTTTACAACGGTCACTCCGAAGATATCGCCCGCTTTGCCAATCTCCTCAATTGCCCAATCTGGGATAGGGTCATCAACAGAAATGACCATCAATGCGGTATCGGATGCTTGTTTCTTCTGACTATATGGGCGTGGTGAGCGCACAATTGGACCTACATCCATATGACGAATGTTGACGCCTGCTTTTCCTAGCGATGTGCCTACACGTCCAATCATACCAGGTTGATCGAGGTTGCGACAGAAGAAGATATATCCTTCTGGTACAAACTCGGTCCCATAGCGACCAACGCGTGTGACTCGTGGCTCGTCATGTATTACAGTACCGCTAAGCACCTCGATATGCTCATCCCCTGGCTCGATGTATGCAGTTTGCTTGCCAGCAAGTGGCGATGGATATCCATTATTATGTTGTATACGAAGCGTGACCTGGTTCGCAAACTCGGTAGCGGTGGTAGACTTCTGCTCGACGATTTCTAGTCCCCATTGTTTTGCCAACACCTGTGCGTTAATCATGTTCACGTGTGCATCTGAAACGGACTCTAACAACCCTTTGATAAGTGCGGCTTGCAGTGGACGCAAATCATAATTCGCAATCTCACCACTGCAAGACAACTCGACTTTGCTTAATGAGCCAGGCTGAAGTTGCGTATACAGGTGTCCCATCTGTTCAACCAGTCGCATATACGGCTGTAGGACCTTCAACGTCTCTGGTAGAATAAGTGGAGCATTGACTGCGGCGCGTGGGAAACCGCCATGTAGTACAGACACAATCTGCTCGGCTACATCAATGGCAACCCCAACTTGCGCCTCTTCTGTCGAAGCTCCGAGATGAGGGGTCGCAATGACGCGCTCATGAGCCAATAGCTGTTTCAGCGTCGCATCATCTTTTATGGGTTCCTGGCTGAACACGTCAAGCGCAACACCAGCAAGAGCGTTTTCATTGAGTGCGTGCAGGAGTGCCTCTTCGTCGATCAAGCCACCACGGGCGCAGTTAATCAAGCGTACACTTGGTTTCATCAGAGCGAGTTCGCGCGAACCTATGAGACCACGTGTCCCATTTGGACCACTTGTAAGTGATGTATGTAGAGTGATAAAATCGGCTTGCTTGAGTACGTCATCGAAACTAAGCATGGTCACGTTCAGTTTACGTGCCTGATCTGGCGAGACGAAGGGATCAAATGCGAGAATCTGCATTTCCAGACCCTGCGCTCGTCGTGCCACCTCGGTACCTACCTTGCCAAGGCCGATAATGCCGAGCGTTTTGTTGCGTACCTCGACGCCTAGAAAACGATTCTTCTCCCACTTGCCCGCTTTCATACTTGCGTTCGCTTCGGGGATGTGTCTTGCGAGTGCCATCAGCATGGCGACAGAGTGTTCTGCCGCCGCAACGATATTGCCTGTGGGCGAGTTGACAACGATGATGCCGTGACGTGTTGCTGCTTCCGTGTCAATATTGTCAACACCGACGCCTGCACGTCCAACAATCTTCATCTGTGTCGCTTCCGTGAGCACGTCAGCTGTAACTTTTGTTTCACTACGTACCACCAAGGCCGCGTAGTCTCCGATGATCGCTTTGAGTTGTTCTGGTTTCAGACCGGGACGCTCGTCAATTTGTGCCTCTGGCAACTGTGTACGCAGGAGGTCAATGCCCTCCTGCGCCACACGGTCTGCAATGAGAATTTTGAGAGCGCGCTGTTCGTTTTGTACCTCTGCCATGTCTTCTTCCTCTTCCCTAGCGACTTAGCCCTTAAAGCCAAGTTCGTGCAGACGCGTCTCTACGGCGTTCATTGTTTGTTCAAGGTCTTGTTCGTTAAAGAAGCCAAGATGTCCAACACGGAAGATTTTCCCTGCCATATGGTCCTGCCCACTTGCGATAACAACAGCGTCTTGCTCTCGGAGCTTTTTGTTGAGTGCCTTGAACTCTATGTCTTCTGGCATCATGATTGCTGTCACGGTGTTTGATGCTCGTTCGGGATCGGTGGCAAGTAACTTCAGCCCCATATCCTGCGCACGCTGGCGTACGTAGGCTCCTGCACGTGTGTGGCGTTCAATAATCGCCTCGCGTCCCTCTGCTAGCATCATTTCCAGGGCTACATCTAGCGCATAGAATAGCGAGATCGGCGACGTTACTGGATGTTGCCACGCCTCAAGGCTTTTAAGCGTAGATTTCCAGTTGAAGTAGAAACGGGGTAGCTTCGCAGTTTTCGATGCCTCGATAGCGCGCGGGCTAGCAGAAAGCATCATCACTCCCGGAGGTGCCATCCAACCCTTTTGTGAACCTGTAAACACCACGTCGATATCCCAAGCATCCATATCTAACGGAATCGCGCTGAGCGAGCTAACGGCATCTACCACGATCAGTGCATCCGGGTTGATACGACGAATGAGCGCGGTGAGCGTCTGCACGTCGTTCGTGACTCCCGTTGATGTCTCATTGTGCGTCATCAGTACACCACGAAATGGCGGTAGTGCTTTCAGCCGTTCCTCTACGATATTAGGATCGGCTGCCTGACCCCACGGAAACTCGATGCGAGTTACGTTGAGATTATAGGCTTCGGCAATTTTTGCAATACGCTCACCAAAGTTGCCAATCGTGATGGCGACGACATGCTCACCAGGAGAGAACAGGTTGACAACAGCACTTTCCTGACCGCCTGTGCCAACGGCGGGGAAAGTCATCACTGGTGAAGTGGTCTGGAAAAAGTATTGTAAACGTAACGAGACACGTTTCACAATCGCGGCAAACTCTGGTCCGCGATGATTAACCATCTGGTGTGCTTGTGCCTCCATAACTTCAGGTGGCACTGGTGTTGGTCCTGGTACACGCAAATTCTGTTGCGGAATGGGTAAACGTGCATCTACTTGTGGCTCTGGAATGGCTTTGCGTTCTTGAATTGTCATATGTGTGAACTCCATAAATGGCGTCATTGAATGCCGACGGATGCGTTGTCGGGGAAATATGTAGCCTCATTGCAACGAGATGCGGCGGATAACGTCGATGTTAGCCGCCGCTCTATGTAGATAATAACTCTTGTATCAGAGTATAGCATGAGACGCGAACATGTCAAACTCGTTCGTCGCATTCGTTTACTCTCTTGAGAAGCCTGCTCTGTATCTGACTACATGTTCTGCTTATCATTCTATCATCTTGAAGAGAGCGAGATACATTGAATTTTCAAAACCTATGAGCAAACTCAGCATATACTTTTAATCATCGCTTAATCATCACTTGTTGCACTGCGCAACGTTTTACTATACAATGAAAGTGTCTTAATTTGTTTTTGGTAAAAGTATTTATAATGTCAACAACGGATAAATACATGAATATTACCCCAACTACTACGGTAGAGCATAAAATACCGGATGAAATACAGGGAACGCCAGATGCACATGTTCCGTATAGCTTGCGTACCACTCTTGCCCAAGTGTGGTCCTTTGCGCTTTTGCCTTTTCTTATAAGCCGTCTGCTCCTCCTGCTTGTTGGAGTCGTGACCGTCATCTACATAGAGCCGCTTGTGAGTCGCAAGCAGCCAATTTTGCTTTCGGCTCAACAATCGCACTTCCCTGCTATTCTATGGTGGATGTGGAGCCGTTTCGACACTGGTTTCTACATCAGCATCGCTCAATATGGCTATTGGGGTCGCAACACACTGAATGGACAAAGCAACTGGGCCTTCTTCCCACTATACCCATTGCTGATACGTCTGCTCGCCTTTCCGTTCAGTACCTCGCAACATCATCCTTATCTTCTCGCTGGTTTAGCGATTACCACTATTTCAGCATTTGGTGCAATATTTTATTTTTATAAGCTTACTGCTTACGAACTGAATAGCCACAAGGCAGCAAAAGCTGTGATGTATCTCGCCTTTTTTCCCATGAGCTTTTTTCTCTCCGCCGTGTACCCCGAATCGCTCTTTCTCGCACTTTCGGTAGCATGTGTCTACTATGCACGCATGCATCGATGGTGGCTTGCTGGGCTGCTGGGTGGTTTGGCTTCGCTCACTCGACCACAAGGAGTTCTGCTTCTCGCGGTTGTTGCATGGGAGTACTGGCAAGTTGTGGCGGATCGGCATGCACCTTTACTAGAGCAACAACGAAACTGGTTTGCCAAATCATGGGCATGGATACGTTCGCGCTTTGTAGGTATATGGATTGCTCTACGCACTCTCCCGTTTTGGAGCGGTATTCTTGCTTTACTACAAATACCGCTAGGGTTAGCCCTATTTTGTATATATGCGCAGTGGCAAGTTGGTACACTCTTTCCTTTTGAGTTGGTAGAAAAGAATGGTTGGGGACGCAGTTTTATCGATCCTGTATCGTCCCTTATTTTGATTTTTTCGCATCCACTACCTCCTGGTCCGTACAACTGGACCTTTTATGACTTGAACGTGGTCGTGATTGTAGGATTTCTACTCCTTTTAATCCCCATTTTTCGTAGGCTTCCAGCTATCTATGGAATCTTTTCGCTTGTCTTCATCATTTTGCCTCTCTGTACCACATCGACACAGAGCAGTGCCCGTTTCTATATGGAAGTGTTTCCTGTGTACATGCTCATCGCACTTTGGACAAGCCGAGGTAGCGTAGAATGGCAAACGACGAAACACACAATGATCATTTGCTCGTTTGCTGTGTTGCTTGGTGTCGCCACAGTCTTGTGGACGTTAGGCGTGTATTCAATGTCGTGAGAGAAACTTGTGTAGGGACCGATTTATCACGTCCTGCTTGCATTGTGGCTTGCCGAGAGGACGTGATAAATCGGTCCCTACACAAGTTCTATATTGTCGTAAACATTGACAAAGTACATGCTTCATGCTATCCTATCTAGGCCGTAGTTTGGGGTCGCTGTAAATTGTTGTATGCACTCCTCTCGAACGCCACGAAAATACAGACCCCAGCAAGTGGGGAAGAGGTGAGAAAAAGAACGCATGACTGTCAAAATTCGTTTAAAACGCACGGGCATGAAGAAAGCCCCAAGCTACCGTGTGGTAGTTGCCGACTCACGTTTCTCACGTGATGGTCGTATTATTGAGAATATTGGCTGGTACAATCCCCGTGTTGAGCCATCTGCTATTCATATTGATGCTGAGAAAGCTCTCGGCTGGTTGAAAAATGGAGCGCAACCTACGGAATCAGTTGCCTCTCTGCTCAAACGTGCTGGTATTATGGATCAGTTCACACAAGCAAAAGCTGCCGCTTCTGCTACCGCGACGCCAGCAACAACTGTGCCTGCGCCGACACCAACCGAGGCGTAAAATATTGTCAGGGTGAGGTTGAGATATGCGTAAACTAGTAGAGTACATTGCCCAATCTCTGGTAGATGAACCCTCCGCCGTTCAGGTGCGCGAAGTTCGCAACGACCGCAATGCGTTAGTGCTAGAACTGCATGTAGCTCCCGATGATTTTGGCAAGGTCATTGGTCGCCAGGGTCGTGTTGCTAAAGCGATGCGAGCACTCTTGCGTGCTGGTGGTGCGCGTGAAGGTCGTCATACCTCTCTGGAAATTTTGTAATAGAGGACACGTATTCCTATCAGCCGTGTCTTTCTCTTGCTAGTAATGCTCTGTGCTGATATCTAGTATTCTCTCCGCTACAGAGGTCACTATGCCTAAGTCAAGCAACACAGAATGGGCTACTATCGGGAAAATAGTGGCCCCTTTTGGTATTCGTGGTGAGTTGAAGATCTTTTCACTCTCCGACATTCCTGATCGTTTCGCGCAATTGGACAGCATTTTTGTTGGTCCTGAGCATATGCCACGTAAGATTACTGCTGTTCGCCCATATAAGGGTGATATGCTTATCCTCAAATTCGCGGGTATCGACGATGCAACAACGGCTGAGACTTTGCGTAACTCCGATCTCTCTATTCCACTTGATAAACTCGCCACACTTCCGCCAAATTCATATTATCAGCATGATATTCTTGGCCTACGTGTCGCAATCCTCAATGGACGCGAAATAGGGACGATTATAGAGATTATGGAGACTGGCAGTAACGATGTGTATGTGGTTAAGGGGGATGATAACAAGCAAATTCTGCTACCAGCCATTAAAGATGTCGTGAAACAGGTTGACCTCATCCGCCGAATGATGTATATTGAACCTATGGCAGGTCTGCTTGACGACGATGCTGTACTGGACGCTCCAAACGAGAGTAACGAAGAGGAGGAAGAGTAACGACACCTTGAGTGTTGGATGACGAAATAAACTCAGCTTTTCTCATGTTTTCCTATATGGAACATAACGAAACCAGGGCGTACTTTTACACGTGTAGGTAGTAATGTTGTGAAATAGATCACATCACTGTCAACACGAAGAGCGTGCCCCGTAGTCTGTAGGGAGGTGTCTCATGCCCGACCGTTTCCCCACTTTTGCTGATGTTTGTAGTGCCATTGCTGAGGGACATATAGATGCAGCCGTAGATGGCTCCATGTATTCTGTAAACGCTTTTGAGTTGCGTCGTTACCTCAACAAACTTCGTCCTCTTCCCACTGTCAACCTCTCTGCCTCTCCTGCTCAAGACTCATTACCGTGTTCCGATACAAATGATTGGTCGGTTACTGTCCAATCTTCTGTTGCTTAGGCCGTTGAGGGCCTTTTTTTATTTTAGAAAAAGTCTTGAACGGTTGCATTAGAGCAAGGCAAGGACTATAATAGCAATAACGTTGAGTGAGCTAGCTCCTCTTTGAAGTAGCTCACTCATGCCAACGCAAGAAATACGTTCTGCTCTACAATACATACAGCGTACACCTTACGCAGCTTCTCGCACGTAGAAGTGTTGCTCTATGAAGATGAGGAAGATATTTTATGGAACCGCTCGATTCAGACCTTGATTATGTGGTGCGTGAGCGAAAACCATCACGCTTCGCAACACGAAATGCACGTTTTAACTGGTTGCTCATAGTCCCTGGCCTAGGCTTACTCTGGATACTTTACCTCGCTGGTGCGGCACTCTTTCAATGGGATGCTTCCAACGTCGTTGGACCAGTCATGGTGCTGATGATCGTTGGCTTCCTGGTTCTTGCCGGTCTGCTCTTCTGGGCACTTGCTCCCAAGGTGAATAAATAACAAATGGTCTGTAGGGACCGATGTATCACGTCCTTGATGGCGATTGAAGAGGTCAAGAGGACGTGATACATCGGTCCCTACAACTGATGTATCCGCGTTATTTTGTCAAACAGGATAATCTGTTCCTACAGATGTTGCCACGCTTGTTCGTCAACTGATAGTGCTAATTTTTCTCCCCATACTACACGCGCCAACAATTCTGCCGATTCTACGAGACGTGGGCCAGAGCGGTTGAGATAGTAGTTGCCATCAATCGCATAGACACGCCCATTTTGTACTGCTTGTAACGATTGCCATAGTGGATGTCGCTGTAAGAGTGGCACATCAACATGTGTACGTTCAAGTGAGAAACCACAGGGCGCAAGCACGATAACATCAGGGTCTGCTTTATGCAGTTCTTCCCATGTCAGCCACGGCGAATGCATCCCGACTTCTCCAAAAATATTCTCGCCGCCAGCATAGGTCACAAGTTCAGGTGTCCAATTACCTGCCGCCATAAGTGGGTCGAGCCATTCCAGAACGGCGATACTCGGTTTCTTGTTTTCGGCATTGACTGTTGCACTTTGTTGCTGTAGTTGCTCTAATCGCTGCTGGTATTGCTGCACCAATGCCTCCGCTTGTTCGCGTCGCCCTAATGCCTTCCCCACACGCACAACATCTTTCCATACATCGGCAAGACGATAGGGCGAGAGCGAGACGATACGTGGATGAAGTCCTGTAAGCTGTTGTAGTGCCTCCGTCACATCACGTTCGCTGACTGCACACACCTCGCATTGCGTCTGTGTGAAAATCACATCTGGCTGTAATTCTTGTAGAAGCGCAACGTCAATTCGATAGATACTTAACGCCTTCAGCGCATTTTGTTGCTCTACCTCTTTTGAGTGAGCAAGTTGCTTAATTTGGGCATCAATCTCACTACTGCTCGTCTCGGTATTGATTTGTACTGTGCTAACAAGCGGTAGTTGCAAGACTTGCGGTGGGTAGTCACATTCGTGAGAACGTCCTACAAGCTGATCGAGACAGCCAAGCTCGGCAATGATCTCAGTTGCACTCGCTAGTAAAGAAACGATACGCATATCTATGTCCTTTCACAATAAACTTCCTGAGAACATAGTATACGCCTATGACGCATCCATCTTCCAGATAAGCACTGTTTTATCTGCGGATGCGGTTGCAAGATAGCGTCCATCCGGCGACCATGCGTTGTCGATAATGATACCATTATGACCTCCAACGCTACTAGATGCAGGAATGAATGCATCTTGAATGTGAACGCCTTTTTTGATGTTTGGCTTCTGGTTATGTAAGTCCCACAGACACATTTTCGCTGTTCGACCATAGGCACCTACAACATAGCGTCCATTCGGAGACCATGAAATACCTAGCGTGTTTGGAAACCAGTTGAAACCGGTTGGCTTTGATGGAGGAGCAAGTGCATGTGGATCGTCAGTGCCGAGCATCGAAAGTAACTTATTTTGTTGTACATTCCAAAGTGTGACAACATCAATGTCCGAGATGAGTAGCGTATTTGACTCAACGGGCGACCAAACTATTGCCTCTCTAAGCACAAGAGTAGACTTTCCTTGTGTACGATCTGGCAAGTGTATGACGCGCTTGACCCTGGCTGTTTTTGTGTCCCACACCACCATTTCAAAGTGGTCGGTATCTGATGCCAACATAGACCCATCAGGCGACCATGCGATGACACTGCCAGAAATGCTCTGCCCCTGCTCTTCGTATTTGAATTTCCCGCTCAGTGTCTGCGTCTCACCTCGCTTCCACGTGTTGATTTGTACGGTCGGAGCGATTGATTGTACTACCGCAAACGTATCCGTGTTCGGCTTCCAAGACAATTCACCATAATAGGGCAGATTATTACTATCCGCGTTCGTATCGGTGTATGTGATAGGAGTCATGTTTTTGTCGAAAGGGTTAATGAGATATACCTTGTTTGCGTCATCCCCTCCTACGCAAACGACAAGAGAGCGACCATCGGTAGACCAACAGAGTGAACTACTCTCAATTTCGCCAGCGAACTTCCAACTCTTTATTGGTGTTGACAGTGTTTGAAAACCACTCGGATTGTGTTGCAAGGCCGTGCTGATATCCCATAGCAAGACATGTGTATCTTGTCCTGCTGTAGCTATATAGCGACCCGTTGGGTCCCAGATAACATTCGATACTTCATCTGTGTGACCCGTGAGATTGAGCACCGGTATTCCCGGTATGAGATGTTTTGGCCCTGGTATGAATGGCAGTTTTGCCACTGATGAAGGATGATGGAGTAGTGCGGGAAGCGCAATGCTACTGGCAACTGCAGCCGCAGCAACTGCTGCACCGCCTATGAGAAGTGCACGTCGTCCAATTCGCCCTTCTCGTTGATCCAATACAGGTGTTTCTGGTATTTCTTGTTGTTCAATTGCAACCATATTTAGTTGAGAGGGAACAGAGGCAATCGTTGGCATATACATAAGAGTTTCCGGTGTTGTCTTCTGCACCATTTCCACATCTGTAAGCTGTCCAGCTTGCTCATGTGGTAGTGGCATGAGGAGTGGTGCAGACAGGATTGGTCTCTTCTGGCGTCGCTGTACATCTACATTTGCTTGTAATCGCTTGCTCCACGGTGCTAACACAGTTGCGTCGGGGTCTGCCAATAACAGTTGTTGCTCTATGTTCCAACCTCGCTCCAACGCATTGACAAACGTAAGGCACGAAACGGGACGCTCCTCTGGACGTTTTGCCAGTCCTTGCAGAAGAGTATCTTCAACCATCTGAGGAATGTTAGGGTTATGTTGTCGTGGTGAGGGAGGTGTATCTTGCACCTGCTTAATAAGTGTAGCGTAGGGAGTCTCGCCTTGGAATGGGAGCTGTCCTGTAAATATTTGATAGGCTATGATGGCTAGGCTATAGCGGTCACTTGCTACTTCTGCCTTACCCATCGCTTGCTCTGGTGCCATATATTCGGGTGTACCTGCTCCTGCATGTGTGCGACTACGATATGTCGAACTCAATAACAACTTCGCTAGTCCGAAATCCGCGAGCAAGAGCCAGCCATCTTGAAGCAGCATATTTCCAGGTTTGATATCGCGGTGTAAAACGTGTTGACTATGCGCATAGTCGATAGCTTCTGCCGCCTGCTTGAGCATCGAGAGGGCTTGGTCTGTCGGTAACGGGCCTGTGATGCTATGGATACGGTCCCGTAGTGAACCGCCTGTGATGTATGGCATAACTAGATACGTTGTGACTTCATCGCCTGTAACCTGCTCTCCAAAGTCATGCACAGGTAGAATGTGTGGATGCTCCAAGGCCGCAATTGCTCGTGACTCGTATTTGAAGTCTTGTAAGTAGCTGTTATCATTCGCTAGGACGGCAGGAAGAAGTTTTATTGCTACGCGTCGTCGCAATTGCGTATCGTCTGCGAGCCAAACTTCTCCTATGCCGCCCCATCCTGCAAGTTGCAGGAGTTGATAGCGACCTAGCATTCGTCCTTGCCAATTTATGTGTTGTTGCGATGCCATGAGATGTTCCATCCCTTATCATTGACTAAGTGTAGCTGTATTCCACACAAGAATGCTCGCGTTTACATCTTGATAACTCACAGCAAGCCACGTTCCATCCGCCGACCATTCTAGGGCTGTAATTGATGCATTGCTTGCCTTATCGCCATGAAAAATATTTGTAGGTTCCGTTCCTCTGTTGGCGTCCCATATATATACTGTTCCTTTCTTCCCTCCACCTGCGATAAGTGTACTACTAGGAGCGGTACACACTGCGAGCGTTGTAAGCACTGGATCAGCGTCCGGTATATGTACTGTTATTGGTTTTGGATTCTTGTCTTGCCAGAGCCAACCGTTAATAATTGATTTTGATACGGAATTTTGCCAGAAGGCAATAACATACTGTCCATTTGATGACCATGCAACGCCATCTATTTCTTCTTCAAAGTCATTTTCACGAATTTGTAGAAGATTAGATCGTCGTTGCAGCCACATAACCGTTTTTCCAGATATGCTTACCTCTCCTACAAGCACACCGGTAGAGAGTGCTATAGCTAGAAGAGAACCATCAGGTGAAGCTGAAAGTAGACGTAGTGGCTGATTGATCCCAGTGGTAAGAAATCCTGGTAGTATTGCTGGTTGTAGTTGTAGTGCTGGTTGCGTTGTATCCCATGCACGTAAGAGAAAACGTACCTTGTCAATAAAATCTACTGGTGTATGTACAACGACTATGTATTTGCTATTTATCCAGCATAGAGCATCAACAGAGAGTGTATCTGGAACTATTATTGGCTTTTCATAGCCTAGTACAGTTGTGCTTAAGTTTTTGTTATAGAGGTAAATTGAAGTCGTGTTGTTAGTGAAATCTCCACCTATATTCCCTATTGCGATAGAATTGCCATCAGGAGACCAAGCAACAAGTATATCGGAATTTGAGCCAAATTCTTGTCTCGCAATAGGACGTGAAGTCTGGTTTTTCTGTTGAACGAGAGCTTGCATATCCCATAACAGTATATTACCTTCCGGTCCCGCCGAAACAAGTGTGTTGACTTTTGATGACCAGCTTAATGAGGTAACAGGCTTGGTGTGTCCTAAAAGTATCAGTGCCGGATCATTGGGGCCGACTGTGGGAGTGCTGTTCTTCTGTACCTTTGAATGAGTATTGATGTTTGAGACAATAAGCCACGCTCCTACGCCTCCTGTTGCAAGCGCGGTCGCCGTTCCTACCCCTATGAGTAATTGGCGACGTGTAAGGATGAATTTGTCTTCACGTGTTTTAGTAGTATCACCGTTATTCTCTGAAGTTTCTGATTGTATACGTCTATCAGCAGGGGTACTCGGTACAACAAAGGGTGCTGGAGGCTGAGGCTTTACATAGGTGGTCGCGAATGCTGCATCTGTGAATGCACGTTGTAGTTCTGCGATAAATGCCCGCGCGGATGGCAAACGTTGTTGTGGTTCCTTCGCTAAACCCTGTAGTAGTGCAGCCTCGAATGCAGGCGAAAGATTGGAGTTATACTTGCGTGGCGAGGGCGGTGGTGTGATTATATGCTGAATAGTCATCGCGTAGCCAGTATCAGCAGTAAACGGCAAGTGTCCTGTGAAGAGTTGATATGCAATAACCGCTAAGCTATAGTTGTCGCTTGCCGCTTCGGCCCTCCCTTGTGCCTGCTCTGGTGCCATATATTCTGGTGTGCCAATGCCAACTCCCGCTTGTGTCATTTGTTCCTGGCTTGCTAGCATACGTGCAATGCCGAAGTCTGCTAACAGGAGCCAGTTGTCAGGACGCAACAACATATTCGCTGGTTTGATATCACGATGCACAACACCTTGACTATGGGCGTAATCAATCGCCTCGGCTACTTGTTGAAGATAAAAAATTGCCTCTTGTGCTGGCATGCCTGCGTTATTCGCTGCATATGCCGGAATCTTATCAGCAAGCGAGCCGCCAGCGATGTAAGGCATCACAATATAGGTGATGCTTTGACCGTTCGAGAAAGGTTGCTCGCCAAAATCATGGATAGACAAAATATGTGGATGGTTAAGTGCTGCTGCTGCTTGTGCCTCGTGTGCAAAGCGTAGAGAGAACTCGCGGTCACTCTGACTGTGTGTCGGAAGTGTCTTAATCGCAACCTGTCGATGTAGTCTTGGGTCTTCTGCCAGCCACACATCCCCCATGCCGCCTTTCCCAATACGACGAAGTATGCGATATCGTCCTAACATTTGTGAAGACGAAGGTTGTGTTTTGTTATTTTCCTGTTTCATGCATACAATCCTTAAAAAGGCAATTATGTAGGGAAGGTATCATTATTCTTGTGTAATATACTACAATCGAGTAAATCTGCCTATGAAATAGGTCACAGAGGAGCCAAAAAAAAAGGGTGGTTTTTATTTTTAAAATTATAACAACACCGAATTTTTTGTTTGTTGTTTCTTTTTTAATAAACTACAATCGATAAAATCTGCCTTTTAAATAGGACACATAGGACCCAAAAATCCGGGGGGTTAGTACTTTTCAAAGTACTACCACCCCGTATTTTTGGGTCTCTTCTATTTATTAAAGAACCTCATGAGTACTATGAAACGCCGTAGTGACGTTCCAACTCCTGAATGTCAGGAAGTCCAATCTCATCAGTAAATTGTGAAAACGTGAGTGAACGCTCGCTAAATTCCATTGGTGTTTTGCCCTGTTTGAAGACCTCTAGCAAATCGTTCATCGCACGAGTCGCGGCGAACAGCATACTCACGGGAAAGAGTACCAACTTGAAACCGAGTGCCTCTATCTCTTCTAACGACAAGGGTGGTGTCTTACCACCATCAATCCAGTTATAAAGTAGAGGTACGTCCGAAAACGTCTTTGCGACGGTTTCTAGCTCTTGCTTTGTCCGCAGTGCCTCAATAAAGATAACGTCGGCACCCACCTCTTGATATGCCTTGCCACGAGTCAATGCGTCCTCGAAGCCTGTCACTGCCGCTGCATCGGTACGGGCAATCAACACAAAATCGGGGTCTTGTCGTGCGTCAACGGCTGCGCGTATCTTTTGCACCATTTCATCCGTTGGAATGACCTGCTTGCCCTCCATATGCCCACACTTCTTAGGTGATATCTGATCCTCAATGTGAATACCCGCAACGCCCGCGTGTTCATACTCGCGGACTGTGCGTCTCACATTAAGAGGATTGCCATACCCTGTATCAGCGTCGGCAATAAGAGGTAAATTCCCAACCACGGCGGCAAGTGCGGAGGCGCGACTTACCATCTCGCTCATTGTCAGCAATCCAACATCTGGTTGTCCCAGCACGCTTGCCGACGTGCCAAATCCCGTCATATACACCGTCGAAAAACCCGCCTGTGCAATCAAACGCGCACTCAGTGCGTCATATGCGCCTGGGGCAACAACTAAATCTGGACCTGCTAGCAGTTCACGTAGGCGCGTGGTAGTACGCATGAAATATCTCCTTCCTCACCTTTGTAGGAACCAGATTTATCGCGTCCGAGGCCAATTTATTGGCTATGCTTCGTTCTTTCTCTGCGTTCTAGAATATATCTCGCGCAATGAATTGCGTTGTGGACGCGATAAATCTGGTTCCTACGACATCTCGCTTCACATCCTTTATTAGAACTTTAGTGTATGCTATGTAGAAGTATTCTTGCAAACCGGAGAATGATCTTGCCGAAGAAAAAGATAGAATATACTGAAGACGGACGCTATTTTATCGTCGATGGGCGACGCTGGCGTACAACCGACCCACGCCTCGACGAAGAGACACGCCAAAGGCTTGTTAACGACCTGATGCAAGCACGACGCGATATTGCTCAAGCCCACCGCACAAAAGACACAGCCCTCGAAGCCGATGCACGTCAGCGCGTCCACCGTGCCAAAGTCGCGCTCGGCGAACGCGGCACACCGTGGTGGGAACGTCCCGTACCGGGTGTGGACCCTGCCGAGGACAAGACGTAATGTACGGGTCTGATTTCATCACACCCTCTTGGCGACATACAAATGTCGGAGGATATTATATACGCGTTTCAACGTTACCGCCAAATTGTATATCGCCAAAAGGGTGTAATGGAATTAGACCCCTACATTGGTTCTCTCACGCTTGGATATATACAACCTAATTGGCTGTTCTCTAACATGATATCATCTTCTATACTCAGAACAAAAAGGACACATTTCTCATGCACCTTCCTACCTCACGCGCATTTAGGAATTATATTATAAGGCTATTCATATGTATCGTCGGCCTCTTTCTCTTTGCGGTTGGCACCGTCTTTACCTATCGTTCCAACATGGGGCTTGGACCGTGGGATGTGCTACATCTTGGTATCAGTCGTCATACACCGCTTACATTTGGGCAGGCCAATATTGTTGTTGGAGCAATCATTATTCTCGCTGGCCTATTGCTACGTGCCTATCCTGGCGTTGCCACTATTCTCAACATGTTCCTAGTTGGCACCTTTGTTGATTTGCTGATACACTGGAACTTTTTGCCCGACTTCAGCAGCGCATCATTACTAGTACGTCTACTCATTAATGCCGCAGGCGTTTTCATCGTTGGTATCGGCACCGCGCTCTACATCAGCCCGCACCTCGGCGCAGGTCCACGCGACGGCCTCATGTTACGCCTGCACGCACTCACTAAAAAGCGTATCGCTATTGTGCGTGCCGTGCTTGAATGTGCAGCTTTAATCGTTGGCTTCTTTTTAGGCGGGACGGTGGGTATAGGAACGCTACTTTTTGCCTTTGGCGTTGGTCCATGCGTGGAGTTTGGGTTTTACTGCATTAAGCGATTTTTGTTGATTGTTGGGATGGGGAAGATGGAGGTCCAGGACGAGAATGAGCATAAAATGGAAGAGCAAGGGTTGAAAGCAAGGAACTAGTATTTGTTGTGCTTAAGGTAATCTGTCTATTTGCTCCATACTCTGATAGTGTTATCTTCACTTCCGCTAACAATAGTTCGTCCGTCAGGGCTAATAACGACGCTGTTAATAATATTTGTATGACCTGCAAGAGTGTTAAGTAACTCACCTGAGCGAAGATTCCAGACCACCGTCTCATCTCTACTTCCACTAGCAAGAGTATGTCCATCAGGGCTAATAGCAACACTCATAATCCCGTTTGAGTATCCAAGAGTGCGAAGTAACTCACCTGAATGAAGGTCCCAAACTCTCACAGTTTTATCACTACCTCCACCACTGACAAGAGTTTGCCCATCAGGACTGATTGCGACTCTAACAAAACCTTCATGCCCTGTAAGAGTATTAAGTAACTCACCTGAGTGAAGGCTCCATACTCTCACTGTCTTGTCACGACTTCCGCTAATAATAGTGTTTCCATCAGGGCTAATAGCAACACTTATAACAAAACCCTCATGCCTTGCAAGAGTATGAAGCAACGCTCCTGTCTGAAGATTCCATACCTTAATTGTCTTATCATCGCTTCCGCTAATAATAGTGTTTCCATCAGGGCTAATAGCAACACTCCTAACCCAATCCTTATGACCTTTAAAAGTACGAAGCAACTCACCTGAGTGCAGGTTCCAGACTCTCACTGTCTTATCATCGCCTCCACCACTGCCAAGAGTTTGCTCATCAGAACTTATTGCTACACTCATAACTCCATCAGCACGAATAACCCAACCTGAATGCCCTCTAAGAGTACGAAGCAACTCGCCTGAGTGAAGGTTCCATACTCTAATTGTCTTATCATCACTTCCACTAACAAGGGTTTGCCCATCAGGACTGATTGCAACGCTGTTAACACCCTTTGAATGTCCGGTTAAGATGTGTTTCAAGTGAAACGTTTCAGTATATTGTGTTGATGAAAGTTCAATAGGCGATGAAGTCTCTACCTTTTCCAGATTTGATAAAGACTGGCGAATAGGAGGAGCTATTTTGCTCGCTGTGTTCGTGGATGTCTCTATTAACTGATTTGTTTGTGAAACAGTCTCTGGTAAGGGTTGTATTAGAGGAATAGAGGGTATGGTTCGTTGCTCAGTAGCTTTGGCTGGTACGTCTGAGAGTTTCTTCCTTAGTTTTTCGACTACTTTGCGTATGCCTTCTGCAACATTATAAAGTGCTTCATCTTGATCGGGCCAGCTTTTTACAGGTTTAGCATCTCTTGGTAAGGCTTGGAGTTTGCCAAAGGGGGCGTCCTGCCATCGAATAGAACGAAGAATGATAGGAATGACATGTGCCTCGCCACGCTCGTGCCGCTCAACAGCGCGTTTCATTTCGACACTGTAGCAGTATGGTGATGCCATAAAATCAGGACTAATTAATAACAAAATAATTTGGGCTGTAGCTAGGTGTTTGCTGATTTCACCCGCCCATTCTTGGCCTGGAATAATCGCACGGTCGGTCCAGTTTGTAACTATACCCTGCCACCGTAAAGAGCTTAACTGTTTCTCCAATTCATCTTTAAATAGCTCATCTTTATGTGAATAGGAGAAAAAGATTTCTATTTGTGACACAAGCGTACCTGCTCTACTTTTTTCGTTATCCTGAGTATCTCTAGTTATGAATGATGTGACTGTTGAAAGTAAGTATACTCTAATTGCATGAATGTGACAATCTAATAAGGATGATATGAACAATCTATTTGTTCATATCATCCTTATTAGACACACCTTGCCCTCCTGTGACAAAATATATACATCTCTTCTAACGGTACGTCTTTTTTGTTGTATAGAGTGTACGTACTGTCCGTTGTCTTTCTTCTTACCTCATCATCATTTTTGAAGGAGCTATTATTCGTGACATCTCAGGGCTATATACGCTTTCCCAATATCTTTCGGGACCGCATTGTGTTTGTATCGGAAGATGATCTTTGGCTTACTACAAGTGAGGGTGGACGCGCGGAACGCTTGACCGCAGGCGTTGGTGAGGCCACTTATCCTTTTTTCTCGCCTGATGGCGAACTTCTCGCGTTTGTTGGACGTGAAGAAGGACCAGGCGAGGTTTATGTCATGCCTGCACTTGGTGGTCCTGCCCAACGTCTCACCTTTCTTGGTGGCAATTGTCGCGTTTTGGGCTGGTCGCCTGATGGAACAGAGATTCTTTATAGCAGCAGTGCGGGTCAGTTCGCGCCTGCCTTCGACGTTATCTATGCCATAAAACCTATTGGCGGTCTACCTCGTCAACTTCCTTATGGCAAGGCTAGTGCTGTTTCCTATGGACCTCAAGGGGGTGTAGTGCTTGGTCGTAATGGAACGAATTTCGCACGTTGGAAACGCTATCGTGGTGGTACGGCAGGGCATTTGTGGTCTGACCCAACTGGTAGCGGTACGTTTGAACGTTTGCACAATCTCAAGGGCAACGTCGTCAATCCGTGCTGGATAGGTGAGCGTATCTACTTCCTTTCAGATCAAGACGGTGTGGGCAACGTGTACTCATGCACACCACAAGGTGAGGATGTGCGACAGCATACGCAGCAACAAGATTTTTATGCGCGTCACCTCACCAGCGATGGGCAGCGTTTGGTCTATCATGCAGGAGCGGAACTTTACCTGTTCGACCCGCCTACTGAGCAGGCACGTCAATTGAGCGTCTCACTACCAAGTGTGCGTACACAGCGTAACCGCAAGTTTGTTTCCGCCACCACCTATCTGGATACCTACGCATTGCATCCAAAGGGCTATCAGGTTGCGCTAACGGCACGTGGTAAAGCCTTCACAATGGGCAATTGGGACGGACCTGTGCTGCAACTTGGCGAACAGGATGGTGTGCGCTATCGTTTCCTTGAATGGCTCAATGATGGCAAACGCTGCATCGCTGTCTGTGATGCACCTGGACGCGAAACGCTTGTTCTCTTCAACCCAGAAGAGGCGGCTGAGCCAGAACTGCTGACAGAACTTGACCTTGGACGTGTGGCGAATCTCGTTGTCTCACCTGTTGATGACGCGGTTGCAATCACGAATCATCGTAATGAACTGATTGTGGTTGCACTCGAAACGCATACGTCACAGGTGGTTGAACGTAGCGATTTCAATCGTATCGACGGTGTTTCATGGTCTCCCGATGGACGTTGGCTGGCCTATAGTTTTCCAATTTCTTCACAGAAGACAGCGATCAAGCTTTGTGACCTGGAAAGCGGCGCGACCTATCAGGTAACGGAGCCAATTCTGGTAGATAGCAAGCCCGCGTTTGATCCAGATGGCAAGTACCTATACTTCCTGGGTCATCGCGTGTTCAATCCCGTCCATGACAACCTGCAATTCGATCTCAGCTTTCCGCGTGGTGTGAAGCCATATGCCATCACTTTGCAACGTGAATTACGTTCTCCGTTCATCCCTGAGCCAAAAGCACCCGATGAGAAAGACAAGAAGGAGGAAGAGAACGACGACAAGCCAGCCACAAGCGAGGATGCTACAACCATCGAGAGCACCGATGATACAGCGCAAGGAAAAAATGGGACCGAGAAGGCCGAGAAAAGTATTGAGTCAATCGTGATCGACCTGGAAGGCATCACTGAGCGCGTGCTTCCCTTCCCTGTTAGCGAGGGTCGCTATTATGCTATTCACGGCATTTCTGGCAAAGCTTTGTTTCTCTCCTCTCCTATCGAGGGCGCGATAGAGGACCCTGATGAGGAGGAGGAGCATGGACCAAGAGGTGCTATTGACGCCTACAACTTCGAGAAATATAAGAATGAACGTATTATTACAGGTGTCAGTAGTTTCGATGTGTCACGCGATAACAAAACGCTTCTCTACAAATCGGGGCGGCGGATGCGCGTAGTCAAAGCAGGCGAAAAGGCATCCAAAGCGGAAGATGAAAAGGGACCGGGCCGCGAAAGTGGCTGGCTTGACCTTGGACGCGTCAAGGTGTCTGTACAACCGGCAGCGGAATGGAAGCAAATGTTTGCTGAAGCATGGCGATTGCAACGCGAACAATTCTGGTCCGAGGACATGTCTGGCATTGATTGGGACGCCATTTATGCCCAGTACGTGCCATTGGTTGAGCGTATCAGTTCGCGTTCTGAGTTGTCCGACTTGATGTGGGAATTGCAGGGCGAATTAGGCACTTCGCATGCCTACGAAATGGGGGGCGAATATCGGCGTGGCCCGCAGTACCGGCAGGGCTTTCTCGGCGTCGATTGGACGTATGACGCGGAACATGACCGTTATCGTATCGCGCGTATTGTAAAGGGGGATACTTCCAACGAGAAAACAACCTCGCCTCTGACAAGTCCTGGTTTAAATGTGAATGTAGGTGATGCAGTATTGGCAATCAATGGGCAGCGTGTCAGTGTGACGCGTCACCCACAGGAATTGCTCGTCAATCAAGCTGGCAATGAGGTGCAGTTAACGCTTGAGGATGCCGAGGGCAAGCGACGTGTTATCACAGTGGAGGCTCTGTCGGAGGAACGTCCTGCGCGCTATCGTGAGTGGGTCGAAAGCAATCGACGTACGGTGCATAGCGTTTCAAAAGGGCTAGTGGGCTATGTTCATATTCCTAATATGTCAGGCGTAGGCTATGCCGAGTTCCATCGGGGCTATCTGGCGGAATACGACTATCCTGCCCTCCTGATTGATGTGCGTTGGAATGGCGGTGGTAATGTCTCTGGCTTACTTTTGGAGAAGCTAGCACGCAAGCGTCTTGGCTACGACTTCTCGCGCTGGGGCCAGCCAGAGCCTTATCCATCCGAGTCGCCACGCGGTCCGATGGTTGCTCTCACGGATGAACATGCTGGTTCTGATGGCGACATCTTTAGCCATAGCTTCAAACTCATGGGCTTGGGACCGCTCATCGGTAAGCGTACATGGGGTTGTGTTATTGGTATCTCACCACGCCATATGTTGGTTTATAACACGGTGACGACGCAACCAGAATATTCCTTCTGGTTCAAAGATGTAGGCTGGAACGTCGAAAACTACGGGACTGATCCCGATATCGACGTAGATATCGCACCGCAGGATTTCGTTAATAATGTTGACCCACAACTTGACCGCGCCATTGCTGAAGCGGTACGTCTCATCGAGGAACGACCAACGTTAGAACCAACTCCTGGACAACGCCCACGATTGGGGCGTCGCTTATAGAAATACATAGTGTCAAGAACATGCAAAAG
>CAXUHF010000035.1:16494-43910 GCA_964250765.1 uncultured Ktedonobacteraceae bacterium | reverse complement strand
TGCCGACAGAGGGATTCGAACCCTCAATCCTCTCAGAACTTGTTTTTGAGACAAGCGCGTATACCGTTCCGCCATGTCGGCTTATGCGTGTATAATATAGTATCAGCTTGCGAAAGTCAAGAACTTTTTTGTCGTACTTTCTCTTTCTCGCTTTGCTACTTGTTACACTTCCACTTTTACATGGTCGAATACGCCGATGTTGCGGAACCGTTGATAGCGCTGCTCTAGCATGTCCTCTGTAGACATGGGTTTCAGTTCGTCCAGGTGTTTGATGAGTGCCGCTTTGAGGTTGTCCGCAGCTTGACGATGGTTACGATGTGCGCCACCTAATGGCTCTGGAATAAGCTCGTCTACTAAATCAATAGCCTTCAGTTCCTTCGCACTGATACGCATGGATTCAGCCATTTGTGGTGCGAATGCCGTGTCTCGATAGAGAATAGAGGCGGCAGCTTCTGGTGCAGCCACGCTATAGGTGGTATGCTCTAGCATTAGAATGCGGTCTGCAATGCTGATAGCCAACGCACCACCACTACCTCCTTCACCGATAACAATCGCAAGAATAGGTGTTTTCAGACGCGCCATAAGATACAGATTTTCCGCGATAGAATTAGACTGACCGCGCTCTTCGTCCCCCACTGTGATGGATGCACCTGACGTGTCAATCAGTGAAACGACAGGTATACCGAACTTCTCCGCTTGCTGCATGATGCGATGCGCTTTCCTATAGCCTTCGGGATGTGGCATACCTGAGTTGCGAAATATTTTCTCTTTTGTATCACGCCCTTTTTGGTGACAAACAAGCATAACAGTGGTGCCATCAAGCGATGCTGGACCCGCTATAATCGCAGGATCATCGGCAAACGTGCGGTCTCCATGTAGCTCAAAGAAATCGTCAAAGATGAGGTTTATATAGTCGGCTGCATAGGGACGGTCTTTGTGACGTGCAACTAATGCTGTCTGCCAGGAGGAAAGATTTTTATAGATATCGGCGGTACGCTGGCGTAGTTCTCTTTCCATCTCTTGCAATTGTACCTGTTCGTCTGCTTTGAGACGATCACCTTTGCGCTGCAAGCCAGAAATTCTTTTGTCCAACTCTGCTAGCGGCTTCTCAAACTCAAGATCGTAAGCCATCCTATTTCCCTCTCATTCTTTGCGTCTTCCTTGACTGATTCCCTCTCGACATTCTTGCACTTTTCAGGAATAGAAGTGCAAGAGGCGGCTTAGTGTGTGTCGCAAATCTTTTCTGTGCACAACTGCGTCAATCATTCCATGCTGCTGCACAAATTCGGCACTGGCGGTTCCTTCGGGGAGCTTCACATGCATGAAGCCTTCGATCACGCGTGGACCTGCAAAACACACAAGTGCTCCTGGTTCAGCAAGAATGACATCGCCTAGCATAGCAAAGCTTGCAGTAACGCCTCCCGTTGTGGGATCGGTTAAGAGGCTGAAATAGGGAAGTTTTGCCTCCTTCAGCATCGCTAACGCGCTCGAAGTCTTCGCCATCTGCATGAGCGAATATAAGCCTTCTTGCATACGAGCACCACCAGATGTTGCCGCGATAAGCACAGGGATGTGTCGTTTTATGCCTAACTCGATAGCACGGGTGATCTTCTCGCCAACAGCTGAACTCATACTGCCACCAATGAAATTAAAGTCCATCACGGCTAATGCAAGTGGCTTTGTTTCGACGGTTGCGTGACCAGTTACAACTCCTTCATTGAGTCCTGTCTTCTCGCGTTCTTCCTGAGCTTTGGTTGGATAGGGTTGGGCATGTACTGAGAAGTGGAGTGGATCAGCAGAAATAATATCTGCGTCGGTTTCAACGAAACTCTGTGGGTCTACGAGTAACTCGATACGCTCATATGCTGTGAGTTTGAAATGATAGCCACAACGTGTACACACCTTGTGATTTTTTTCTAAATCACGCCCGTACAAGATTTCTTTGCATTTAGGACACTTTACCGCTAAGTTGCTAGGTAGGCCCTGTTTAAGTCCATTTATGGACGTATCTTGTCCAGTAGAAGGAACAGCGGCTTCTTTGACCATCCGAAACCTCCTTAATTACTCTTCGTCGAAGAGCGCATTCACAAAACTCTTTGGATCGAAAGGAGCCAAGTCTTCAATTTTCTCACCTGTCCCAATAAACTTGATGGGTACGCCAAGATCGTCGGCAACAGCGAAGGCGAAGCCACCTTTTGCCGTGCCATCAAGTTTCGTGATGATGACACCCGTAAGCCCAATATCTGCAGCGAACTGCCGAGCTTGCAGGAGTGCGTTTTGTCCCGTTGTCGCATCAATCACCATAAGCAATTCGTGAGGACCATCGGGAATGAATTTCTGAATAATCTTATTAAGTTTCTTTAATTCTTCCATCAGGTTGTATTTCGTGTGCAGTCTTCCCGCCGTATCAACAATCAGTACATCACTCCCACGAGTACGTGCAGCTTGAATTGCGTCATACACAACCGCTCCAGCATCCGATCCTGGATTTTGCCGAATTACCGGAACCTCAATGCGCCTTCCCCACTCCTCTAGCTGGTCAATCGCGGCTGCACGGAATGTATCACCGGCAGCCAGTATCACCTTGCGTCCTTCACGAGTCAGACGATAGGCCATTTTTGCAATACTTGTGGTTTTCCCAGAGCCATTGACACCAATAACAAGAATAACGGTAAGAGGTGACTGTTTAGAGAAACGCAGTGGTGATGGTTTGCCGAGGAGTCCCATCATTTCTTCACGTAGTGCCCGCTTGAGTTGTGCTCCGGTCTGTATGTTTTCTGCTACAACTCGTTCACGTAAGCGATCCATAAGCCATAAAGTTGTGCTAGGGCCAACATCAGCTTCGAGAAGCTCTTCCTCTAAATCGTCCCAAAGAGAATCGGTGATGGTATCACTTTGCTCAACCGTTGTATTAATTCTAGTAAACATTTGGCGCGTGCGCTGTAGAAACCCAAAACGCTGCTCAGAGCGTTCTTCAGGAGCCGATTCTGCTACCGTTTCCGTCTCTTGCTTGGGTTCTTCCTCTGGTTCTTGTTTCCGTCCGAAGAATCGATTGAACACCTCGACTCCTTTATGTCTCTCTCTATTTTAGAGGTTTTTATCTTCTCTTTACACGCAAAGTAGAGGGTTGCATCTCACTGCGCGCCTTTGTGCGGTGATTGTCCCTCTCAAAATACAAGGCAAAAGCAAGAAGGGATACAACTTAGTCTCTTGCCTCCTGCTTAGCACCATGCGAGCGGGTACAAGACCGCTCACAGGTGTGCAATAACCCCACTCGTCTTATTGGCGACCACTGCGATATGAGTGAAGTGAGCCATCGCTAATAGGTTCATTAATAATAATGTCACCATTACGGATCTTAATGTTGTACAGGCACGAAGGATTGGTGCAGACCCAAGCCTTGTATTCAATAGAAGCTCCCTGGCTACCGAAATCCGAAAGCGGAACCAGATCACCTTCACCACATTTGCGACACCGGGGAAAAGCGTTTTCCACGAAATCGCCTCCTTCCTTCTCTTTGGAGGGTCTATCGCTTGCTTCATCAAATTGTCAAGCGAGGCTTAGCGAAAATGTAAGCCGAGGGGGAGCCTCCGCCGCTGCATCCGCATCCCCACAGCAAGGTGTAACCCATGCCCTTCCTATAATACCACAACTTCTACGCTCTGTCAGTAGGTTCGTGAAGAAATCTTCATCATTACAAGGAAAACTCTTCTCTCCAATAGTAACGAAAAAGATACATATTTGGAACACCAGGAGAAAATACCTGCGTAAAAATCCCCAAACGTGGAAATATCTTCGTCTTTTTATTGCCCTCTGTTTCACTCCTATAGACACGCTCATCTTTCTAAAGCTCTTTCTCGCTTTAAGATATTCATCCATAAGTACTAAAAGGATGTCATCAACAATGAAATATCATGAATATCGTTGAAATACGATGCTCTTTCTGCTCTTTGGCATGATTGTTGCAATAAAGAATTACAGGAACACAATTCTTGAACAAAATTTAAAATTCTCTTGTATTCGCAGCATATATATCTCGCGGTAGTAAAAAAGGAGTACATCTCATGGTCGCCAAAAGAGCAAATGTATCAATCGCATCACGTCCAACCCTTCGTGCATTACCTATACATGATGACACAGTAAAGAGCACCCAGAAGAAAGCTCGCACAAAACCAGCATATGAAAAAGATGATCTGGCACACGACATAGATTTTGATTATGGATTTGACGATATTGTAGATGAATTAGTGGACGAAGAAGATGAGCATGAGGATCAGCGAAGTGTACTCGATGACTCTGTGAAACAGTACCTCAAAGAAATTGGTACGTATCCACTGCTTACAGCACAACAGGAGTTACAGCTTGCAGAGCGTATTGCACATGGAGACGCGTCTGCACAGCAGCAGTTGATAGAGACAAACTTGCGTCTTGTTGTAAGCATTGCGAAACGCTATACAAATCAAGGGCTTTCATTGCTTGATCTCATTCAAGAAGGCAATATTGGCTTGATGCGTGCGGCTCAAAAATTCGATTATAAGCGTGGTTTTCGCTTCAGCACCTATGCAACATGGTGGATTCGGCAGGCTATCAGTCGTGCTATCGCGGAGCATTCGCGCACCATTCATGTGCCTGTCCATGTCGTCGAGATTATTTACAAAATCAAGCGTATTGCGCGTCGCATCTATCAGGAAGATGGTATGGAGGCTCTACCAGAGCAGATTGCCGCAGAGATGGGTCTGCCAAAGGAGCGTATTGTGGAGTTATTAAATGTCTCCGACCAACCTGTTTCTCTTGATGCACCTGTAGCGGATGATGAGCAATATCATCTTTCCGAAACGATAGAGGATGTCACAACAAGCTCACCCGTCGATCAGATAACGCAGCATATGCAACGAACCTATATCGAGCAGTCTATGAGAGTTCTTAACGAGCGTGAGCGCACGATTCTTGAAATGCGTTACGGCTTGAAGGATGGACAGTCACATACGCTTGACGAGGTAAGTGCCTTCTACAAGCTCACACGCGAACGCATTCGTCAGATTGAAGTCAAAGCACTACGTAAGATGCGCTATCCCGACCGCTACGAGAGTGGTATCAATGATCTCTTACATGCGTAATCAAGAATAATATTGGACAACAAAAAGCTTTCCATATGTGGAAAGCTTTTTGTTGTCCAATATTATTCTTCTGTTGCAACGCCACCAGCTTGGTCTTGCAAGTACGCTTGAATAAAGGGATCGACGTTTCCGCCGAGATAACCAGTTGTATCACCAGACTCGTAGCCTGTCCGATGATCTTTCACGATGGTATATGGGTGCACTGTGACGGAGCGTATCTGTGTACCAAAGTCCGCCTGTACATGCTCTCCCTTGAGCTTCGCCGTCGCTTCCTCTTGCTTTTTTAGCTCTAACTCGTAGAGGCGAGCTTTGAGCAATTTCATGGCAACCTCTCGGTTCTGCATCTGAGAGCGTTCGTTCTGACAGGTGACGACAACACCTGTTGGTAGGTGACGCATACGTACCGCCGAGTCGGTTTTGTTTACGTGCTGTCCACCCGCACCCGTAGCACGATAAGTATCAACCTCGATGTCCTCTGGTCGCACGACAATCTCAATGGCGTCTTCGATGTCAGGCAAGACCTCAACTTTTGCAAATGAGGTGTGGCGTCGATGGGCTGCATCGAAGGGAGAAAGGCGAATGAGCCGATGCGTGCCGATCTCGGAACGCAGATAGCCATATGCGTACCGTCCTGTTATCTCGACAGTTGTACTCTTCACGCCAGCTTCCTCACCATCACTATAGTCGTAGATGTCGGTGCGGAAGCGATGGTGTTCGGCCCAGCGCAGGTACATCCGTAGGAGCATTTCGGCCCAATCTTGTGCATCGACACCACCACTACCTGCGTGAATACTAATAATTGCGTTTCGCTCATCGTGTTCGCCGTTGAGCATTAGCGCGAACTGGAGTCGCTCAACCTGTTGCTCAATAGAGGTAAGCGATTGTACGACCTCAGCCTGCATCTCCTCATCTGGCTCCTCTTCCAGTAATTGGGTAAGCCCCAGCAGGTCATTGAGTTGAGTAGCGATCCCTTCCCACGTCGTCACTTCTTCACGTAAGGCGTTCAGTTGTTGCATCTGCGCCTGTGCTTTGCGGTTATCGGACCAGAAGTCTTCGGCTACGCTTTCTTCGTCAAGCTTTGCGATTTGTGTTTTCTTCGTCGCCAAGTCAAAGACGCACCATAGTCTTCTGAACACGTCGTTGGAGGCGTTCTATTCTCTGTGTAAGTTCATTCATACTTGTATTATATCACGCATCAGGCTGGCTTGTACATTACTTGTTCACCTTGGCAGGGCTATTTAAAAGCCAGAGATGAAGGACACAAGGGCACCCACAAGGGGATGCCCTTGAAACTTTTAAATGACCCTATTATCCCAGAATAACGCTTGTGAGCAAGAGTTGTCCTGCTTCCGAACTCTTACTTGATGGGACATTTTCGATGAGCAAGAGACCTTGCTGTGCTTGCTTGTTGTTGCTATAAAGAATGCTTCCTGTATATGATCCATCAGCGGTTACGTTAAGTGTTGTGTTGTTTAGCGACGACATCGCGGTAAGCGTATGATCAAAAAGCGTGGCAGTTGCTTGTCCATCCTTCGTTGTGACGGTTCCATGTAGCGTAACTGGTGATGTAACAGGCGCGGAAAATTGAGCTTGTTCAAGGGTAATACCTTGTGTTTGTGCTCCTGTGACGAACCAGAGGCCCTTTGCATCTTTCTGAACTAACCGTGTCAGCGTCACTGTGACTGCCATCTCTGGCTGCTTCTGCTCTAGTAAGATGTGAGCCGTTGTACCATCATTATCAAGTGTTCTTTTCTGATAGTCACTAGATGACCATTGCAGAATATCTTTCGCCATTTGTTCCGCCGTGACTTGCGGATCAGTCCAGGGGAGCGATGTGCCGTTATCGACCTGTTCCTGAAGTGCTTCAGCTTCGCTTCTATCGGTAACGGGATAGAGTCCGGGGAAAGCTACCTGGTCAAACGTCCCATTCTGCCAGCGATACTCCTGATAAAGATTTTGTTGCATCGGTTGTAGCACCGCCGTCATATCTTGTGCCAGCATCGTATCACGCTCACCTAGTACAAGTGTGTTAGCTTTGCTTAAGCTGATTGTTCCCTGTGTCAATCCCTGTTGTTTAAGCAGAACAGTAAGTGTAGGTGTCGCGCGTTGCATAACGCATCCATAAAGATAGACATCTAATGTATGCTGAGCGTCTGTGACCTGTACAAGAGCGGCAGGTTGACCACCCACTAATGAATCGACATATTGTATCGCACCTACCTGCTGCGAACTTGGATCGAACTGCACGTATTTCGTATAGTCTGTGTTACGTATAAGATGAGAACATGTTGCTGGTGCTGCTGCTTGCATGGTACTTGTATGCATCACAATTAAAAAGTGTACAAGTGCGAGTATCGCTAAAATTGAAAATAGTGCTGTTAAGAGTCTCGGACCTCTTGAATGTTTAGGTGTGCTCGTTGCACGGTAATGGAGTTGTCTGTATTCTCCTGGTAGAACAACGGGTTGTCTTCGCATAGGTGTTGGCATAGCCACTATTTCTCCTCTTATAGTATCTTCTCTTTCCATTCTACAGAGGCGAGAAAACTGAAAGAAGCAATAGTGGCGAAAGAGCTATTTTATCCGTGCAAGAATGCCCCGAAGAATTTTCCATGTACCAGCATCTTGTCCAACGATATAGTATCCAGCATAGGTGTGCTCTTGAGTACCGTTGTTACTATGTTCGGTTGCAACGATGGTAAGTGCAACTCTTATGGTTCCATCACTTTGTTGCGTTGCATCTCTTATTGTAAGGGCGTCATGCTCAGTATTGGCATAGCCATTTTCAAATGTAGCAAATGATGGCGCGTTCGCTCCCCACCTCCAGAGACCATATGCCTCTTGATAATTTTTGTTATTGATGTCCGCGTAATACTGTTGTACAACACTTTTTGCTTGCTCGACAGGGCTAATAACAGGAGTTACAATGCCACCATTGGTACCCCTAGTATTATTGAGTAGATGAAACCGTTCTACAACAAAGAATGTTGAAACGCCTAGGACAAGGAGCAAACCGAGTAAGGCCACAAGTATTGGAAGTGTACGCCTTTTCTTAGTTTGCGCTGATGCCAAGAGTGGATAACCGGTAGGTGCTGCTCCTCCAGGAGGAACATTTCCTGCATGTCCATAACCTGTTGGAGTATAGTTTCCGTTTTGATACACATTTTCTGCATGTCCTGGATAGTTAGCATTGTCGGGTACATTTGCATAAGGTGTATTTGTGGCTAAATTGATAGGTGGCTGAGTGCGATAGTCGGCGGCATTCAACGCACTCGTTGGTTCGTCGTTATCAGCTAGCGTACCATAACCAATATTGTCACCACTTCCCAATACAAGTTTGTGTTGTTCAGGAGGCGTGGAAGATGTAGCGGTACGTGACATATCAGGATAGACGCTTACCTGTGGACGTTGTGTATAGGTAAGCGATGCTACGGTAGGAGCATCAGTTGGAAACGTGTCAACATTGGCATCCGATGTCGTATCGGCTACGGCACCACAACGAGGACAACGTGTTATACCAGAAGGTAAATGAAGACCACATTGACCACAGAAAACCATAAAAATTTATCCTTTCAAAACCTCTGGCAACGATATAGACTGGACTCCCGTTGTTGCCCTTGCACCTTCACTCCAACATGCTCTTGTTTTTGCTCATCAGACGAAATAATTCACGCGTGTTCCGCCTATTATAACGTACTCTCTAGTGCAGGGGCAACGAAATATTCCATTTGGGTACATTTTAAATGAGTTTCGCCATCATATATTCGTTGACATAGCGATTATTGATGATATATGCATCTTTGCGCGTGCCTTCGATCTCAAACCCTCTCTTCTTGTATAACGCTATAGCCGCTGCATTCTCGGTCATGACTGTCAGTTCTATACGATGAAGACGCTTTTTATACGCCCATTCCTCCATTGCAATAAAAAGAGCGGTTCCAATGCCTTGTTTTTTTGACAGGATGCTTATACAGTGAATATACTGCAAGCAAGTACTTCCTATTGAAGATGGTGTCACGTTCTCAACTCTGTTAACAAAAAAGGCTCTCTTCAATTGTACCTTGTTTAAGGAGCAAATATGGTAAACGCACTGATCTTTGACTGTGACGGAGTTCTTGCTGACACAGAACGCTTTGGGCACCTTCCTGCGTTTAATCAGACCTTTAAGGATTTTGGCTTACCTGTGCATTGGTCAGAGGAAGAGTACAGCGAAAAGCTCAAAATTGGCGGCGGTAAGGAGCGTATGGCGAGCCTGCTCACCGACGATTTTGTGCGACAAGCGCATTTACCAACTGATTCAGAGGAATTGAGAAACGTTCTTGCTCAATGGCATAAACGGAAAACTGTAATCTTCAAAGAGATTGTAGCGGAAGGACGCTTGCCAGGGCGTCCCGGCATCGCCCGCATTGCTAATGAGGCAATAGCTAACAACTGGAAACTTGCTGTTGCCTCAACCTCAGCAGAGGAATCGGTTCGTGCCATATTAGAGCACGTTGTTGGAAAAGAGGCTGCTCGCCATTTCGAGGTGTTTGCAGGGGACGTTGTTCCTAAAAAGAAGCCAGCATCGGATATCTATCTATTCGCTCTGGAACGCATGCATGTCACTCCTCAAGAGAGTCTTGTTATTGAAGACTCGCGTAATGGCTTACTTGCGGCTGTCGGAGCAGGACTGCGTTGTGTGGTTACGCTCAGTAGTTACACAATGCAAGAAGACATGCATGAAGCTGTTCTGGTGGTTTCACAACTTGGTGATCCAGGAAATCCAGCACAGGTTATTGCAAATCGTGGACGAGCTACGCCTGGTCCCTTTATCACGTTGAGCGATCTAAAGGCATGTCTTGAACCTTGAATAAATATTGAGAATAAAAGCGTTAACGTCGGTAGGAGCAGCAATTCATTGCGCCCAAAGATGGGAGTAGTGGGGAAAACGTCCCCAAAACGAATCTGGTGGCAACGTGAACTCTCCCGACCCACCTTTGGACCCAATGAATTGCTGCCCCTACCGCTTTATCGTTTTCAATTGTCAAAGTTCATTAGACTTACCGCTAAGACCCAACGCGCAAATAATGTCCCCAATATCCCTTATAATCTCCATACCTTTCCCCCATACGCTCAATCTCCGCCCGTGACAAATCTTTGCCGTGCCCATACAATCGTGATACCGCCGCTAACATCGCCTTTTCGTTGCTCGTGAGACGTTCCATGCGTCCGAGTCCACGTACCATTACAAACGATGACGACCACGCGCCGAAGCCGCGAATACTGCGCAACCATGCCTCTACTTCTTCGTAATCGCCTGTGCGCAAAAAGTGTTCGTCAACATCGCTGAATGCTTTGATGACCGCGACAAGGTACTCCGCTTTTCGCGCATTGCGTACAACGCCTGTGAGTTCGTCTTCGCTTACATGCACCATGCGTTCCGCCTCTGGAAATGCGGAATAGGCTATGCCGTCTATGGTTATGATGCCACCATAGGTATCAATAATATTTTTCTTCATTCGTTGCGACATATTCATCGGATTGCGTTGTGTCAACACAGCCCAACACGCAATCTCAAATGGTGTTAGGAACTTGACCTGATGATAGCCGTATAATTCCTCCACGATTGGCGCGAAATCAGCATCTTCACGTCCTATCGCATAGAAGGGACGCAGATCATCATCCAAGCTCAAAAAGAACACGATGCGGTCTAGTGCAGCATTTTTGATTGTCTCATCTATGACTTGCTCCGAAAAAAGCGTATAGGCCAACCAGGGCTTATCTATAGTGCTTGTAGAAGCGAGCCGAAATGCGATAAGTTGCCCATCGACATACACTGCTTTTGTGAGTGCCTGTTCGGTTACGGCTTGTTCGTCCTGTGTAGCTGGAAAGAAGCCGAGAAAGTTCAGCGATTTCGTGAAATCATATGGTGCCGTGGGCGTGATATATCCTGTATCTGTATACATTACTTCGTGCTATCCTATTTCACGTACTATCGTTCTAGCAAATGCGTTTTCATAAAATCTAGTGTGGTACGGATAATCTCTTGCGAGCGTACATTATCGTCGAGGATATCGAAGGCGTGACGACCTGTGGCGTGGTTCATGAAATCGAGGCTTACATTTTTTGCGATAGCCGCCGTTAGGAGTCGGTCAATGGAAGCGTTGAGTTCGGGAGCATCGAGACCTGCTCGTACAATCAACATCGGTGGAATCGCGTTTGTGCGCTTGCTCAAGCGGTTAGAAGCGGAAAATTCGTTGTGCACTTCTTCAGAAAGTTGAGGCAAGGTGCTCAACACATCATAAAAAAATTTGAGGTCGGCGATGCCATAGTAGGAGACGATGCAACGTACATACGTTGCGTCCTCTTGTAATGCAGAGTGCAATCCAAATGGCGTGCCTGCTGAACATGTCCAGATGCATAGTGCGTTCGCGTCAATGCCTAACGATTTGCTATTCTCACGAACATATGTGATAAGGTCGTCTACATCTTTTGCTGCATCATAGAGCTTTGTGGGTAGTTCCATCGAGCGATGATTGAAGGTAATACCAATGAAGCCAGATGCCGCAGCTAATTGACCCCAGGAGACATATTGCCCCCAATCTTTCGCGTCCCTGAGCGTTTCTGAGGTACCTTCACCATGAATAAATATCACAGCAGGGAGCCGTGTTTCGCCTTCGTAATTCTCTGGATAATACACATCCATCAAGAGATCACCAGTATCAACGGTCTTGTAGACAATATCCGGTCGTACAATTGCACCTTCCATATCAGGAAGGAAATAGACAACAGGTAACTCCTTAACATCTTCTGATTCCTGCTCGTCCATTGGGAGGTCATCTGCCATGTTTTTGCTCCTTCGTGCCGAAATTTTTCACCAAGTAATAGTAACATATTTCCATTCTCATCGGTAGACAAAAATACGGTTATCTTGTCAAAACCCTTTCTCCGTGCTATTCTCGTACAAACGGTCTAATTTTTATTTCACGAACAATACAAAAGGATATGTGTGATGGCGGAAAACAGCCCTCCACAACGCGGTACTCTATTACGCCGCGCTCACGAATTATTAGAGAGTGTCGGGCAACCTGTGGCAGAAGAGACGTTGATACAACATCTGTTTGGTGCCAATAACAACGCAGGACAACAAGGCTTCTGGACGGTCATGTTGCGTCAGGCATTGCGAAGTTCTGCACTCTTTGAGGAAGCGGGCGAGATTGGTATAGGCAGTGATGTGCGCTGGTCGCTTTCGGCATGGCGTAGCACACAACAATTGCTGAGCGATGTTGAGTTTGTGGTGATTGATACAGAGACTACTGGACTACGCCCCGGTCCTGATCGCGTCATAGAGGTTGCATGTGTGCGAGTACGCGGTGGTGAAGCTATTGACTCATTTCAGACACTTATCAATCCTCTTCGTCGCATTCCTCCATTCATCGCGCAATTCACAGGTATCACGCAAGAGATGGTCAACGATGCACCGACCGCGAAAGAGATTATACCCGATGTGATGCACTTTATCGACGGTGCTATTGTTGTAGGTCACAATGTCGGGTTCGATATCAGTTTTCTTTCCTATGAGGCACAGCTTATTGGAAGAGCTTTTCCTCCCGACGGTCTTGATACGATTCCGTTAGCACGACGCTTTTGCCCAGGACTAAAGCGTTTCAAGCTTGATATGGTGGCAAGCCATCTCAACATTCCTACCCTCAATAGACACCGTGCGCTTGGTGATGCGACCGTCACTGCCGCCGTATTTTTGCGTATTCTCGAATTGGCGCGACAGCAAAATATTTCTACGCTTGGTCAGTTACGTCGTCGCCTACAATTGCCTGTCGCATGGAGCGGCGACATCACACAAAATCCCTCTATCGAAAAAGATGAGAAATGGCGTGCCGATGGCAAACTTGCTTCGTCAGCCCTACCCACTACACGCCCAAATGGAAGTATCTTTCTCAATCCAGCCTGGAAACGCGAGTTCTCGACAAAGCCGGGTGTGTATTTGATGAAGGATGAAAACGATCAGGTCATCTATGTCGGCAAGGCCAAAAACCTCAAAAATCGGCTTGCCTCATACTATAGTCATCCTCTCGGCTATACGCGCAAGATGGACGGACTGCTACAGAGCGTCAAAGACATAAAAACGATTGAGATGGGATCAGAGCTTGAGGCATTGTTACGCGAGTCCGAGATGATTAAAGCACTTCAGCCTGTCTACAACGTGCAGTTACGTAACTACGAATTGTATCCCTTCATCAAGATTGACATACAACATCCCTTTCCACGTGTGTATTCCTCCAAAGAGGTTGCCGCCGATGGTGCTCGCTATTTTGGACCTTTTCGGAGTCGGCGTGTTGTTGACATAACTATCGAACTGGTGCAGAAGGTGTTTCCGGTACGTACCTGTATTCGTTCGCTGCCACCACAAGCAAAAGTATCTGACCCGTGCTTACGTCTGCATCTTGACCGCTGCCCCGGCCCGTGTCGTGGTGGCGTTGACGCAGATGAATATCATAAGGTAATTGAACAAGTGTGTGCCTTTCTGGGTGGTGAGCGTGAGGACTTGCTAGAACGCTTACGCCGCCAGATGCACGAGGCCGCGCACAATCTCAACTTTGAGCGCGCTGCATGGTTTCGTGATGCTATTCGCAGTGCTGACGAAGTGCTCATCGGGCAGCGTCTGATTACAGGAGCAGTAGAGGCGAACAATCTCTTTATCGTTTACCCTTCAGCGACGGAGGGACACAACGAGCTATTTCTTATTCGTCATGGTCGCCTCGTCCAACAATATTCTGTTCCGCATGAAGCCCAAGCAATGAAACAAGCTGTCTACGAACTGCTTGATGTAGCGGCTACGCTTGGCGATGCGCCAAGCATCGTTGGTAAAGCCGAAGTTGACCAGATCAATATTATCAGCCGTTGGATACATCGCCACAGTGATGACCGAGCATTTTTCTCTTTCCAAAGTGCCCTCACCGACGCACAAGCCGCACAAGACCTGATTGAGCGCATGTGGATAGACGTTGACATAGCGCGTACCGTGCCAATGGAAGAGAATGCGGAAGAGTTAGAAGAGATAATGTGATTTAAGGTTGTTGTCTTAGCCCAACAATGTTACCGTCAGCGTCTTTAACCTGAGCTATTAACATACCACCACCTACGTCCTTAGCATCTTGTACGACCTCAGCACCGACTTCAATCATTGCTTGAAGACTGCTTTTGATATCCTTTACATCAGTATAAGCAATAGGCCCCACCTGAGAGTTAGGGTCTAATCCGATTTCCTGATCGCCAACCCTATACCCTACATAGTAGGAGCCTTCGACATACGGTTCTACATCTAGAAACTTGCCATAAAATGCTTTAGCTTTTTCTATATCCTTAACTGGATAGACGATAACTTTAATGTTTTGTGCCATAATACACCGCCTATTATAATTAATAGTTATTAACTGTACAATCAGTATACTTGATAGTAAAGTTTGCGTCAAGGAGACTTTGGTATGAGTTCTAGGAAAGATTAAAGAAAGCTGTTAAAACTGTTGGCCCATTGTTTAGCAAATGTCAGCTGTCTAACTTTCTTCCCTACACCATTTTGACACATGAACAACGTTTTTTCCCATACTACATGTATACTCTATTGCACTGGCACGCTATAATAAGCGTTACGTGAGTGAGTGTGAAATGTTGTTATCTGCTTTGTCACTAACTGTTACAAAGGCTATTTAGGAGACTAGTTATGTTACTGTCCGATAAACGTATCCTGGAAGAGCGAGAGAACGGAAATATCGTGATCGAACCATTTGATCGTCGTCATTTGGGTACAAACTCGTATGACTGTCGGCTTGGTGAGTGGTATTTTCAGGGCAATGCCAATGTCGAAGTGATGCACTTGGACAATCCAGAAGAGATTCGCGGTTATTGGGGTGAACCACGTAAGGCGCATGGTGGCAAAATTGCCATCCGTCCTGGTACCACCATTCTCGCTCATACGCAAGAGGTAATCGGCGGCCATAATGGTTATCTTGCAAAGATGTACTCGCGTAGCACTGTGGCACGCTCCGGTCTCTCCGTATGCCGCTGTGCTGGTGTCGGCGATGTTGGCTATATCAATCGTTGGACAATGGAAATCAGCAACCACACACAGACCGTTATCTGGGTTCCCGTCAACTTCCGCATCTGTCAGCTTACCTTTGAGTACGTTGGTGAGACACTAAAAGAATATCATGGCAAGTATGGTAAGCCCGGCAATGATTGGACGCCACAAGATATGTTGCCCAAGCCGCACTTTGACTGGGATTATGATGAGTACCGCACGGACCGCGAACGTTAAAAAAGGAAGTGGTGGGCATGAGTAGGGGACGATTGATCTCATTTGAAGGTCTTGATGGTGCTGGCAAAAGTACGCAAATGCGTTTATTAGAGCAATGGCTCACGTCGCACAATATTTCCTATATTCATACACGTGAACCAGGAGGTACGCCGTTTGGTATCGAGATACGGCGTATCCTATTTAACTATCCAGAATTTACTATTACACCCCTTGCCGAAGCATTTCTATTTCAAGCAGACCGTGCCCAACACTTTTCAACGGTCATTTTGCCTGCGCTAGAAGAGGGCATACACGTTCTTACCGACCGTTGTTTTGACTCAAGCATTGCCTATCAAGGTGTGGCGCGTGGCGTCGGTGCGGACCTCGTTATGCAGATTTCTATGCTGGCGACACAGAATAACGTTCCTGATCTGACTCTCCTGCTCGATCTCGACCCCACACAAGTACATATGCGTACAGACGCAGCGCAGGACGCAAGCGGTCTACGCGAACAACAATCCCGTTTCGACACTGAGTCTGAACGCTTCCATCAAACACTCCGACATGCATTCTTAGACCTTGCACGAGCTTATCCCGAACGTATCAAAGTAGTAGACGCTTCACAAACACAGGAAGAAATTCATGAGGAAATTGTTGCATTGGTAAGACATCTTATGAAGTAGCGAATATTTCAAATAGCTTTCCTCTCTAGTCTGTAATGGTATAATTGCGTCAATGAGGTGGGACATGAAGACTTCTATAAGCTCCCCTTGCTTGGACGAAGCGCAACATTTATTGTGCTAATCGTATCTTTTAGAATAAATACGAGTTGCCAACGCCGAGAAAAGTATCGGTATAGCTTACTATACATAAAAGTGCTGTGCTGTTGAAAATGGGAGATGAAGACAATGGTTGCAAATCTACAAAATGATGATATTCATGGCATCCCCATGACTGAAGAGGCATTTGACCTGTTGTTAAGTGTCGAAAGTCCCTATCGCTATGAGCTTATTGATGGTTTTGTCTATGATATGACTGGATCGACACCGGAACATAGCGTTATTGTTTCTAACATAGAGTTCATACTACGTGAGCAGCTTGGTAGAGGTACTCCGTGTCGTATTCATCGAGATCAATATGTTCTAATTCCTGGAAAACCTCCTGTTGTTCCTGATGTTGTTTTGACGTGTGATCGGGCCGATTGGGACAAAGATAAGCGACTCAAGCCTTTCAAAATTCGTTCTCCACTTATCGTCGTTGAAGTACTTTCTCCTAGTACTCAAAAATATGATCGAGCAGAAAAATTTGCACGCTACATGCGCTGTACGACACTTGAGGTTTACATGCTGGTAAGCCAGAATGAGCAGCATGTCGAGATATATCGTCGCTCAACGGATTGGACACAAGAACGCTTCTCCTCTGGACAAACAATCCAGCTTGAGCAACTCGATTTGGAACTCCCTATTGGGTTGATCTATGAAGGAGTGCTTTAATCCTTTTCGTCAACGGTTAGCAAAAGAAATGGGTCGGTTTGAACATGTTCAAACCGACCCATTTCTTTTGCTAACCGTTGTGCACGTACCTGTCACAAACCCGTAGCGGGCGGTGTCTTATAGATGCATTGTAGAGTACGTACCTGCGAAAACATGTTTGATTGATAGATAAGGAAAAGAGAGGCATGGTATTACAAAGAAGAAATGAGTCTCTCGTTGCTCCAACTCAGGATGAGTCGTTTGAGGCCGTGTTTACCCGATACTATCCCCTCGTGTATCAGCTTGCATATCGCTGTACGGGGCGGAGTGACGAGGCCGATGATATTGCGCAAGAGGTATTTCTGCGCTTCTACCGCATACCTCCGCATGCGACAACTGAGGGCGAACAACGCGCATGGCTTTGTCGTGTCGCAACAAACCTGAGCCTGAACGCACTACGCGCTCAACAGCGTCGCACTCATCATGAGGAACAAGCAGGGGACAGAGCGACACAATATAGCCCTATAGACGGCGTAGAAAAAAGTCCAGAAGAACATCTACTGGCAGCAGAACAAGCCGCGCTGATACGCGCTGTGCTAGCAGAACTGCCTGAGAAGCAACAAACATACATTTTATTGCGTAGCGTCGGATTCAGTTATGCAGAGATTGCACAGGCGACAGACGTAGCTTTGGCCTCTGTTGGCTCACTACTAGGCCGTGCGGAACGTGAGTTCCGAAGGAGATACAATGAACGAGCAGCAACACTTCGAGCAGAATGAGTCCTGTTCAGATAGAGGACAATTGATTAGGTTGCGTGACGACGAGTTATCCACTCACGAAAACGTATCCGCGCTGGCCCATCTTATTGGTTGCGCCGATTGTAGTGCCGATGAGCGCGAAGTCAGGAAGAATGGTCAGGATATCTATGCGTTGCTCAATACCCTGAACCCGTCTGAAAGCGCAATGCCGAATACTGTGCACGCTTTCGCAACTTTTCAAGCAAAAATCAATGCAGAACAGCGTGTTCCATCTCTTCACGTCGTTCCACTTGCTGAACAAGAAGTGCAGCCGCGACCTGTAAGGAAACGTGTACGTTTCCGTTGGATAAGTGTAGCCGTTGCCGCGGCATTGATTGCTGTCATTATTCTGCCGAATGCAGGAGTGCTGGCGAGTCAGTTCCTGGCATTGTTCCATGTACAACAGTTTCAACCTGTGCGATTAGATGCCAATCAGAGCGCACAAAGCTTATATAGCAATTTGGATAATTTCGGAACTATCAAGATAACAAACACGAAGATTACAACACTCACGAACCCAACAAAAGCACAGATTGAGCAATATACACACTTTCCATTGTTATCGCCGAGTACTTTGCCACAAGGGGTAAGCAATACACCAAAGTACAGTCTCTTTCAAGGTGACTCTGGAACCTTCACCTTTGACGCGGCTAAAGCACGAGCAACTCTGCAACAAATGGGAGATGCTAGCGTACATATTCCAGCGCAACTCAACGGTGCTGTCTATAGCATCACTATTGCTCCTGGTGTTGGTATTCAGTATATTCGGGATTGTGGTAGTGATACATCAGCGGCCTGTAAGAACCAAAAGCAGTTAGACGTTGCAGAGGTGCCAAGTCCAGTTGTTCAGGGATCATCGGCAAATGCGCTCATCGACTTGCGTGCGTTCATGCTTTCCCTGCCACACCTGTCCACTGATGTGCATAACCTCTGGCGGAACATGGATAGCAGCACTGGAACGGTTCCATTGCCCCTACCTTCCGCACAGACAAACGCGGAAAAGGTGTCAGTCAATGGTGCATCAGGCGTAGTGCTGGTAGACAGCTCTATCAACTATGGTGGTGTGATCTGGCAAAAGAGCGGCATTGTGTACGCAGTGATCGTTAATATTGGTGACAAAGCGCAAATCCTAGATACAGCAAATTCGCTTCGATAATATAAATTGTTCAGATATGACTTGTTCTACTCTTTGGGTAGAACAAGTCATATCTGAACAAACCACGAGAAAATATCCACCAGGAGGAAGCGATACTCATGAAGAAGGAGCATCAGGTACCCGCCATCGAGGTGGAAGGATTATACAAGGTTTATCATCGCCTGGTTGCAGTAGAGAATGTAAGTTTCACAACCTATCGTGGAGAAGCTTTTGGTTTTCTGGGTCCAAACGGGGCTGGCAAAAGCACGATTGTAAAGATTATCACTGGACTTGTGGCTCAATCACAGGGAACGGTGCGAGTGCTGGGGCAGCCCGTACATAATGTAGAAATGCGACGACGAGTCGGCTATTTACCAGAGCTACCAAATTTTCATCGCTGGCTCAAGGCACAGGAATTTTTAGAGTTTCATGGACAACTGTACGGTATGTCGAGGGCAACGCTACAAAAGCGTTGTAAGGAAGTGTTAGCACTGGTAGGATTGTCTGGCAAAGAGAATCAAAAGCTAGGTACATTCTCGAAGGGCATGTTACAACGCATTGGGTTAGCTCAAGCACTGCTAAACCAGCCCGATTTGATTATTCTCGACGAGCCTGTCTCTGGTCTTGATCCTGTTGGGCAGCATGATATGCGTACTATCCTGTTGCAACTCAAAGCCGAAGGTGTCAGTATATTTCTCAATTCCCATCAATTAGCTGACGTAGAGGCGATTTGTGACCGTGTGGCGATTATCGACAAAGGGCATATCCTCAAAATCGGACCTCCACAATCGCTTTTCGATGAGCCACTCATATTAGATGTGCATGTGAATGCGATTACGAACGAACTTTTACACAAACTTGGGTCCGTCTCGCTTTCGGTGCGCGAAAATCCAGATATGCCATGCTCTTTACTTATTGAGGTGCAAGACGAGGAGCAAGCAGCCGATATCGCAGTCGTTGTACATACATGTGGTTTGCGTCTCTATACCTTGGCTCCGCGTCATCGTTCGCTTGAACACCTCTTCTTACATACTATAGATATGTCGAGTTACGAGGGATGAGGAGATACATCTATGGGCTTACTGTTAATTACACGTTTTACGTTGCAAGAGGCCATGCGGAAGCGTATCTTCCTGGCCGTTGTCTTGCTTAGTATTCTAATGTTGTTAGGATTTACCATTCTCTTCTACTTTATTGTTGACGTAAGTAACGGCCCTGTTGGAATCAGTCGAGAACTCTTTGTATTGGGCGAAGGCGGCTTTATGAGCGTTCCTGCTATCTGGGTTGTATATCTACTTAGCAGCTTGCTCACAATCCTGCTTACGACAAATATGCTCTCTGGTGAAATTGATGCTGGCACTTTCACGATTATCGTCCCCAAACCAATACGACGCTTTGAAATAGTTCTTGGCAAATGGCTCTGCTATGCCCTGCTTTTGACGGTCTACACGGCGTGTCTCTTTTTTGCGTTTCTGCTGATTATCTACTTGAAAACAAGTTATTGGCCTTCTAATGCATTGAACGCGCTTGGCGTACTTGAACTCGTGGTCTTTGTGCTGATGGGTTTAACAACGGCTGGTAGTGCGATGGTACCAACATTGGTGAACGGTGCCATTATTCTCGTCCTCTTCATTGCGGCACAAGTATCAAGCTTCGTAAACCTCATTGCGCCCTTTGTCGCACCTGATGCGAAGAATAGTGTGCAGAACATCACCACGGTTATGAGCCTCATCATGCCAACGGACGCGCTCTGGCATGGTAGTTCCTTCTATCTTACCTCTGGCGTACTCAGCCTTATAGAAACTTCGCGTATAAATACTCCGTTCACTTCAAGCGAACCAGTCGCAACAGCATTGTTAATCTGGTCGGCACTATACGCGCTTGTGCTTCCTGTTTGTGGTGCATGGCGTTTTCAACACCGCGATTTATAGAATAGGACAAAAGAGTGATGTTGGGATATTTTTCTTGAGTTTTATGATATGCTGTCTCGACAAGGGGGGATATATTATGAAACTAAGAGAAAGATATCGAGGGAGTTTACTAGGCTTGGCTGTAGGGGATGCTGTAGGTACCACACTTGAGTTCAGCCAGCCTGGATCGTTTGCACCGCTTGAAGATATGGTTGGAGGTGGCCCATTTCATCTCAATCCTGGAGAATGGACAGATGATACATCAATGGCTCTTTGTCTAGCCGCAAGTTTGATCGAACAGAAAGGGTTTGATGCCTACGATCAGATGGAACGCTATCTCCGTTGGCGTGATGAGGGCTATATGTCAAGCAACGGAACTTGCTTCGACATTGGTGGGACAGTTTCCTCCGCTTTAAGCTTGTTTGAAAAAACAGGAAATCCGTTTGCTGGCTCGACTCATCCAAATACTGCGGGTAATGGGTCGATCATGCGATTAGCTCCTGTACCGCTATTCTATGCTCGTCAGCCTCTTGAAGCTCTCGAAAAATCTGCTGAGAGTTCACGCACTACGCATGGAACACAGGCCGCTATAGATGCCTGTCGCTATTTGGGTGCTCTTCTTGTAGGAGTGGTACATGAGGCGAGCAAAGAGGATGTACTAGCACCCTTTTATAGCCCTATTCCTAATTACTGGCAGCAACAACCACTCGTATCAGAGCTGGCTGAGATCGCTGCTGGCTCATTCAAGCAACGCAATCCACCAGAAATACGTGGTACAGGCTACGTAGTCAAATCTCTGGAAGCAGCCTTGTGGGCCTTTTATCATAGTACTTCGTTTCAAGATGGGTGTTTATTGGCTGTCAATCTCGGCGAAGATGCTGATACAACTGGTGCGATCTATGGACAACTTGCGGGTGCATTCTATGGGGAGTCAAGTATTCCACTGCAATGGCGCACTCGTCTAGCTCACTCTTCTCTTATCGAGTCTCTTGCGGACTCACTCTTCGAGCTATCCCGAATGGGGGATGATGCATAAAAGCATGTTATCTTCTCAAGTCAAAACTTCTGCCCTCGTGAAGCCTCTGCCATCTACTTTGTATCACCTTACACAAATAGAGAATTGGCCTTCAGTTGAACGCTATGGTTTATTGAGTACACAGGCACTGCTTGACCTTGCCGGACTACATGGAGTAGAGCGAGACCGTGTGGGACATCAGCATCGTGCTGAACGTGTGGTATTGCCAAACGGAGTTGTCATCAGCGATCAGAAGCCAATGCCACCAAAAGCTCTTAAACCTTGCCTACATGATGTAACGCCCGACCAATGGTACGCATTACTCAATTCAAAGGTTTTCTTCTGGCTTGATATAGAGCGTTTGAGTCGCCTACGTCGCGTATATCGCGCGCAACCACAAATTGTGATGAGCATTGATACAGAACGATTGGTGGCTCGACATGCCGAGTGCGTGACGCTTACTCCTATCAACACAGGCAATGCACGTCGTCAGCCCGCTCAACGCGGACCATCTACGTTTGTTCCATACAAGGCGTGGCTTGAGTCAGGTTGGACGAGCGAGACGGAAGCATTACACACGCGTCCACGTCTACGAAGCCATCCACCCGCAGAACTGACCGTTGCGTATGCTGTACCCGACGTGATGGACTTCGTGATAGACGTGCGACGACTTGAAGTAGGAGAACTTTTACATCTCTAGCTGGTATGCTACAAACTTAACAGAAGTCTTTCCTACACCAATGGGACCTGTGATGACTAGTATGGGAACAGTGTCTATCATTCATGGTTACTTTCTTTACTAAACTTCGACAGTATCTTGAAACTTCCTTGTATACAACCGATAGTATGCACCTTCCAACGTTAGCAACTTCTCGTGATTGCCCTGTTCGATGATACGACCTTGCTCGATGACAACGATGGTATCCGCATTCTGAATGGTTGTCAAACGATGGGCAATTACGATAGTGGTACGATCATGCATCAAGCGGTCCAAAGCTTCTTGCACTAAACTTTCGCTTTCGTTGTCGAGCGAACTGGTAGCTTCATCGAGGATGAGAATCCGTGGATCACGCAGCAATGCACGAGCAATAGCGATACGCTGCCGTTGCCCACCCGATAGCTTTACACCACGTTCGCCGACAAGCGTATTATAGCCATCTGGCAACTTCTCAATAAACTCGTGGGCGTTAGCTGAACGCGATACTCTTTCAATCTCTTCCTGGGTGGCATCAAGGCGTCCATAGGCAATATTTTCGCGTATCGTTGTACCAAACAACACAGGTTCTTGTAGCACAATACCGATCTGCTCGCGTAAGCTTTTTACTTTAACGTGACGAATATCATAGTCATCAACCGTGATACGTCCACTTTGTACATCGAAAAAGCGTGGAATGAGGTTTGCAACCGTCGTTTTTCCTGCACCACTTGGTCCAACCAGTGCTACTACCTGACCATGTTTTGCTTCAAAAGAGACATCATGGAGGACCTGCGTTTCTTCATTGTAGCTGAAATCGACATGCTCAAAGCTCAAACTACCCTGTATAGGTGGAAGTGGCGAGGCATTGGCATCATCGGAGAGCGTCACTGGTTGATCGAGCAAGTCAAAGATGCGTTCCGCCGCCCCTAAGGCGATCTGAAATTGCCCATAGAGATTGCTCAATTCGATAAAGGGTCGTGTGAGGACTGCGAGGTAAATCACAATTGTCGTGAGGGTGCCTATCGTCAACGTTCCATTGAGAACTGCTGTGCCTCCATATAAGAGAAAGATAGCGAGACCCGCTAACCCAAGCAGCGTTGTGCCAGCTTGTACCGCAGCAGACAAGCGTGCGCGTTTCATCGTGATACCGAATTGTTTCCACGCAAGTGCATTGTAGCGACTGGTCTCGTAGTCTTCTCGTGTGAACGCTTTGACCACCTTTGCGTTGCCAATAGCCTCTTCAGAAGCAGCAGTTGCCTCGCTTAATGTTGCCAACTCTCGTTTGACATAACGGCGTAAATAGCGACTTGTGAAGAAGGGCAGAATAAAAATTGGCACAAGGATCAGCGCAATAACCAGCAGTGTTGGTCCAAAACTTGTCGTTGAGTGCGTCGTTGGCAATTTTATATTTAACTGGCTTGCTTGTGCGAGCAATGTGTCTGGTCCCGCAATGACGATTACAACACCAATGAGTAGGGTAATCAGGTTTTGCGCAAGACTCACGACATCACCTGTAATCGTGCCACGTACCAGCGTCACATCATTCGTGAGACGACTGAGTAGCTCGCCTGTTCGGTTATCTTGAAAAAAGGTAAGTGGTAATTGTTGTAGGTGGGCGTACACTTTTGTACGCAAATCGACAAGCACACGCTCGCCCACTGCCGTTGTCCAAAAGCTTTGTATGAAGCCAACAATACCCTGTACTAATGCTAGCGCAATGAGAGTGAAAATAATTGAATGAAGTGCGTCCTGATTTTTCTGAATGACGCTATCAATAATTTTGCCTGTAAATGCTGGATAGACCAGTGTTAACGCACTGGTTACAAATGTCAAAAGCGTCAACCCTGCTAGTTGCCACCAGTAGGGACGTGCGAAATTCAATAATCGCCATATTCGATAGCGATTAGGTTTTACTTTTGTAGGTGTCGTCTCTTCAGTCATAAGACCATTAGTAGAGACAGAGCGGCGTGCCACGGTGTACTCCTATCGAAATAGTTCCTTTTGTATAGTGATACTACTAGGAATACGTTGTGACGTGAAAGAGGTTGTAGTGTTATCCAAACAAGGGCACCCGCAAGGGGATGCCCTTGTCCTTATTCAGTCTCGTCTCTGTCATGCCTCATTCCATTGCTTCTATCCGTTCTTTACGCTTTTGGGCTTGATAATAGTTGGGGTCAAGCTTCAATGCTTTATTCACCGCTAGCAACGCTTCGTCCTTCTTACCCATAATGCCGAGCACCCATGCCTTACCATCCCATGCAGGAACATACGTTATATCCAATTGCAAAATATGCTCAAAGTTTGCTAACGCCTCCTCATATTTTGCTTCCATTGCCAGGCACGTCCCCTTGAGATACCATGCTTCGACATTTGTTTCGTCAAGCCGAATGGCTTTCTCTGCCGCCGAGAGTGCGGCACTATAGCGAATGTCGTTGGCTAATTTCTCACCGTACTCTAACCAGAACATAGCTTGTTTTTTGTGTGAGTCTTGCTCATTCATAGCTGAGCCTCTTTTTTCTTCATAGTTCTTGCCTATCTATTTGTATTCTGATGATATAATAGCGATGAGTGTCCCGTTGGCCTGCCGTCGATATATCTGGTACGCATGGCGTCAACGTGTATACCTTCTCAGGAGACTATTACAACATGCTTGATACTTCCCGTATAGATGCTACGAATGTTGAAGCGTTAAGTGCTGAAACACAAGCGAAATATGACCATTTGAAATCTCTTTTGCGTGAGATGGAGTCAGTCCTTATTGCCTACTCCGGTGGCGTTGATAGTGCGTTACTGCTCAAAGTAGCTCATGATGTGCTTGGTGAACGTGCCATTGGTGCCATCGCGTCCTCAGATGCCTACGCACCAGAAGAGACCGAAGAGGCTATTGCAACCGCTGCACAAATGGGTATCCCTCTTGTTACACTAAAAACACATGAGCTTGAAGATGAACGCTATGTGAAAAACGATGTGCAACGCTGCTACTTTTGCAAAACTGAACTGTTTACACAATTAGAACCGTTGGCGAAGCAATACGATGTACGCTATATTGCCTATGGCGTTAATAAAGATGATGATGGTGATTTTAGGCCAGGGCAACGTGCAGCACGCGAATTCGGCGTGCGTGGACCGTTAAAAGAGGCAGAGATGGGAAAGCAGGATATTCGTGCAGTTGCACGTATGCTCGGCGTCTCCGTGTGGGATAAGCCTGCTATGGCCTGTTTTTCATCGCGTATTCCTTATGGTAGCAAAGTAGATGTTGCCTCGTTGCAAATGGTTTATAAAGCCGAAAAACTTTTGCGCGAACTAGGATTTCATCAGCTACGTGTACGTCATCACGACAAGATTGCACGTATCGAGGTCGAACGCTCAGAGATAGCGCGTTTGGTCGAGGAAGAGATGAGTCGCACAGTCACGGATGGCTTGCGTAAGATTGGCTATTCATACGTCACTGTCGATTTGCTAGGTTTTCGTAGCGGAAGTATGAACGAAGGCTTTTTTAAAAAGAAAAAGGTTGATGGGGCTGTTTGACGCCGTGATAATAGAGACAACAAACGAGCAAGAGACGAAACAAAGAGAGACTATTCCGTGTTCCAACTGTCGGATGGTCTGCGATGCGTGTCTAAATTTTTGCGGACGCTGCGGACAACGTTTACGAGGGGCAAATCCAGCACTACGAACAATTCCCCTCGCACCGTCTACACCTTTACCCATGATTGCACAGTCACAGCGAAGCATGTCATTGCCTTTCATGATTATGCTGAGTGTGTGTATTCTTTCTGTACTCATTGCTATTGGAATGAGTGCCTTTGCCTTCACACGTCCTTCCAGTAAAACGAGCATAGCAACACATATACATGAGTCTTCAGTCATCTCAACGCCCACAGGCAGCGTATGGTTCTATAGTGTGCATGGTCAGGATGATGGTGTCGCATTGCACTTGAGTTCTCTCCCAAAACTTGCGCGGAGAATGGTCTATATCGTGTGGCTCATCAACCCCTTACGACCCGATCAATTCCTTGCGGTTGGCCCGATTGTACCCAATAGTCATGGTGAAGCACTTCTGCAAAGTGATCATCTACCTGTGTTCAATACGCAAGCACAAAACCTACGTTATATATTTACGCAAGTCTCTGTAACTTCTGAAAAGGCCGGAGCGCAATGGGTAAGACCAACTAGCTCTCCACTATTGCAAGGTGTGCTAGATCAAAAGACGCTTACCAATATAGCTCCCCTTTTTACACGTTCAGCATATACGCCAAAGCAAATCGCGCTTTTGTCTGGCTTACAGACGCAGGCGCACGAGTTAGCACGTTGGCTAGAAAATATGCGGAATGCACAACAACATAGCGATGCTGGTAGTATACGTACTGACCTGTTGCGCTTTATCTATCTACTCGAAGGTTCAAACGGGTCTGATGTCGCACGTCTGCATCTCAAGTTGCAGCAAAGCGTGACAAGTGTTGGCGATGGCGTCGGTCTCCTTTCCTCAAGTGAAGCTAGTTGTCAACATAACCCGCATTCATGTGGCTATCTCGACCTAATACAAACATCAGTTCAAACATTGCTAACACAACATCTCGTTCCACAAGCTTCTGCGCAACGTGTTTTGACGACACTTGCGACGATGCATCAACTCGCACAAAGTATACAGCGAGGAGTAGCTAGCCTTGTAACTCTTTCCAAACTAGATACATCAACTCTGTACAAGCTAACAATGCTCGAAATACAAACGGATGAGTTACTCAATGGTAGCGACGTAAACGGTGATGGAAACATTGATGCTGTTCCGGGTGAGGCTGCAACTGCACAATTATATGGATATATGCAGCAGCTTGGAGCGATTCAGTTATCCTAATTTCGTAGGAACTGATTATTTGGTTTGATCAAATAATACGTCGATTGTAGGGACCGATTTATCACGTCCTTCTCGACGATTGAAGAGGCTAAAAGGACGCTATAAATCGGTCCCTACTTAATAGAGGACG
>CAXUHF010000035.1:4346-16484 GCA_964250765.1 uncultured Ktedonobacteraceae bacterium | reverse complement strand
CCGCCTCTTCTCCTTATCTACATATAAAAAGCCAAATATAAACTCCCCCCCAAACACCCAACGAATCCGCATTAAATTGTCAAATTGCATAATCAATCGGTCCATACAAGAAGAGTTAGTGTAAACAATACACATTTATGATATACTCTAGGCAACACGAAAAATATATAACGTAGACAAACCTAATCAAGCAGGAACACAACACTATGGCAGAGCGCACTATCTATCTCGATCATGCTGCGACCACCGCGTTAGACCCACGTGTGTTAGAGGCGATGATTCCTTACTTTACGACCGAATATGGCAATGCAAGTAGCATTTACACATTGGGACGCCACGCGATGCAGGCAATTGACCGTTCACGCGAACAGGTCGCTGAAGTACTTCATAGCCGTCCAACCGAAATTGCCTTTGTGGGTTGTGGCTCAGAAAGCGATAATCTTGCGATAAAAGGTATGGCGTTCGCCTCTCAGAAAAAAGGGAATCATATCATAACTTCTTCGATAGAGCATCATGCGGTATTGCATACTTGTGAGTACCTTGACCGCTTCGGTTTCAAAACAACTTATCTGCCTGTTGATGAATATGCAACTATTGACCCTGATGATGTTGGACGTGCAATCACTGATCAAACAGTCCTCGTCTCAGTAATGTATGCCAATAACGAAGTTGGCACCATCGAGCCAATAGCTGAAATTGGACGTATCTGCCGCGCTAAAAAAGTTCCGTTTCATGTCGATGCAGTACAAGCGGGTGGTGCTGTACCGCTCGATGTTGTCGCGCTAAACGTTGATATGCTCTCGCTATCCGCACACAAGTTCTATGGACCGAAGGGCATGGGTATTCTCTATGTACGGCAAGGCATGCGTATTCTGCCGCAGATGCAAGGCGGTTCCCAAGAGCGTGGGCGACGTGCTGGTACCGAAAATATCGCGGGTATTGTGGGAACTGCAACAGCCTTACAATTGGCACAAGCAGAGATGGCAGAGGTCACGCCACGTATCACCGCTCTGCGAGACCGTTTAATCGAACGTGTGTTAACCATACCTAGAAGCCGACTTACAGGTCATCCTACAAATCGGCTCCCTAACAACGCAAGCTTTTGTTTTGAAGGTGTCGAAGGTGAGTCAATCTTGTTAAGCCTTGATATGCTAGGCATAGCAGCCTCAACGGGTTCCGCCTGTACCTCTGGCTCTGTTGACCCATCGCATGTCCTCATTGCAATGGGAATCTCACCTGAATGGTCGCATGGCAGCCTACGCTTGACCTTAGGAAAACAAAACACGGAGGCTGATGTGGACATGGTTATGGCTGCTCTACCAGGAATCGTAGAAAAGGTGCGGAGTTTGGGGCTATCTGTAGGGGTGTAGATAGGTTGTAGGGACCGATTCATCGCGTCCTCTTGGCATCTCGATTGTCAAGAGGACGCGATAAATCAGTCCCTACAATAACCTTTGCACTACCCATTCTCTGGCATCTTTAGCCTGTACTCCTACTGCTGCTCTAACAGTTTCCCCTCCAAGTATACGAGGTACCATAAAGCCTTCAAATGGTCCGCGCATTATAACTTGCACTGGTGTATCTTGCCACGTTAACAACTCCGGTACACACAAGGCCGCAATTGTTAGCGGATCATGCAGGTAGGGAAGGCTTGGATGCCAACGTGGGCGGTGTTGCTGCCAAAGAGTAATAAGCTGGTATAACAACTGTGCCTGTGCTGATGTATTCTCTCGCAATTGCTCTATATCTTGTTTTCGTAATTGACAGTGTGTCGTCACATTCAGTCCAATGAGACTAATTGGTATTCCCGAACTCAAGACCATATGTGTCGCTTTGACATCGCTACGAACATTCCATTCAGGCAGAGGTAAACCACTTGACCCACCCATCATGACAATTCTTTTTATCGCCGCGGCTATACGTGGTTCAATCAACAGAGCTAACGCAATGTTTGTAAGTGGTCCAATGCATACAAGCGTAAGTTTTCCTGAATGCTTTAATGCTTGCTCCACGATAAATTCAGGACCTGAAAATGTGCTAAACGTATCTTCGTCATAGAGCTTGTTTCCTAGTATTGCTGCTTGTGCGACGCCAGAGGGAATATGTCGTTGTTGTAAAGGTTTGCCAAACCCAATTGCAATTGGAATATCCTCATGTCCGAAGATAGAAAGTATATGCCTTGCAAGTTGAGCACGTTTTTGTGTATCACCAAAAACAGTCGTAATACCTTGTAGGTCTATTTCGGGTGAGTTGAGTACAAGGGCAAGGGCAAGAGCGTCATCTATATCATCTCCAATATCGGTGTCTAGCACTATTATATGCTTCTCTTTATCCGATTGGACTGCTTCACGTGGAGAAAAAATAGTGTGTTGGTACATTGTAACCTGTCTCCAAGTATGCTACAGTTGACAAAAGCAGGCTAATCAAGTGAGGTTCGAGAGGTAACAGTTCTCTCCCTACTTACTAGGCTATCATAGGGAAAGAGCAATGCGCAACATTCGTGAGCAAGAGCGAATATCTCTCATGGTGAAAGGAAAGAGGTTTATTAATGTCTACAGTTAAACGTGAGGTGCTATCACAGCGAGTGCTTAAGGTCAAACCTTCTGGTATTCGCAGATTTTTCGATATCATCAATACTATGCCCGATGTGATTTCGCTTGGCGTCGGCGAACCAGATTTTGTGACGCCAGAGCATATTCGTCAGGCGGGCATTTCCTCTATAGAGCAAGGTCATACACGCTACACATCGAATTACGGCTTACTTGAATTGCGCGAAGAAATTGCGGCAATGTTACAGCGTCGCTACGGCTTAACCTACGATCCAAAAACGCAAATACTAACAACGGTGGGAGTCAGTGAAGGTGTTGATCTAGCGATGCGCGCGCTTATAGACCCAGGAGACGAAGTTATCTCATCTGATCCCGGCTATGTTGCCTATGAAGCTGATATTATTTTTGCTGGTGGTGTAGCTGTTCCTGTGCCAACGTATGCACAATACAATTTTGCTGTACGTGCCGTTGATATTGCTGCCGCCATCACACCACGCACGAAGATGATCCTACTAGGCAATCCGAATAACCCAACGGGAGCAGTCATTCCACGCGAAGAGCTAGAGGGTGTCGCCAAACTCGCTGTCGAGCATGATCTTATTGTGGCCTCGGATGAAGTGTACAGTCGTCTCGTTTATGGGACAGAGCATGTGAGCATTGCCACACTACCAGGAATGCAAGAGCGCACATTGCTCCTCGATGGCTTCTCAAAGGCGTATGCAATGACTGGCTGGCGTGTTGGCTATGTTGCGGCTCCTCCACATATTCTGGAAGCCATGCTCAAAATCCATCAGTATACCATCATGTGTGCTGGAACTGCTGCACAAGAGGCCGCTCTGGAAGCACTACGTCATGGTGAAGACGATGCGCTGATGATGCGTGACGACTACGCTCTTCGTGGACGTATGTTTGTGGATGGTCTAAATCGTATTGGCTTGACCTGCAACGAGCCGCGTGGAGCTTTCTACGCCTTTCCACAAATCAGTCATACAGGAATGACCGATGACGAATTTGTCGAGAAACTGTTGGTAGAAGAGCAAGTCGCCGCCGTCCCCGGTAGCTCGTTCGGTGCTGCTGGCACTGGCTATATTCGCTGCGCCTATTGTACCGCCTCCAACAAACTTGAGGAACCCCTAGTCCGAAGGCAACGCTTCTAAAAGAGACATGCATAAAAAACAGCTTCAAAACCGGTGATGGCGCACGAGTGCGCCATCACCGTTTTTCACTCTGTAGTTTATGCAGAAACAGGACCCCATTGAACGGCTGCCCTGTCACGTTTTAGCTCGAAGATGTTCGGATTTTTGAGGGCATATGCGGTGTAGTCCCATAACTCGCCAGCCTCTTCGCCGTGAGGGACAGTATGAATGATTGGGCCGTAGTAACCTACCTCGGAGCCTTCAAAAGCGATGGTCGGGACGCCGAAGGCGTGATAGCGTTTCACGGCCTCTTCATGGTCGTTGAGCACATCCTGGGCTGTGCTTTCATCGGCTAGTGCTTTTTCAACGAAACCTTCGCCAAGTCCAGCCTCTTTCGCGCATGCCTCAACAACGGAGCGTTCTCCGATACTTTCTTTGCGACCATGTTGAGCATTGCCAAGGGCGACATATAATTTCTCTATCGCTTCGTTGCCTTGCTCGCGCCGTGCTAGAGCGAGTGTTCGTAGCGCGATCCAACCATACCCATTTACATAGTCCGGCTCGGTTCCCTCTTTGCGATTGACAATCTCAAGGCTAAACAGACGCCATGTCACCTCAACGGGACGTTGCTCTCGCGCTTCGCGTATCCATAAAGCTGTACGCCATGCTAAAGGGCAGAGTGGGTCAAAGTGAAAATTGATACTTGCAGGTGTTTTTGTGTTTTGTGTCGTCATGGAAATGAATAACCTCTCCTTGTATACAAGTGGTTCAAAGCTTTATTTTATGAAGTACTGTAGTATCAGCATACGTTTCAGAGGAAAAGAATGTCAAGCATAGTTTTCTCTTCTTCCATCGTTACATAAAATATATGCGGAACTTCTTGAAAGGTTTAGATATGGCACTCAGATGCGCGGCGGTCCCTGTCTGATACGTTCGCGTACCTCTTCGAGACTTGTATTGTTCCAACGTGCCTCCATCCACCACGTGATACCCGCATCCACCCACGGGCGTACAAGAGAGGCGGCACGTTCGAGATCATCGCCAGGCGTTTCACCTTCCCAGGTGATATCGAACGGTGTCGTCAATGTGCGATTAGTCTCGACATAGGCTTTAATGGCTTGGATATCATCAGGCACCATAGGATTATCGCTACCATCCATCTTCTGTGGAATTATGCCATCCCAACGCAGTACACGCTGCATGGATTTCTGGCGAGGCCATGCTCCAACGACCCACACAGGGATGCGTGGTCGTTGCACAGAAGGTGGCAGAAGCTTCATAGACTGCACCTGATACCGTTCTCCATCATGGGAGAACGGTTCACCACTCCAAGCATCATTTAAGATATCCAAACACTCATCCATAAGCTGAGCACGTCCTTTGGCACTCATCTCTTCTCCAACCTTATAGAAGCCAGCATCATCAGCAGCCGCACCCAAACCCACTGGTAATACTAGTCTGCCACGAGAAAGAGTATCGAGCGTTATTGTCTCACGTGCCAATTTCCACGGTCTCCGTCTTGAAATGGCGGCTAGCATTGGACCAAGTATAATATGCTCGGTACGTGCTGCCATGAGTGCCAATAAAATCCAGGGATCATATGTAGGTCTAGGCGGATAGTCAGGAGTATCTATGGAGATGCTATCAGGGATAAATACGCCGTCCCATCCAGCAACCTCCGCCTCCGCAGCCATTTCAGGTATCGTCCAGACATCACCGCCCGGAAGAATGAAACCGTAACGCATGGCAATCTTTTCCTATGAAGTATAGACTGAAACTGTTCTCAATAACTAGAATTAGACTGAGGTATGCACGGGCAACAATACATAAAAAGTTGATCCACCCCCTTCAACGCTCTCAACCCAAACCCGTCCACTATGACTTGCTATGATCTCTTTAACTAGATAAAGTCCGATGCCTAAACCGCTGAAAGAAGGGTCCAATGTGCTAGCACGGTGAAAGCGTTTAAAAATATGTGGAATCTCTTCAGGCGCGATACCAATTCCCTGATCTTTCACCCAGATAAGTACTTCAAAAGGCGTTTGTGGAGCATTAGGTTCCATCATTGGACGCAGCCCGATCTCGATTTGGCCTCCAGTAGGACTATACTTGATAGCATTGCTTATCAAGTTGTTGAGTACCTGTATCAAGCGTTCTTCGTCAACATTTGCTATAAACGTGTTAGCGATTTCGATTCCCTCTATGTTCAGATGAATTTGATGACGTCGAGTTGTCGCAGCCTGACTCTCTACAACATTCGTTAACAAATCGAGCACGTCAGTTGGTGCTTGTTTTAAGGTAAAACGTGCTTGTTCGATGCGAGAAAGATCAAGCATCTCTTCAATCAATTTCGTAAGGTGTTGACTCTGCTCAACAATTTGTTTAAAAGCGCGTTGACTCCGTGAGGAGTCCAAATGCTTATTTTGTGTGTTGTTCATCTGTAAAAGTTCGGCTAAACCTTGAATAGCTGTAATGGGTGTACGTAATTCGTGGCTAGTCATAGAAAGAAATTCGTTTTTGTGTTGTTCCAAACTCTTCTGGACAGTAATATCCTGAAAGACAAGAACTGCTCCTGTTAGCGTATCATCCGCTGAAAAGAGAGGAGCACTTGAGCAGAGACTGACAACAAAGCTGCCATCAGCTCTCGTTACCAATGTTTCTTGCGTTTTCACCGTCTCTTCAGAAAGTGCACGAACAACTACGAAATTCCACGGCGGTATGTTCTGAGTCTTTGAGTCAGTTTCAGGATGAGCTTGAAGGTGTCGATCCAGTGGAGTTCCTATAAGATCGGCGAGAGGGATGCCCAAGAGATGCTCTGCTGATGTATTAGCGTAGCTAATCAATCCGTTGGCGGCTTCAGTAATGAGAATACCTTCGGGCAATTGATCCAAAACAACACGCAAGCGAGTCCGTTCGTTTTCGACAGCCGTGTGTAGACGTGCATGTGCCAGCGCAGAAGCAATATGTATTCCGCATCTTTCCAATGCACGGATTTCAGGGTCTTGAGCAGAAATGCTCTCTTGAAAAACCACCGTCAACAGACCCTCAAACTGATCTCCAAACCAAAGAGGTACACAGACCGCACTCCTTCCTTCGCTTGCAGCTAATGGATCATCCTTTGCTATTGAACCAGTCGTAAGCGCGGCGTGCATGTCTTCGATAACAAAAGCTTCATGATAGAGATATGCTTGTGCAATAAAGATTGAACTGTTGTAAGGAACGTACTGTAGACTCTCGAAAGTACATTCACTTTCGCTTAATACGCGAAAACAGAGCAAATGAAGTGCTTGTTGAATAGAATCAGCTGTGTGAAGACATGCTTCAAGAGGATGAAAGTGAGCAAAAAGAGCCTCAATGGTTGTGATACCAATATGTTCAGCGTTCAACGGCTCATGAACACTGTTTGCTACAGCCGTAATAACCTCTAGCAGATGAAAGTCCGCTTCAACTTCACGGGTGGTCCTCATAGGTGTAGAAATTTCCTTCTTTCTGTAGCCACAAAACGTCCTTGCTGAAACCTCATTCCTAGGTCATAAAAGTTTTCTTGCAGAGACTCAATTGCTTCTTGAAGAGTGTATAGAATTATAGAAGTTGTGTCAAGATTTCATTAGGAAGTATCTAAAAGTTTGAAATGCTCCTTCCTACTATTGCAGCACAAACCTCATTTTTGTATACTTAGAACCTGTAAGACATTAAGTACAACGTACGGGTACATATCGTCCTATAGTAAGAGCATCACTACTAAAGGAGTATAGTTGTGTCACAAGAGCATCAGCAAAATGAAACGACCTATATCATGGACGCAGAAAACGCGGCAGAAATGGCTCGCCTCATACGTCAAGGTCGCACTGTAACCCAGAACACAGGTACGTTATTTCCTGAACATATTGATCGCTCAGGCATACGTCGCGTGCTTGATATTGGATGTGGACCTGGTGAGTGGGCTTTCGCAGTCGCAACAGCACATCCCGAAATACAGGTGACTGGCATCGACATCAGCCAAATTATGAATGAGTATGCAAACGCTCAGGCACAAGAACAGCATGTGAACAATACTCTATTTCGTGTAATGAGTGCAAAGGAGCCACTGGACTTTCCCGATAATGCCTTTGACGTGGTGAATGCTCGCTTCTTAGTTGCCTTTATGGATCCAAACACCTGGTCGAAACTTATACAGGAGTGTGTACGAATCACTCGTTCTGGTGGTACGCTTATTTTAACAGAAACTGAGGGAACTCTTACAAACAGTCTTGCAACCGAAAGGCTCTATACCATGTCAGCGGAGGCGATGAAGCATAATGGACAAAGCTTTTCAGCAGATGGGCGGCACTATGGTATTACGCCAATGGTGGGAAAACTCTTACGCGATGCTGGCTACATAGATATTCACTATAACTCATATGCCATTGACTGCTCATTTGGAACGAAAGCCCACCAGGATATTTACCACGATTTACTCACTGCCTATAAGTTGATGCAACCCTTTCTCATAAAAGCTGGCGTCACGACGCAAGAGGAAGTTGAGGGAGTGTATCAACGCATGCTAGAGGAATGGCAGCTACCTGATTTTTGCGCACTCTGGACCTATCTTACTGTATCAGGAGAGAAGCCATGAAAAGCTCTTGCTGGATATTCATTATACTAGAACTATTCTTCGTAATGTGAGCAAGAGCATTCTTACTAGAGGAGTACCTTTATGTCACAAGAGCGTCAGCAGAACAACACAAAATATTTTGTAGATGCAGAAAACGCGGCGGAAATGGCTCGCCTTATCCGTCAAGGTCGCATTGTCACTCAGAACACAGGTGCCTTGTTCCCTGAGTACGTTGACCTGCAAGGAGTTCGCCGTGTGCTTGACATTGGCTGCGGTCCTGGTGAATGGGCCTCTTCAGTTGCATCGGCGCATCCCGAAATGCAGGTAACGGGCATTGATATCAGTCAAATTATGATCGAGTATGCTAACGCTCAGGCACAGGAACAGCATGTGAATAACACCACGTTCCGCGTGATGAGTGCAAAGGAACCGCTAGACCTTCCCAACGGTGTGTTTGATGTGGTGAATGCTCGCTTCTTATTTGGCTTTATGGACCCTGTCACGTGGCCCAAACTTATACAGGAGTGCGTGCGTATTACGCGTCCGGGAGGAGTGTTTGTTCTGACAGAAACCGAGGGCGTCCTTACAAATAGCCTCGCAACTGAAAGACTCCATGCGATGGCAGCAGAAGCAATGAAGCGTGCTGGGCAAAGTTTTTCGCCAGATGGACGGCACTACGGTATTACACCAATGCTGGGAAAATTCTTACGGAATGCTGGCTATGTAAACATTCATTACAAGTCACATGTCATTGACTGCTCAACTTCGATGGAAGCACACCAAGATATGTATCATGATTTACTCACAGTCTTTAAATTAATGCAACCCTACCTCGTAAAAGCAGATATCACCACACAGGAAGAGGTTGAGGGAGTGTATCAACGCATGCTAGAGGAATGGCAGTTACCCGATTTTTGCGCCCTCTGGACGTATCTTACTGTATCAGGGGAGAGACCATAATTAGCTATTGCGGTATAAATATCCTTTTGTATACTTAGAACCTGTACGACATACAGGTACATACCACTCTCTGTAAGCGCGTTACGACTAAAGGAGTCTATTTGTGTCACAAGATCAGCCTCAGAACAACACGAGCTATATCATAGATGCAGAAAATGCAGCGGAAATGGCTCGTCTTATCCGTCAAGGTCGCACCATTACTCAAAACACGGGCACCTTATTCCCTGAGTACATTGACCTGCAAGGAATTCATCGTGTGCTTGATATTGGCTGTGGACCTGGTGAGTGGGCTTTCGCAGTTGCAACAGCACATCCCGAAATACAGGTGACGGGAATAGATATCAGTCAAATTATGATCGAGTATGCTAACGCTCAGGCACAAGAACAGCATTTGAACAACACCACGTTCCGCGTGATGAGCGCAAAGGAACCGCTAGACTTTCCCGACCACGCCTTTGATGTGGTGAATGCTCGCCTGTTAGTCTTCTTCATGAATCCAGCCACGTGGCCGAAACTTATTCAGGAGTGCGTGCGTATTACGCGTTCTGGCGGTGCACTTGTTCTGACAGAAACCGAGGGATTCCTTACAAGCAGCCTTGCAACCGAACGTATCTATACTATGTCTACGCAGGCAATGAAGCGGACTGGACAAAGCTTTTCAGCAGACGGGCGACACTACGGTATCACGCCTATGGTAGGGAAACTCTTACGCGATGCTGGCTACGTGAACATTCACTATAACTCATATGCCATTGACTGCTCGGCTGGAACGGACGCTCATCAAGATATGTATCATGATTTGCTCACAGCCTATAAGCTCATGCAACCCTTCCTTATAGAAACAGGTGTTACGACACAGGAAGAGGTTGAGGGAGTGTATCAACGCATGCTAGAGGAATGGCAGTTACCCGATTTTTGCGCACTCTGGACGTATCTTACTGTATCGGGTGAGAAGCCATAGGCGGTGGCATGAAGGAAACCGCCTTCATGCCTGCTGCGCCTTGTTATAGAGCGCATACCATGTATCATCGTAATAGGGTGAGAACATACGATTAGGCTGGAGTCTATTGATAAAGTCATTATGACCATTGAGATACCAAGTACCTCGAATTTGAATAAACCACGGCCCACCACTTGAGCCGCCAGTCATGTTGCAGGGGATAGAAACTACATTTCCCTCTCCATGTTGTTGGAGGGTGCCAGAAGAATTCTCGCATGACTGCCTCGTCTGACCATCGAAAGGATACGCGGCGGGATAGCCATAAGCGTAAAAGGGTTGATTGACGGGCTGATTATATGCCCAACCGATACCCCCAACAAGATCAGTTAAGTTGCCTTGACTATTGGGAGCAACAATCGCTATCCCAAAGTCATGATGATAGTCATTTGGCTTGGCGTTAATCCAATCGGAGGGAACCTCTAAGTCACGCGCCGCCCAGCAATCATAAGGCGAGTTGCCACTGTCGTACAAAGGACAAAAGAGGACGTTCCGCGACCAGCCTCCGAACATATAGAGGCAATGACCTGCTGTATCAACGACACTACGATTGCGACTCGCAACGGCTGTACCTGAGCACATAGAGTTTTGACCCATGCCAGTTGTAAAAAAGACTTTCCCCACGGTCGAGAGAGGATACTTAACGCTCTTATCCTGTGGAAGTGTTCCTTGCTGTTTGGCAACCTTAACTATGCTGACATCTGCGCTACTCGGTGCCAAATCAAGTGTAGAACTAGGCAAGACATCAGCATCAGTCGCATTGTGCATATTTGTTGGCGTCCAATAGCTGAAGACATCGCTAGAAGTCGTTTGTATAGGATGCTCGCTAATTTCATTTGAAAAAGTGAATAGCGATGTGGGTAGAATGCCTGTATATATTACTAGATAGAGCACATACGTACTGGCAAGCAAGGAAACAAAGACTTTGCCTGTTAGAGGATGAAGAACGAATTGGTATAGTCGTGCCATCATGTCTCTCTTTCGTTAATCCTTATCTGAACGAGAGGCATGCGGAGGACGTTTCTCCTGCTGTTGCTCATTGATGACTGGCATTGGAGCAGGTTTGGCGTCACGCATCTTGTCTACAGTCCAATACGCAAGCGTATCTTCGGGCGAAGTTTCAGCTGAGTGGGTTATGACGTTCTCTGAAGGAGTTGATTTTGCGCGACGCTTTCTTCCAAATAGGAACACACCGACAAGCAGAGACAGCAATAATGCACTAATTGATGTGAGGTAAGTAGTTCTGCGTTGTTGTGACATCATAACACTCTCTTTCGGACAAGGTGAGATAGGTAGAACGGTAGATAGAATAGTAGTATGCCTGTCGTTTTCCTCTTGACACTAGTATACCAGTATTGCGGAATTTTAGAAAGAGATTGTTCTGATAAAAAAGGTGTGTTGCAATGTTCACGAACATTGCAACACACCTTTAGCCTAATGAGATCCTGTTTAACACTCGCTATGTCCGCAACTGTAGCACTTACGGCATCCTTCTTCGTTTACCATCGTGTTACAGCCACATTGTGGGCAGAGATTACCTGTGACGGTGAGATGAGTCAAACTCAGGGGCGCATTTCCATCCAGCATATGCTTCCCGTTCGTATGCTCGTGCGTCTCATGCTCCTCTGCTTTTGTTGCCTCTACCGTCGTTTGCAAAGACGCCATATGCAGTTCCAGCGCACGTGCAACGGCATCTGGCAGTGAGCGGACTTGCTGCTGACCAAAGCCGACAGAGCGATTGCCACCAATATTGCGCAACTGGTCGGCGATCTCCTGTGCTCGTTCAGCCTGCGAGACAGGACTGAGAATTTGCAAGTTGAGTGAGATCAAACGCCCCAGTGCCTCAGCCAACGCAGCGATATCGCTACCTGCTTTACCAACGTTGACGAAGACCTCCAATGG
>CAXUHF010000035.1:2423-4246 GCA_964250765.1 uncultured Ktedonobacteraceae bacterium | reverse complement strand
CGTACATGCTCTTCTGGCGTCAGGTCCTTCGACGATACAAAGTAATTTGGTTCCGTTGTTTCGTCAGGGTGAGCGTCGCGCCACTCTTGCAACAATGGATGATACATAATATGCTCACCCGTGCGGTCACGGCGTATCATCGCAAAGTCATAGACTGGCTCGATACCAGAACTTACACCAGCAAGCAGACTCGTTGTACCCGTTGGAGCCTGCGTCAACAGCACAGCATTACGGATACCCTGCTTCTTGATTTTCTTTTGTATCTGCTCCGGTAGACGTTGAATGAAGCGTCCCTGCATATACTTCTCGCGGTCAAACATCGGGAACGCACCCTTTTCGGCTGCATTATCTGCTGACGCCTCATAGGAAGCATCACGAATAGTCGCGTAAATGCGCTCGATAATTGGCAGAGATTCGTCGCTCCCATAGGCAACCTTCATCTTAATAAGCGCATCCGCAAGCCCCATCGTACCGAGTCCTGTACGACGTGTGTCCATCTGCGCCTCTTCATTTTCCTTGATGAAGTACTCGTTCGCGTCAACCACATTATCCAGGAAGCGCATTGCTACCTTGCTCATTTCCGCGAGATGTACCCAATCCATCTGCCCGTTCTGCACGAAAGCAGATAAATTTAACGCTCCGAGGTTGCACACGCCGAAAGCTGGCAGGCCCTGTTCACCACAATTGTGAACAACTAACCCATTAGCAATAAATTGATGTGCTACAGGTTCGGTCAAATCATAGACCATTTCTTCACCATCGAGTGTGAGACTTTCAAATGTGGCAAAGAAATCTTCCTTGTAGGGACCACGCTTGAATAGGGAAAGTGCATCTTCAAGCTTGCTCTGCTTTTCTACTGTGACGAACCCAATCTGGCGCGCAAACGGACGTAGATTAGCACGCGAAATCATGAGGTCATGATATGTCTGACACTCGTATGAAGCAGTTCCACCCTTACCATTTGGTAAATCTCTTGCACCAGCTTCACGTCGATTTTTATAGATGTGTGAAGCGATACCGAAGTTTAACAGCAAGCGTTGAACGCCTTCGAGTAACTCCTGGCTAATGGATGTCAAACGAACGGAGATACCCTTTTCTATCGTCCCTTGAACAGAACCATCTGCGGTGAACAACGCTGAAAGGAAACCTTTTTGCATTTCGTGTGAGCCACGCAACACAGTTGGTGGAACTTGAAGCTTATTTATAAGCAGTTCAGGGTCTATATAACGTATAAGGCGTACAGATTCTACACGTGTCTCTTCGCGCTCCTGTATGTATTGCGTGCCTACCTGATACTGTCTAAATTCCTTGTCTGCTGGAACCTCAAGTAGACGGTTAACCGCATCTGCAAAATGTGGAGCTATTGCTTGCTCAGTTCCGAAGAAGGAGAGAACTACGCTACCTTCACGTTTCGTATTAAGATAACCATCACCAACGAGCCATCCCATTACTCTACCCAAGTCTTCGTTACCTGTATTTCCAAAGCCGCCTTCGCCATTGAGCAGAACCAGTTTTTCACCCGTTACAAGCTCTCCTGCTTCTTTCCACCCTGTACCTGTAAGCACCTTGTGGTCATGAGTAAGTCGAACAGTATAGCCTTCCGCAGTCTGTAAGCAATAGACGGGTTTCACTCCTGTCGAGAACACATGACTTGCCTGACGCATGGCAACATCTTCGCCGTTTGGAGATGCTACAGTGATAGGCGTACCGAGTTCTGCCAACTCGCTTGCTGGTAGCAAACCTCGATCAGTGTAGATGAGTGTATCACCTGTGACACACGGATTTACACAACGAATATTCTCGTAGTACCACGTGTTCGACTC
>CAXUHF010000035.1:0-2323 GCA_964250765.1 uncultured Ktedonobacteraceae bacterium | reverse complement strand
GTTACTTGATGACCGGAGCCAGCACCCGCGAGGATGCGCCCACCTGGGACAAACTGAAAGTTCGTGAGGACTTCGTAAAAACGCTTCTCCCAGTAGGCTCGCTTCTCTTCCGTCTTCTCGACTTCGGCAATTCCGCGTGCGACACGCGCCCATGTATGTTCGGGGTACAACTCTAATGGTTTCCCGCTCGCGTCTTTAAGCGAATATCTATCTATAAAAACCTTATTGCGTATTCCCTCTAGCTGTGTCATACTCTGTGCGTCACTTGACGAGTCGCTCATTGAATGCTCTTGCTGCTCCAGCATTGGTGATAGCTCCTTCTCTTCCTATGGACAAACTACGAAATGAAAATATGATGCGTGACACGAAAGCTTGTTCTTATTTCATGTCTACGCAACACAGTATACTCGTAACAAACGCGAATTACAACCCTTTTGGCACAACATATTGATTTTTCTATAAAATTTAACACAAGATGTTGATGTTCCATTTTTTGTGATACAATGGTATGTACTACATCGAGCAGTATAGTAGTAGACCGACGGACGCCCACAAAGGGCGTATAGTAGGGTTAGCCCTTGTGGGCGTCCGTCATATGGCTCGCATTTTATTTTTAAGAAAATTTTGTCCCGCTTTGGAGGCTTCATGCGTGCTGAAATACTTTCCTGTGGCACTGAACTGTTATTAGGCCACATCACCGATACAAACGCGACCTATCTCGCCCAAAGTTTACCCACTTTGGGTATCGACCTCTATTTCGTCTCACAGGTTGGGGACAATCAGGGACGTATCGTTGAGACGTTGCAAAAAGCATGGCAACGTTCCGACCTTATCATCATGACGGGTGGGCTTGGTCCAACAGAAGATGATCTAGCGCGTGAGTCGATTAGCACGTTGCTTGGTGAAACGATGCAAGTTGACCCAGAGTTAGAGGCTGAATTGCGAGCGAAGTTTGCATCTATGAGAGCACCAATGCCAGAGCGTAATGTGAAGCAAGCGACGCTTATTCCATCGGCACAAGCGATTCCCAACCCAGTTGGTACCGCGCCAGGATGGTGGGTCGAGAAGGATAATCACATCATCGTGGCGATGCCAGGTGTGCCACGTGAGATGTACCGTATGTGGGAAAACGAGGTCATTTCTCGGCTTGGCTCACATACGGGAGCCGTGATTTTTACGCGTATCCTGCGTGTTGCTGGACTTGGCGAGTCTACCGTAGAGGAAAAACTTGGTTCATTGATACATAGCACAAATCCCACGCTCGCTACCTACGCCAAAAACGATGCGATTGACGTGCGTGTTACCGCGAAGGCCGCGACGCAAGAAGAGGCTGTACAACAGGTAGACGCAACAGATGTCAACGTACGCGAAATCCTTGGTGATGCCGTCTTTGGTACAGATAAAGATACACTGGCAAGTGTTGTTGGCGACCTATTGCAATCGCGCAATCAAACGCTTGGCGTCATGGAGTCGCTCACTGGCGGCCTCCTATCAAGCACAATTACCGATATGAAGAGTAGTTCCAAGCATTTTATTGGTGGTGTCGTTTCCTATAGCACAGACCTTAAAGAACAGATGGGTGTGCCAAAAGAGACTATCGAACAGTACGGAGTCATAAGCGAACAAACTGCACGCGCAATGGCTCATGCGATACGTGTGCAACTTGGTACAGACTTCGGCATAGGCATCACCGGAGTGGCTGGTCCTGATATGCAAGAAGATAAACCTGTCGGAACTGTTCACATAGCTGTTGAGGGACCGATAGGGGTGGTAACAGCGCAAGGTTCAGGACGCAGTAGGTCTCGTGAAGATAATAAAAGGTTAGCAGTGCTATCGGCTCTCAATTTGCTACGGCGTTTTCTTGATGGAACAGTCAAACCTGATAAATTGTCGTAGGGACCGCGTTTACGGCGTCCAATGGCCGATTTATCGGCTATGATTGTAACATAAGTGGAATACCTGAACTCCGTAGGATGTTTTAACGTATAGATAGTATATGCAAAGAAAACACGAAAACATAATGATATTCCACATTCTTGGAATCGAGGCACACTGTGTATCGCAATCCTAATGACTTTTCGGAGTATGGCAATGTCCCGCAAGAGACACATTATGCCGACCCCACCTACTATCAACAGGAGTCTCGTTCTGCTCAACCTGTACAACCACTCGATCCTTATACAGGCTATGCCCCGTCTTTTGAGCAAGCAGGGTACTATGAATACGCTAATGTGGTTCCTGCTGAACCCGAAACATCATCTACTCATACTCATGGTCCTCAAATGCAAGAGTATCAAGGGCCGACTATGGTTGATGGCTATAC
>CAXUHF010000034.1:30296-44315 GCA_964250765.1 uncultured Ktedonobacteraceae bacterium | reverse complement strand
AAGAGCAAGAGAGCCCCATCCTTTCGGGGGAAATACGTGAAAATGCAGGGAGACCGCTACCTTTATCATTCCCCGAATGCGGTTCGGGTCTCCCCTACATGTTCGTGGAACCCTACGTGTAGGGGAGACCCTTGCGGTCTCCCTGTTTCCCCCGGAAGGATGGAGACCCAGAGTAAGAGGTCTCCTTGCTTTTCAACCATTCCCCCGGAAGGATAGAGACCCCAACTGCGCTCTACATTGACAATTCTTCTCAGTCGTGTACCTCTGCATCAATAGGTTTGAAAGTGCCGTTATTGGACATTTCGGCTGAACAGGCCGTGAGACCAATGTACATATCCATCTCCGCACGCAGTACGATGAAATCTCCTGGACGAGAGAGGGGAGGGCCAATCTTTATTTCTCCATTGGGCAGTACATCTACATTCATAAAGATGTTAAAGGTCGTAGGAATGGCACTACTCTCGATACCAAATTGGGCAAGATTCTTCGCCAAGTTCTCGAAGCAACTGGGATGATGACCTTCGTAATGGTAGATCATCTTGAACATTTCCGGGCTACACGGAGTGAGAAGGAAATCGTGCTTGCCGACTTTGTCTTCGAGAATGGTGAACATGGGATTGCTTTTATTCGAGTAAAGAATATGGCTCTTCGTCAGGTAGATCGTATTGTTGTAATCAAAGCTGCGTCCTGAAGAGAGCCACTCAGACGTGTCTGGACGCGCAAAGGCCATCAGGTCGGAGACCTGCTCTCCTTGTGGATCAATGACCCGCAGGAATTGCCCTTTCTTTAGCTCAAATCCTGTTCCGGTTTGTGGTTCCAAATGGTAGCATGTTACATTTTCCACGTCTAGCTCTCCTTGCTGCCAAATTTCTGCATACATTTCTTCTCTTTACTTGTGTGGGGAGAAGGGACATTGCCAGTCTTCTTCCACAATGCGCCCCGCATATTGGCGTGCCTCAGAGGTCTCACCAAAGTCACTGAGAGATGCGTTGACGTTGCCTTGCAGTGCTTGTTCCCTCTGGCGAATAGCTTGCTGTATGAGTGTATATTTCCCTCGTTCACGTAATCGATCAAACTGGTAGTGTGCATTGAATACCAGCGTGGGCCAAGCAAATCGACGGGTCAAACGCGAACTGACAGCAGATAAACCAACGACAAAGAAGGCCCGTCCTGCAAAGCTAAAAGCAAAACGCGGGTCTTGAGGATCGGAGGCCACCGAAGAATCCCAGTTGTGATGCACTTGATCCAGTTCGTGCAGACTTTGAAGTTGTGACCAGAGAACCTGTTCAAAGCTTTTTTCATCAGTACTCTGTGGTCCTGTAAAACAGGCGACAAACGTGGTAAAAAACTCGTCTAGCTTCATCTGTTCTTGAGCGAAAGTAAACACATCGTATGCCAGTCCAGCAGTCGTCTCAGGAGTGTTCATCTCACCATACATACCGAAGCGATAGGTTTCTCGGTGCATGGACGATTTTGCACCAACGCAGGAAAATTCGGGATCAAGCATACGTGAGCGGAAAGAATTGTGAACCTGTTCCATGAGCGCACTTGGCTTTTGTTCAGTAGAGGATAGTCGTACTAATTTGTTCCCCTGGAAAGCGGAGTAACTGCTATTCGCACGGGCGAGATCACTGTTAAATGGATTGAGATACTGCCAATCTTCATTGATAGGTGTCTGAGTCATAGTATAAATTGTCCTTGTGAATCATCCTTGTATAAACGTACTTTCCCTCAAAAACATCATCATTGATGTCTCTCTTGCGTTGTTCAGGAAGAGAGGACCATGCTTTTCGTGTGTAGAGGGGGTATTTGTACGTTGTTATGGTGTTGACGTAGTTCTTTCATTGGCGTAGCAGCCAGTGTAATGATGGACTCATTATAGGGAATACCACCTAGGTAAAGACGCGCTCCGAAAGCAAACCAGGTACAAATTGCACGCTCTGCGAGCCAGACCGGAGCGAATAGAGAAGCTACGAATGGGAAAACTGTGCGTCCCCCATCCCTTCTTCTTCCCAGTTCAGCTAAGCCAATGACTGCCAAGATGCCAGCAGCTAAAACAGCCCAGCACTGGAAGAGAACGAGAACGAGGGTGAGGGGGAGCAAGAACAGCAACAGGATAAAGTGCAACGGACGAGCAAACTCATCGTATGCCTGCCGTACGCGCTGTAACCAAAAATGGCGGGCGGTCGGCGGGATACGCTGCACGAAAAGGTCGAGCGGAACGGCCTCAACTCCTCCAGCAGCACGTACGGTGCGAACGACCTCCAGGTTCTCGAAGAGCACGTTGCCATCGTAGCCCCCCGTCACTAGGAGTGCTGACCGCCGCACTCCCAGAGTGCCAGGCCAATCGCCCCCAGTGGCCCGATTGAGGAGTGTACGTCCCGTATCCCACAGAGCGTGCCAGAGCAATGGTTCAAAGTAGTTCTGCGGTCTCACAATGTGAGCATCTTCCAACAGAGCAGCGATCCGATTGAGAGCGGTTTCGTCGTAGCGAACATCGTCATCGGCGATGATGAGCTTCTCGTACGTTGCATGTCGTAAGCCAGTAAGTACGCCTCGAACTTTCCCATTCAAAACAGAGATGTCAGAGTCTGGTGGTATATGAACTGCAAAGGCATTCCAATGAGCAGCATGAGCGGTAAACACCTCCGAGGAAGAACCGTCTACTATAAGTACTTCCACGTTCTTTGAAAGCATGCGCAGATAGGAAGTCAATTCGTCGGTGTTTTCTTTAAACTGAAGCTGTTTAATTGGCAATATATATGTTACTTCGATGATGGGCCTCCTCCTAGTTCACCATCATACACGCAAAAAGCTATTCAAAAGTTCCACTTTTGGATATGCACCACAAGATGCCGCGGAGTGTCATATTCGCTTCGCCAATATTCGCATGCTCCAAATGAACTCTGTATAAGGCCGCACCTTGCAAATCAGTATGACAGAGAATAGCACCTTCAAGATGGGCTTCGCGCAGATCGACTCGCTGCATACATGCAGCCGCTCTATCAATTTGCTCTGGTGTAGGATTGTTGCCTTCCTGCCAATTGATGCCCGCCCTTAATCGCGCAAGCGGCAAATAACTCAAGTTTTCACCATTCAAGTGTGCTCCGCATATTGGGTACAATTGTAAGACGATCTGCAAGAAACTTGCGTCGCATCGCCTCAATCTCTAGCTCAATACGCCAAGCTTGGCCTTGCGCTTCCCAATATTCTCGCCACGCTTTACGATCCTCAGTTGCCGGGTGGGGCGTCGGATGTGATGGAACTGAAGTCAAGGTATATTCCTCATTATGATAGAACAAGGGCACCCGCAAGGGGATGCCCCTCCCATAGACGAAGCGAAAATTGATTTTGTGTTATATGGGAGGGGCATCCCCTTGCGGGTGCCCTTGTCCCGAACGACAACCTTTATTATCTTGCTATTATACTTCATACTCTTCTCTTACACCTAGAAACATGGTATCGTGTCTGTGGATGTAGACAAAACGTGTTCTCTAATAGTATGCGAAAGAGAAGGTAGCTCATGCGATATGTCGTTCGAGAAAAGTTTTTTCACCTAGGCGAGGATTCGATGATCACCGACGATCACGGACATCCACTTTATATTGCTGACGGAAAAGTGTTTTCTATCCGTAATACGGTTGTACTCAAGGACCTGCACGGCAACGAACTTGCTACGATCAAGAAACAACTCCTCGCGCTCGGTTTGACCTATCATATCACGCGACACGGACAAGAAGGTGCTGTCATACGCAAGAAAATCTTTAGTCCGTTCGTCGAGCGTTACACCGTTGACATTCCTGGACCCGATGATCTGTCCGTCACGGGTAGTCTGCTCGAACATAACTTTACTGTCGAACGCCACGGGCAGACCGTCGCGAGAGTTTCTAAGCGTTGGGTGTCGCTCACTGAAAGCTATGGCGTAGAAACGGCACCGGGTGAGGATGATATTCTTATTCTCGCAACCGTTATTGCGATGGACTTAGCGGAAGACCAGGAAGAGCGCAACCGCGAAAGTGCCGAATAAGCTACATACGGATGATGTGTAACCGATAACTACACATCATCCGTATGTAGCTTTTTATTATTTGACATATTAAATTTTTGCCAGCAGCTCTACAAAAAAAGGAGAATAGGGCTATAGAACTACTTTCCCTTCACAAGCACCATCTCTTCCTGTATACTCTTTTTTAAGGGGAAACAAAAAAGATATTTAAGAGAAAGTGAAAATCTTCATGAAGCGATTCCACGTCTCGCGCTACCTCGTGGCCTCAATGAGCACACTTGCAGTCTTATTGAGCGTTCTATTTAGCACAGTTGCCACTTCGTCTACGTCATATGCTGCAACTCGGAGCATACCACAGGACATCCAGAAGAGCATCACACCTAACCATATTCTTTTGAATGAAGCAGTAAAGGCTTCTTCGTCAGCATTGTTGCCGTGTCTCAACAGTAAAAAGCCGCCATTATGTTATAGCCCACAACAGATTCGTCGTGCCTATGATATTCAGCCACTTCTCAATGCTGGCATCACAGGGAAAGGGCGGACAATTGTAATTATTGATGACTACCAAAGCCCTACTATCCGCACGGACTTGGCTCTCTTCGACAAAATCTTTAATTTACCCAATCCGACGCTCAATATTATTGCGCCAAATGGCTTAAAACCTTTCGATCCAAACAATCCAGCAGCAGTTAGCTTTGCTGAAGAGATTTCACTTGACGTGGAATGGTCTCACGCAGTAGCACCCGGTGCAACAATTGATCTGGTGCTCGGTAGTCCGTCCACTGATTCCATCGGTGGCGAAATTCAGGGTATCGTCGATGCAATGAGTTATGCAACTACTCAAAATCTAGGTGGTGTGTACTCGTTGAGCGTTGGTACAGGCGAAACCTGTTATAGTGCTGCACAATTGCAATCGCTACACCGCTCGTTTCAAAAAGCATATGACAATTACTCCACTGTGTATGTCTCGGCTGGCGATAGTGGCTCGGCTGTTGATGCATGTAACAAAAATGGTACTCCTGTAGCTGTCGTAGAAGGTGTAAATTATCCTTCAAGCGATCCTCTTGTCTCAGGTGTAGGAGGCACAACTCTATTAGCTGACAATTCTGGTAAATATATCGGCGAGACAACTTGGAACGAGTCTACTCTTGGCGCAGGCGCGACAGGTGGTGGTTTTAGTGTTGTCTTCCCACGCCCATCTTATCAAAATGGCGTCCCTGGTATTGGTGCCTATCGCGGTGTACCTGATGTAGCATACAACGCAGACCCACTAACAGGTGTACCTATTGTGTTTAGTCTTGGAGGCGCAACGCTTATCGCCCCTATTGGTGGTACAAGTGCAGGTGCTCCGCAATGGGCTGGTATTACAGCTCTTGCGGAACAAGCGGTAGGCAAGCGTCTAGGTTTCCTCAATGGGACATTCTATAGCATTCTCAAGAGCAAGTCCTACTCGAAGGCGTTCCATGATATTACAATTGGCAACAACGCGTTTACCTTCCAGGATAGCAATGGTAAAATAGTGACTATTCCTGGCTATAAGGCGGGTGCTGGTTGGGACGCAACAACAGGCGTTGGTTCACCCAAAGCAGCAGGGCTGGTAGAATTGTTGATAGAGTATAATGATAAAGACTGATGGTTGGTGAAGACTTCTAAGAGGTAACACAAAGAAAAGAATACCAGAGAGCAATTGGAGAACTCCAATTGCTCTCTGGTATTCTTTTCTTTGTAGAATAGACAAACCAATTCCGCATTTTTACCCGAAATCTACTCAAACTTCTTCTTATATGTAATACCTTATAGGTTTATAAGAATTCCATAAAATTCCACAGAACTCTATAGTGTTTCATAGAAAGAAAAAGAGTTACGAATGAAACAGAGCAGGCAGAACCAGCCCACACTGGAGACATCGACATGGCGTGAACAACTTGGCATACGTATCAGGACGACGGAAGAGCGAAGACGTATTGCCAATCAATTAGGGGTCAATCCACTTACTTTAACCCGTTGGGCAAATAACGAATCCTCGCCTCACAAACATTCACTACAAAAACTACTCACTTTCTTACCATCTTATCAAGCAGAACTGGTAGAGTTGCTGCAGCATGAAGCAAATCCTGAGTCGGTTGTAGAGGAACATAGTCATGTTTCACTGTCACTCTACACAAGCGTCTTGAACGCATATACCACGACACATCCAACACTCCTCTTCTGGTCCATTTCACAACTCATTCTCCGTCATGCGCTTACTCATGTGGTAACAGGGGAAGGGGCCATAGAAATCTCGGTGGCACAATGTATGCCGCCTACTCATACAGGGAAGATACGAAGTTTGCGTGAGACTATACAAGAAAATAGTAACACGTATGATAGCCATACACAACATCGAAGTGTGTTTCTTGGAGCAGAGTCGCTAGCGGGTGCTGCGCTCACTGCGTTACATACAAAAGTCGTGTACAATTTCTCAGAAGAGCGCACGATCTATCCACGCACACTAGAAATCGGCGAAGAGTGTAGTGGCATCGCCTGTCCAATCCTCTATACAAACCGTGTTGCAGGCTGTTTACAAGTCTCAAGTACAAGCCCCAACTACTTCTCATCTCAGCAACAGCAACTGATAGAACGCTATGCGGAACTGTTTGCACTTGCATTCAGCCATGAGCAATTCTACTCATTTGAAGCCCTTGATCTCCATCCTATGCCAGCAGAACATGAGCAACAAGAACATACTGCTCAGTTTCGTAAACGTGTAGGTCAGGTGATGAGGGACACCGGAACTGAGCAACCGTTTACCTTGTTACAAGCCGAGCAACATGTATGGCAACAAATCGAAGAGGAATTGCTTGCACTTTGAATTTTCCCCTTGCGAACACTTGCACGATGTTGTATTATAGGGATGTTCGCACTCACAAGACGAGAGTGCTAAAAACTATTTACACTAAGGTAATCTGTCTACCCTCTTAAGAATATACATGTAGACAGGGAGGAACATTGTATGTCAACAGTAAGCGTAAAGCTACAGCCACTTGGCGACCGTTTGGTTGTGAAGGCTACAGAGCGCGAGAGCACCACCAAAAGCGGTATCGTACTACCAGATACCGCCAAAGAGAAGCCCCAGGAGGGCGAAGTACTGGCAGTTGGTCCTGGCAAAGTCTTGGACAATGGCAAACGCACGACACTTGAGGTACAAGCGGGCCAGCGTGTGCTGTTCGCAAAGTACGCAGGAACCGAAGTCAAAATTGACGGAGAAGAGTATCTCATTCTCCGTGAGAGCGATATCATGGGTATCGTCGAATAACGACGGACCCTAATTCATAGGGGAAAAGCAGGGAGACCGCAAGGGTCTCCCCTACATTTTGCATTTTCCCTACATGTAGGGGAGACCCTTGCGGTCTCCCTGTATGACAAGAGAAACCATTTATACGAGGAGAATACATCGTGGCAAAGCGATTGCAATTCAATGATGAGGCACGCCATTCCCTGAAAAAGGGCATTGACGCGCTTGCAGAGGCGGTCAAGGTTACACTTGGACCAAAGGGCCGCAACGTGGTATTGGACAAGAAGTTCGGTGCGCCAACCATCACCAACGATGGAGTGACTATCGCACGTGACATTGATCTGCCCGATCCATTTGAGAACATGGGCGCACAACTTTTGAAAGAAGTAGCGACCAAGACCAATGATGTCGCAGGTGATGGCACCACGACTGCAACAGTTTTGGCTCAGGCCATCGTGACCGAGGGCTTGAAAAACCTTGCCGCAGGTGCAAACCCAATGATCCTGCGCCGTGGTCTTGAGGCGGGTGTTGATGCAGTCATCGCGGAAATCAAGTCGATGAGCAAACCTGTCGAGACTCGTGAGCAGATCGCGCAGGTCGCCTCTATCTCCGCAGCAGACGCTGAAATCGGCGAACTGATTGCCGAGGTCATGGAGAAGGTTGGCAAGGATGGCGTGATTACGGTCGAAGAGGGCCGTAGCATCGTCATGGAGAAAGAGTACACCGAGGGCATGCAGTTTGACCGTGGTTTCATCTCGCCCTATATGGCGACGAACCAGGAGAACACCGAGGCCGAACTCCCAAACCCGTATATTCTTATCACCGACAAGAAGATTAGTGCAGTAGCCGACATTCTGCCGATTCTTGAGCGTGTGTTACAGGCTGGCAACAAGAACTTTGTCATCATCGCGGAAGATGTCGATGGCGAGGCATTAGCAACACTTGTGGTCAACAAGCTGCGTGGTGCCTTCAACGTGCTCGCAATCAAGGCTCCTGGCTTTGGTGATCGCCGTGAGGCCATGCTTGAGGATATTGCGGTATTGACCGGAGCTACCGTCATCACCGAGAAGCGTGGTCTCAAACTTGAAAGTACCACTCTTGAGGACCTTGGTCATGCCCGCACCGTCACCGCGAACAAAGACAATACTACCATTGTCGAGGGCGTTGGCGCGGAGCAGGACATTCAAGGTCGCGTGCGTCAGATTCGCGCACAGATCAACGACACTACTAGTGACTATGACCGTGAGAAGCTCCAGGAACGTCTGGCGAAGCTCGCAGGCGGCGTTGCTGTTATCAAGGTTGGTGCCGCAACCGAAGTTGAGATGAAAGAGAAGAAGCATCGTGTAGAGGATGCTCTTTCAGCGACACGCGCAGCCATCGAAGAGGGCATCGTCCCTGGTGGTGGTTCAGTGTTGGTTGCTGCTATCTCTGCTCTTGACAATGTGCATGTTGCAGCAGGTGAAGAGACCACCGGAGTCAGCATTCTACGCCGCGCTCTTGAGGAGCCACTGCGCCAGATTGCCTTCAATGCAGGGCGTGATGGTGGTGTGACTGTTGCCGAAGTGCGTAGTAGCAAGCCTGGTATCGGCTTCAATGCCCTCACAGGCGAGTATGTTGATATGTTCGAGGCTGGCATCGTTGACCCGGTAAAGGTGACACGATCCGCGCTACAGAATGCATCGAGCATTGCTGGTATGGTTCTTACTACCGACACCCTCATCACCGACGCTCCAGAAGAGGCTGGCGCAGCACCTGCTATGCCTGCTGGCATGGGCGGTATGGGCGGCATGGGCGGCATGATGTAGCCTTTCTAAAAGGAAACAAAAAGTGTCTGTGCATGGTGTACGCATGCACAGACACTTTTTGTTTCCTTTTAAAGAATATTTTGTACTGGAAACCACTAAGCTCGTAAGGGTTCACGATCCAGGACTTCCCCTTGTGTTTGTAGTGCAGTTGCGTTGTCCGGCAACTCGTTTGTAAGGACTGACGTCTGGTGCTGCTCAAGCTCATCAAGTACGCACAAGAACACTTCAACGACTTGAGGATCGTATTGGCTTCCTGCACCACGTTGAAGTTCTGCCCTAGCGTGAGTATCTGACAGAGGTTTCCTGTAGGGTCGCTCTGAAGTCATAGCATCATAGGAATCCACTACTGTCAGGATACGTGCCCCAAGCGGAATTGCATTTTGCGCCAACCCATGAGGATATCCTCGCCCATCCCAATGTTCATGATGAGCCACCACAATATGTGAGAGCAGTTCAAAGAGTCCTCCCACTTGTTCCAGAATGCGCTGTCCGAGGACTGGATGACGGCGCATGACCGTCCACTCTTCCTCGGTTAGAGGACCGGACTTGTGTAGTATAGTATCGGGTATGCCAATTTTGCCGATATCGTGGAAGAGGGCTGCCAGTCGGACTAGATGAATCTCCTCTTCTGACCGCCCTAACCTGCGTGCTGTCTCCTCTGCGAGCCTGACCATACGACGAGCATGTGCGCTTGTCTTCCCATCATGGATGGTGGCTACTGCAGCTAAGGTTTTGACGCCAATCGTTTCCGTGAATTGTCCCTGTGACATAGCAGCAAGTACCTGTGATGCGAGTGCCGTTTCCTCTCCTGCCAAACACACCTGATTGCGTCCTGTCTGCTTAGCGTTGTACATTGCGCGATCTGCTGCCTCAATCAAGGCTTCACGGGTAGTTCCATGCTCACCATAGACTGCCACTCCAATACTTGCGGTGAAGGGAATGCTGTTTTCATCCGGCATATCTTTCCCGACCTCCACGATACATGGCTCTTCAGCAAGGGCAACGCGGAAGCGTTCGGCTGCTTGTTTGGCAGCTTGAAGATTCGTATTAGAAAGCAGCATAACAAACTCTTCACCGCCATAGCGTCCTACCACATCTCCCTGGCGACTGTACTCCTTCAGGCGGGAACTTGCCTCACGTAATACAGCATCACCCGCGCGATGTCCCCAAGTATCATTGATGTGTTTGAAATGATCCAGGTCGATGAAGACGACCGCGCAGGACTCACGCGTTCGCTGACAGCGCGCGAGTTCCTCTTCTATCTGGTCCATCATGGTTCGATGATTCGGTAGACCAGTGAGTGGATCAGTTAAGGCGACTTGCTCCATGTGCAGCAATTCCTCCTGTGCAACCCTGTGCAGTCGCTGCTGATAGCCACGTATCACCCGCCAGAAAATGAGCATTAGGAAGAGACCGACGACAAATACTAGAATAGTAGAAAAGATAACGAGACGTTGTATGATGTCCGTATGGGCCAAGCTTTGTGTCGCAAGTTGCTGATCTAAGTCTGCAGCCGCGCCCACCTGATTTTCCATAGTATCGAAGAAGGGATCGATCTTCTCATTATGGAAGGTGAGCGCATCGTGAAGGGTGCCCTGATCGATGAGGGCAAAAAAATCATCGACGAGTAGCACGTAATGTGTTTGCTGGGTGTCCACCGCTCGAACAAAGGTACGGTCCTCACCGTCACCATCGTGGGCAATTGTAACCAGAACGTCGTTCAGTGCTCGCGCGGCTGCGTGAAATTTGTCCTGAGTATCAAACCCAGGCTGAAGAGTGTATTCATGCATCACCGAACTCTCCGAGCTGACCAGGTAGTGTGCTTGCTGATAGAGGTCACTCATATGCACAGCTTCGCTAGCCTGTTGCGAGGTTACTCGAACGATCACGGTTGCGAAAATCGAGGAAACAGTAAAAACAAAGAGGACAGCAATTAGGCCGAAGGTAGCCAAGCGTCCTCTAAGAGAAGTATCTTTCATCAGCAGGTTCACTTTCAAAGCAACTCTTGTGGAAGTTGCAATTCACTGGAAAATATGACGTAATCCTGCTATGAACAATCGGCTGTTTTGATCTGCTCCTTAATGTATTATTACACGTGCTGAATGTTCCATGTCTGCATGATTTGACAAAGAATAGCAAACTCACCTTGTAAAATAGAGTTGGCACTTGTATCAACTAATAAGAAGGAGTGTATCATATGCCTATCGACTTTCACGCTCAGCAAAACCGTCTTTCATATGCTATGAGGGAAGCTGACCTGAATTGGCGTGAGAATATTCAACAGCATATCGTAGATGTACGAGGCAAAACGGTTGTTGATATAGGCTGTGGTGGTGGCATCTATACATTAGCTCTCGCGGAGATGGGAACAGCTCACGTTACAGGAGTCGATTTTTCGCAAGCGGAGATTGAGGCCGCGCAAGAACGCTATTCAGCAATTTCCAACATCACATTTTCGGTTGGGAATGCTTTCTCCACAGGGCTACAAGGTACACAATACGATATCGTGCTAGAACGTGCGCTTATTCATCACCTCGAACAAAAAGACCTCGCAAGGTGTTTCGCAGAGGCACGACGTGTCCTCAAACCCGGAGGTATGCTGATTGTGCAGGATCGAACACCAGAAGACTGTGTGTTACCAGGAAGCGAGACGCATGTACGTTACTATATCGTCACACACTTTCCTAAACTACTAGAAAAAGATGTGGTACGTCGCCATTCTAGTGAGGTTGTGATTGACGCATTACGCGAAGCAGGCTTTGAGCAAATTGAAGAGCAGAAGCTGTGGGAGACGCGCCAAATATATAAGGATGTTGAGGAACTGGCTCAAGATATATTACAGCGTACAGGTCGCTCGATTCTACACGATTTGACGGACATAGAACTACAAGAGCTTGTAGCTACCATGCGCGAACGCTTGAAAGACCATCAGGGAGAGATTGTTGAGCAAGACAGATGGACAGTATGGAGCGCGATAACAACTTGAATACGTCATCTGTAGGGGTCTAATTCATTACACCCTATGAGCAATCGATTCTGTCCAAAGGATTGATGAGGCGTTTCAACATCCTTCATAATTTATGTATTGCCCAAAGGGTGTAATAGAATTAGACCCCTACAGATGATGTTTTATATACATTTATTCATCCTATAACAAGGCCATTCGGATGTTGACGCTCATATTGAGGCTTCCAGGGAAGTGTGATGTGTTCCCAGTGTAGCCCTGTATCGGGTGAACGGTAAAGACCTTTGTTGCTGAGGGCGTAGAAGACGCCCGGTTCGTTTTTGTTGCTTGCAAGCGTAGGTACAACTGTACCCCTTGCCTCTGGTAGCCCTTCCTCTATCATACGCCAGGACTCACCTGCTTGCTTGCAATAAATGAATGAACGCCACCCTGAACGTCCATCATGCGCTTCTGCTGGACTGGCTGCTGACGAAATCCCGATTGTATCGGGATTTGCTGGGTCTACCACGAGGCTCCATAGGTAGTTATGTTGCAACCCTTCATCAGGGTGTTGCCATGTTTCGCCACTATCGTAGCTTTCGTTATAACCTCTGCCGGGACGTCCGAAGCCATCGCCAGCAGCAGAATACAAGCGGTTTGGTGCCAAGGGATGCATAACAAGTGTGTGAGTATCATATGGCCCATCAGGTTTGCGGTCCTCCCAATGTTCGCCACTATCCAAACTGCGAACCAATGCACCCGCCTCGACCGCCGCAAAAACACGTCCAGAAACCAACGGGTCAGGCGTAATCCAGCGCACATGGCTTGTGTCGGGTCGTGGGGGAAAGCTCCATGATGAGGAGGAAGGAAGTGTATTCAGTGTCTTGAGTTCCCACCATGTATTGCCGCCATCATCTGAACGAAACAATGCACTTGGTTCAGTACCTGCATAGACAACACCATAGCCATTTGAACGGTCGGTTGTACTCACAGCAACGGCTGTTATTCTTGGTTGGGAAATGCCTTCCCCGTTCCATGGTCGCATCGCTGTACCGGGGTCTCCAATTGGTTCCCACGTTTCACCTGCATCGTTGCTCCGCCACAATCCACGCCCAAATGTACCACAATAGACACGCTCAGGTCGCTCCGGGTCTGTTGCTAAACAGGTGGTTTGCATCCCGACAAACTGAGACTCTGTATGCCATTGCCCATGCGTTAAACGTGCAATGAGTAGTTCTTTTTCCAGGACAAGGTAGATATTCATGCGTACAACTCCTTTGTGTACCAGAGCAGGGAGACCGCAAGGGTCTCCCCTACACGTCAGGTTCCAACGTGTTGTAGGGGAGACCCTTGCGGTCTCCCTGCTGAAACTACAAACCAAACACAATATGACTATTCACCAGCACACCTTTACTATCGTACAACAAAGCTCGCACCGGTGGAAATATGTCTTCTCTATCAGTTACGAAGAGGACGCGCCCATCGTCTACTGTGTCATCAAAAATAATACCATCCACAGAAAGAATATCGACACGTACAATGTCCACACCATTCGCATTGACACGTCCACCGGTAGAGAAACCACCCTCGGCCCAACCACCCGCGAGATTGACATGAGGTTGGTGCTCAACGTTTTTCTGGCTCACAGAACCACCGCTTTTAAAGACCCAATTGTGTTGTCCCTCTTGCACAACAAAACAGGCAAACTCCCAGCTTTGTCCCTGTATGTCTTCAAATGTGACGAGCGAGGCATAATGCAATGGGACGGCGCGTTCTTTGAGAATGTGTATAGTGGATGGAACTGCGCCGAAGCCACCGCCTGTACGCACGCTTCCCTCACGAGGTCCAGTAGCACCAACGACAGGCAGAGAACTACTTGTTTCGCTCAATGGTGCACTCAACACGTCGATAACAGTTTGTCGGGGATCGTGTGTCATAGTACCCTCTCTATCTTGTAACAAATTGGGGTTTGGTTCGTGCGGATGCATAG
>CAXUHF010000034.1:14668-30286 GCA_964250765.1 uncultured Ktedonobacteraceae bacterium | reverse complement strand
TGTTGTCTGTGTTGGTCTGCGGGCTTCCCCCCCCCGCCCCCCCCCCGCACGAACCAAACCCCAATTTGTTACATATTCTCTATCAAAACAGGTTCAACCTTATCGGCGAGTTCAAAGCCAAACACTCTTGAGTAGAAGTATAATTCAGCTTCGAGGGCACGTTTAATGTTTTCGGCGCGTCGGAAGCCGTGTCCCTCGCCTTCAAAGAGAAGATAGGCAACGGGTACCTTCTTGGCACGTAGGGCTTCAACCATGCGTTCAGCCTGATTCGGCGTCACAACCTTATCCTCTGATCCTTGAAAGAAGATAACAGGAACCGAGAGTTGGTCGGTGTAGAAGAGAGGTGAACGCTCGTGATATAGTTCGCGGCCTTCGGGATAAGGAGCAATAAGCGTACTATCATAGTGCGACTCGAACTTATGTCCATCAGCTAAAAGAGACTCGATGTCGCCTATACCATAGTGACTGCCTCCTGCCTTGAAGGTATCGCGGAAGGTAAGCGCACACAACGTTGTGTAGCCACCTGCACTACCCCCTGTAATAGCAAGTCGGTTGCCATCGACATCCCTACGTTTTACGAGATAGTTCGCGCCGTTAATACAATCGTCAACATCGACAATACCCCATTGACCATTGAGTCGCTCACGATACTCACGCCCATAGCCTGTACTACCGCCATAGTTTACATCGAGGACAGCAAAGCCACGACTCGTCCAAAACTGGATTTCGAGATTGAGTTTGCTAGTAGTCGTGCTCGTTGGTCCACCATGACTCATCACAAGTAGGGGTGGCAATTCTTCGGAAGGCGCGACATATTCGGGATTGCGCGGTGGATAGAAAAATGCGTACGCCGTTTTCTCGTGTTCGGTTGGAAACTCAATCGCATGTGGCATTGAGATATACGCAGCATCAAGCGTCATACTACTGGAGCTTTGCAGTAGTGTACTTTGAGATGTTTCAAGGTCGAGTTGCACAACCGATAGCGGCACATCAGGTGCAGCTCCTTTGAAGAGCACACGATTGGGCGTTACCAGCACCTCGCGTATAAAGGTGTATGGAAGATGAAACGTCTCAAGGACGCCCGTTGTGGTATTCAAGCTTGCAAGATGCTCATTGCCATGTTGCTCATAGCGACAAATAATGCGTTCGGACGAAGCAAAACCGTAGCTTGACATGCCAAACACCCATTGTGGCTCCCCAAATTCCGCATCTTTCTCGTACAGTGGTTGATATGCTCCATCATGCAAACGATACAGGTTCCACCAACCACTGCGGTCCGAGACGAAATGCAGAATGCCATCCGGCGACCATGAAGGTTGAAAAATGGACTCGCGGAGTCCGCCAGCAACTCGACGACCTGTCACGACCTGTCCATCGACGATATCACCAACCCATAACTCTGTACCATCCCACGGCATATTTGGATGTTTCCAGGTGAGCCATGCTAGTTGTGCCTCATCAGGACTGAGACGCGGCGTTGAGTAAAAGTCGTTACCTGCGACCAACTCTTCTACACGTCCACTCCCATCGAGCGCGACACTTACCAGTGTATTCACAGCTTCATGTGTTGTATCCGTGTGGTCTTCGCGCACACAAATCAAACGATTGCGTCGCAGGTCCATTGTGTAGTCGGCATAGCGCATCTCGGCCTCTGGCGTTATGGGTTCAGGAGCGGCACCGGAAGTAAGGCGATAAATACGTTGGTCGGTGAAATTTGAGAAATAGATCACCCCATCATGCACAACATAATCCCCACCACCATATTCATGAACACGGGTGCGTACATTAAATGGTTGTGGCGTAAGGTCTGTCGTTGTACCATCTGCAGCACGATGCACAAGTACATTGCGCCCACCCTCGTTTGGACGCCCCTCAAGCCAGTAGGTATCTTGTCCATCAAGTGCGGTCATACCAAGCCGAATTGAGGCCGATGTAATCAGGTCAGGTGTGATAAGCGATTTCCAAGACCCATATGGTGCAAGGTGTTGTGTCGTCATATGCTCAATTCCTCTTTTACTTCCATAAAACATTGAGAAATCAGGGCACCCGCAAGGGAATGCCCCTCCCATACACGTTAGTCGCATGTCCTGGCGTATATGGGAGGGGCATTCCCTTGCGGGTGCCCTTGCTCCCCAACAATGATCACTACTATCTAATCATCATGTTCGCCGCTTGTTGTGCGAGGCCAATTAACCAGAATGGCAGAATGGTACCCATTGCTACAGCCCCAACGGCAGCGATACCAATACCTGTCCATGTTATCCAGTTCAAACCACCAGTGGCTTCTTGCTCAGTTGAGGCAGCAACAACGGGCGATGCTGTTTGCGTTAGACCTGCCGTCGGCGTCTTAACTGCAACCGCAGTAGCAGATGAGGATGCAGCAAGTCTTCCAGTTAAACCAGTCGTACCACCTTTTGCCGGAACAACGCGTGGTGTAGCGGGAACGCGTGGTGCTGAAGGAACAACACGTGGTGTTGTGGGAATGGATGTCGTAGTCGCAGGAGTGTTGCCCAATCCGAGTACCTGTGCCAACGCGCTATCACCCTCCATAAACATCGCCGCGATAATGCGCAAGTAGTAGTACATACCTAAAATGCTAGCAAGAACGCCGATAATGAGCAATTCAGGATGTCCACTATTGAGCGCGGCATAGAACAGATAGTATTTGCCAGCAAAACCCGCCATTGGTGGGAAACCTGCCAGACCAAGCAGGAAGAACGCAAGCAGACCAGCCATGACAGGACGGCGATACCAGAGACCGCGTAGGTCCTGTATATCGTTGCCCGAATTATCGGCGCGTTCCAGCAGAGACGCAATACCAAAGGCACCCATATTTAAGAAGGTATAGCAGAGCAGGTAGAAAAGAATTGACGAAAGTGCAGTCGTGCGAGCATCAGGGAAACCAGTACCAACGACGGTTGCAGAAGCTGCCACAATGCCAATCAAGAGATAGCCAGCATGAGCAATACCTGAGTAGGCGAGCAGACGTTTCAGGTTGCTCTGCACCAACGCGAGGACGTTCCCACCGATGATTGTTAGAAGAGTGATTGTCTCGATGATAGGCAACCAGTCATTATGGACGTTGTAGAGAACGACACCGAAGACACGCGCAAAAGCAATGATTGCCGCCGCCTTTGTCGCAATCGACATAAACGCGGTTACGGGTGCGGGTGCGCCTTCATACACATCTGGCGTCCATGCTTGAAAGGGAACTGCCGAGACCTTGAAGGCAAAACCAACAGCGAGCAATCCCATACCAATAAGCAGCATCGCATGTGTTGGAAATGATGAGGCGCGTCCACTTAAAAAACTTTGGATACCTGCGAACGATGTGTTGCCCGTTGCACCATAGGTCAACGCGATACCATAGAGCAGAAAGGCCGAGGCGAACGAGCTAAGCAGGAAGTATTTCATACCTGACTCTTGCGAACTCGTACGTCGCGCCACAAAACCACATAGGATGTACAGTGATAGCGAGAGCATCTCGATGCCGATAAAGACGACCAGAAAACTCGCCGCCGCCGTAAGCAACATCATGCCAATCGTCGCAAGCATCAACAGCGCATAGTATTCGCCTTGATGTACAAGATTGAGTCGCTTGAGATAGGCGGGCGAGAACAATACTCCAAGCAAACTCGCACTCAAAACGATGATATAGCCGTAGAGCGAACCCCAGTCGGCACTAATCATGTTGTTAAATGCATAGCGTGGAATGTACAGAGTTATATTTGTGCCACTCGTTGGCGGATAAGGTCCCGCCACAAAAAGTATGATTGTGGCAACGAACGCTCCCAGGATACCGATAATGCTTAACAGAGACAAGGCAGTAAAGTTTGATGTACCGCTATGCCTATCTTTAGGACCGCTTCCCGTTTGTGGTAAGAACAGGTCCACCATCATAATAAGAAGCGTGATACCCGCAAGGACCAGTTCGGGCGAGATACGCGCCCAATCCAAAGCGGTGACTGAATAGGTAAACGTCATGATGAACCTCTATCTCACAAACGCGTTGCCAAGATTTTGGAGCGTACTCAGTACCGACGGCTCCAAAATCGCGGTCAAGGGCAAGGGTTGCAGGCCAATATAAAAGATCAAGAGTAAAAGTGGTGAGATTGACACAAACTCGCGCAGACTGATATCGCTGAACATACTTCTCCGCTTGACTGTCACCGCCTCCGAGTTGCGCGTCCCCTCCATCACGCCTTGAAAGAAGCGGATGAGATACCACGCGGCAGGCACCACAACAATGGTGCCGAGCGTTCCAAAGACAACATTGCTACGGAAGGCACCGAGGAACGCGAGAAACTCACCAGCGAAACTGTTGAGTCCAGGCAAACCAAGTGATGATAGCACAGCGATAAACATGACCGTTGCGAGCACCGGTACACGTACCGCTATACCCCCAAAGTCGCTAATACGACGCGTTCCCGCACGTCGCTCTATGAAACCTACAATCAGGAAAAGTGCGGCAGTCGTGATACCGTGATTGACCATCTGTAACACGGAACCTTCAGCACCTTGCACATTGAAGGCAAACATGCCAAGCATAACTACGCCAAGGTGACTGATACTGGAATAGCCTAACAAACGCTTCATATCCGTCTGCGTCAAGGCCAGCACAGCACAGTAGAGAATGCCGATAACCGCTAACGTATTGAATAATGGTGCTAATGTCTGAGCCGCTTGTGGAAAGAGCGGAATACAGAAGCGTAGAAAACCGTATGCCCCAGTCTTCGACATCGCGCCAGCGAGCATTGCCGTTACAGGCGCAGGTGCCTCGCTATAGGTATCGGGCAGCCAGCTATGGAACGGGATAAAGGGAACCTTGACCGCGAACGCCGCCGCGAACGCTAGGAAGAGCCACATCTGTGTCCCGTTATCCAACTTCGTGTTCAGCAGCGATGATAGCTCAAGTGTGTAACCTCCACCTGCCGCGAGTTGGTGATAATAGCCAATAGCGATTACTCCTGCCAACATGATTAAGCTACCGACAGAGGTGAAGAGAACAAACTTGAACGCGGCATAGATGCGTCGTGGACCACCCCAACTGCCGACCAGGAAGTAGGCGGGAATGAGCATGAGTTCCCAAAAGATATAGAATAGGAACAGGTTCGTTGACACAAATACGCCGATAATGCCACATTCAAGCAATAGCATAAAGGCCATGTAGTTCTTGACCTTCTGTTCAATCGGGAACGAGGCAAGAACACAGATAGGTGTCAAAAGAGCCGTCAGGACAACGAGCAGGACACTGATACCATCGACCCCCAGACTGTAGTTGATGCCAAGCGACGAAATCCATGTCAACTTTTCAGTAAACAGAAATGTTCCTGTAAAGGTCGCGCTTACGTTTGACTGTGAATAGCCAAGCAGTAAAACCAAGGCGAGCACCAAGTTTGCACACGCGATACCTAATGCTGTCCAACGTATCGCGCCAAGTTGCTCTTTTGGCAAGAAGAGCAGCGCGATACCTCCCACAAGCGGGAGAAAGGTAATTGTTGTTAGTAATGGAAACATGACCGTTACCCCCTCACCGCGAAGTAGACAACTATCAGGACGGCACCTAGCAGAATTGCTAGGGCATAGTTACGCATATAGCCTGTTTGTAAGCGACGCAGACCAGTGCTTGTCCCTCGAAACAGGGACGCGAAGCCACGCGCTCCACCGTCCAATGCGTCGCCTTCCAGGAAGCGCGTTGCGGCACGTGCAAACGCGAGAATAGGATTAATCAGGAGGAGTGTCAAGCCTTCATCAACATAATATTTGTTGAGTACAAGCTGATACAACGGACTCTTGTTTTCTTTATATGCAAAACCACGTCGATAGAGCGCATATGCAGCAAGAATACCCACAATTGCAAGTGCAAGACTCAAGCCCGTTGAAGTCCATGAGATAGCAAATGAAGGCTCAATCGCTGGTGCGCGTGTGCCGAGAAAGCCTGACAATGGATGCCAGTTTGAGGCTCCAAATATTGCCAGCGAACCAACGAAGCCACCAATAATTGAAAGGACTGCGAGAATTATCAATGGCACCAACATAATCGGTCCTACTTCATGAATATCGCCATAACGCACATTGCCCGCGTGGTGTCCACCCGTTTCGTCTTCCTCATCGTCCTGCTGTGCCACGGCTGTACCGCCGCGATAGGAGCCAAAGAAGATACCGAAGAAGAGACGGAACATGTAGAATGCAGTGAGACCAACTGTGAGCAGACCAACACCCCACAGAATGTAGTACCAGGCGTTCCCTGTTGCCGTTGCCTGTGCCAGCATCGAACCGAGTATCTCATCCTTGCTCCAAAAGCCTGAGAGGGGAAAGATACCGCTAATGGCAAGTGCTCCAATCAAGAACGTCCCGAATGTAATAGGCAGCTTACTGCGTAGACCACCCATCTTCCGCATGTCTTGCTCTCCTCCAAGCGCATGAATAACCGCACCTGCACCCAAGAAGAGAAGGGCTTTGAAGTAGGCATGTGTCGTCAGGTGAAAGATACCAGCACTATAGTTGCCAGCACCCTCGCCTAGGAACATGTAGCCAAGTTGACTGATGGTCGAGTAGGCCAGGACGCGTTTGATATCGAGTTGGAAAAGCGCAATTGTGGCGGCGAACAATGCCGTTGCCCCACCAATAGCAGCTACAACATTCAATGCGATAGGGGCAGCTGTAAACAGTGTGTTTGTGCGTGCTACAAGATAAACACCAGCTGTGACCATCGTTGCCGCATGAATCAACGCACTGACGGGAGTTGGACCCTCCATTGCATCGGGCAACCACATATAGAGTGGCAACTGTGCGGATTTCGCGGCACAGGCAACGAAAAGCAGCAAGCAGATAGCGGTAACGGCTCCCGTTGAGGCACTTCCTACTCTACTGAAAACGTTCTGGTAGTTGAGACTGCCAAAGTTTACGAAGATCAGGAAGATAGCAAGCATTAAGCCAACGTCGCCAATAATATTAATGACGAGTGCTTTTTGCGCGGCTGCAATAGCTTTACGACGCTGATACCAGAAGCCAATCAGTAAGAATGATGCAAGTCCGACTAGTCCCCAACCTACAAGGAGGAATAGAAAGTTATCCGCGAGTACAAGTAAGACCATCGAGAAAATAAAGAAGTTGAGATAGGCAAAGAAACGCCAGAAACTTGGATCGTCTTCCATGTAGCCTGCTGAATAGATGTGGATGAGCAGACCAACACCCGTGATGATCATTAAGAGTACTGCGGAAAGCGGGTCATAGAGCAGACCAAAATTCAGTTGAAAGGTGCCAGACGCGACCCATGTGTAGATGGTCGAATCGACAACTCGTGCTGAGTCCGGCGTTGTGCCAAGCATAGAGAGGAAGCTGATAGCGGCGCAGACAAAGGCCAGACTACAAGCTCCCCACGCGATAGCAAGAATGACTGTGCGTGAGAGTGACCTACCAAGTATGCCCAGGAGGATAAAGCCCAGGAGCGGTAGTAATAGCACCCATATACTAAGATTTGTCATGAGATTAGCCTCGCAATACGTTCATTTCGTCAACATCAATATTGCGGCGCGTGCGGAAGATGGAGACGATAATAGCTAGACCGACGACGACCTCTGCGGCGGCAACGGTTAGCACGAGAAAGACAAACATTTGTCCATCAGCCGAGTTGAGAAAGTGTGAGAAGGCCACAAATGAGAGATTGACGGCATTGAGCATCAATTCAATAGACATAAATATAACGAGTGGACTGCGCCGAATAAGCACGCCCAATACACCGATGGTGAATAATATTGCACTCACAATGAGATATGCTGATAATGGCATATATATTTCTCCTTCTAGGGACGGGCCTCTGTAGGGGTCTAATTCATTACACCCTTTTGGCGATAAACTATGTTGGAAGACCATATGAAACGCTTCATCAATCCTGTGAACATGGTCGATTGGCGAGAGGGTGTAATGAATTAGATCCCCCTACAGATGTTTTGATTGTTACACACGGCGTCCAAAGACCATTGCACCTAATATAGCGACGACAATGAGAAGGCTTGTGACCTCGAATGGGAAGGCGAAGCCGTGAAAAAGGGCAAGACCAAATGCTTCGATGTTGCCATGCTTGTCCACGACTGCTTGTAGACCCTCGCTAGCAGGTGCTTTTGTGGTAACTGTGTTGGCGGCTCCGGTAAAGAGCAGATAACTCAAGGCTCCGACGAGCGACAAGCCAAGAAGACCACCGACAATACGCTGCCAGGAAATGGGGTCACGTATGCCTTCTACATCGTCGCCATCAGGTGCGAGCATTGTAACGACAAAGAGGAACAAGACCATAATTGCCCCGGCATAAATCAGGATTTGCACGATGGCGATGAACATTGCCCCTAGTTGTAGATAAAAAAGCGCGAGAAAGATGAGCGTTAAAATCAGGCTCAAGGCACTATGGACCGCGTTTTTGAAGCTGATCACGCCAAGCGCGGAGGCTGTTGTAGCAACCGCTAGGACATAAAATGCTATAATTGTCGCGGTATCCATTAGAGTTTTCTCCTGTCCTCGTCTTGCTCTTCGTCCGTTAATAGAACAGGACGCTCAAGATGCGCATTGCCCAGTCCAACGGCTGCTGCACTGGTGGAAGACCCATCAAAGACTCTGGTGTCTTGTGGCACTGGCTGTACGGCGTCTTGTGGTGCGGATTCCGTCCATACATCATTTGAGCCGACGGTATGCTGACCCTTGACTTCAAGCAGTTGCTCTTTGTGGTAGACGAGATTTTCGGGATAGTAGGCGGCGAGTTTATAGTCATGTTCCAGTGTAATCGCCCCTGTAGGACAGGCGGCCTGACAGTAGCCACAGAAGATACAGCGCAATAAGTTGACATCGAAGGTTTTCGCGTAACGTTCGCCAGCCGAGACACGATTCTCTTCGGTGTTCTCCTCAGCCTCGATGTAGATTGCGTCGGCGGGACAGGCACCCGCGCAGAGGTAGCAGCCCACACAACGTTCGAGATCGTTCTCATAACGGTGCAGGACATGACGACCTCGGAAGCGTGGTGGTAACTCTCGCTCCTCTTCTGGATACGAAATAGTGGTTGGCTTCTTGCCCATATTCTTGATGGTTGTCGCCATACCCTTGATGATATCGAAAGACATGTGTGTATGCTCCTTGCATTGTGTAACGTTGCTAGTGTTAGTATAAGGCTAGTGTAAATCGTCTGGTGTTAAATATTCTGGTCGTGTTTTGAGTTCGTCGAGCACTATGATTTTAAGTTCTGGTATGGATGGTAGCCGAGAATCGTTTGTAAGAAAATAGGTAATGTTCATATAGATGGCAGTTGCCATGTGAATAGCATCGGGAGTCTCTAGCTTTGGATAAAAAGCACGTAGTCTAGCAGCTTCCTGTGCTATTTGTTGAGAAACATCAATAGTCCGTAAGCCGCGCGTGTTGAAGAAGAGGCTACGATACATTCGTATCGTTTTGGTGTCTTTTTGCTTTATAGGATTAACGAGTACTTCAAGTACAGTTACAGTAGACGTAACAACTTTGACTTGATTACGGTCCATCGCTTCAAAAAACGGATAAACCATTTTTAAATAGGTAGGGTGCTTTTCTGTAAAATAAATAAAGGGAGCAGTATCTACGTATACTAAACTTCCCTTTAGAGCATCTACCCATCCCATGATTTTCTTACCCTATCACTTTTACCCCAAGCACTTCTTTCTTCACTAAGATACTTTGACACATCAACGCCTTTCCATGAATCCTCTGCAAAGCCCATAAACTCCATAATACTATGTTGCGGCTCTTCCTGCTCATTACTTTGTATAGAAGCTTTTACATCATCCAAGAGCCTGATTTGCTCTTCAGGAGACAGATGTTGAATGCTATTGGTAACATTATTGAACGCATCTTTATAGGTATATGTTGACATGGGTCAAGCTCCTCTCTAAAAAGGTACTTTATAATATCTTTGCTCAATCATATCAAAATTGTTAACATTTGTCACTTTCGGTCTAAGTCTCATTAAATATACTATAAGATGGACCGTTGTCCCAAGAGCTACGTTCTCGATCAACATACTCCTGGGCATCGATACCCTCCCAAATTTCTTTGCCCAATCCTTGTAGCTCCGTAATTTGGTGTTTTGGTCTTTTCTCAACGTCTTCAACCATGCTCTTGAGTTCTTCCAACAATTGCGTGCGTTCTTCATCTGTAAGATAAGGTAGTAACTGCTGAATTTGTAAATAGGTATTGGTCAACATTGTATTTTCCTATTTATAGCGGGGTCGTAGGGACTCCGTTTACGGCATCCAAGGCCGATTTATCGGCTATAATCCTTTTTGTATCGCGCAATGAATTGCGCCTCGGACGCTGTAAACGGAGTCCCTACGAAAATTGACCGTCTGTAGGGGTCTAATTCTATTACACCCGCGCGCCAATTGACCATATTCACAGGATTGATGAGGCGTTTCATATATCCTGCAACATGGTTTATTGCCAACCGCGTGTAATGGAATTAGACCCCTACAGAGGTACATTCATATATCAATGTGCGATTTGGGCGAAAGCTGTTACGCCTTCGCCACCTCTGTCTCTGTCGTTGGCTCGGCCTCTACCACAACGGGTGCGCTGATCTTCTCAAATTTGGCGAGGCGCACGGATGTTGGTAGAATGGCTTTTGTTGTGCCTTTACCATCGTGTTTGTCAAGCGTTGTACCCGTAAAGCGTGTGCCTTCGGTGACGCTGTGACGTTGAATGTAGAGCAATAGACCGATGACGACGGCGAGACCGACAATACCATTGATCCACCACGGTAGGCCAAACGCGACCACGATAGCCGTTACCACGACGTTCAGTACAGCGAGTGGCAACAATGTTTGCCAGCCGAGATGCATCAAGCGGTCATAGCGGATACGTGGCAATGTGGCACGGAGCCAGATGAAAAAGAACAGGAACAACGCAACCTTGATGATGAAGATGATAATTGAGACGCCCGGAATACGCTCTAAACCAAAGCCGAAGAAGCCCCAGCCACCAAGGAAGAGCGTTGAGGCAACCGCACTTACAGTAATCATATTGATGTACTCAGCCATCTGGTACAGGCTCCAACGTAGTCCACTGTACTCGGTCAGATAGCCAGCCGTCAACTCTTGCTCCGCTTCTGGTAGGTCGAAGGGCGCACGATTGACTTCGGCAATGGCAGCGATGACATAAAGCACAAAGCCAAGTGGTTGGGCAGCGATAAACCAGATACCTTGTCCCGTTGGATTCGATGTACTGAATGGCAACTGCGCATGTACGATACCAACCATGCTTAAGGTGCCAGCCCACATCAGCGTGCCACTGAGCGCGAGGCCAAGACTTGTCTCGTAAGAAACCATCTGGGCGGCACTACGTAGTGATCCAAGTAGAGAGTAACGGTTGCCAGAGGCCCAACCGCCAAGCACGATGCCATAAACGGCGAGCGATGAGATGGAAAGTATCCAGAGAATGCCGATATTGACATCGCCAATCACTGGATCCCACACGCTTGACTTGCCAGCCACCCAGTTGTTACCAAGAGGCACAACAGCGAAGGCGGAGATTGCGACAACAACTGAGATGATTGGTGCGATCACGTACACCAGCTTTTTGGCTTGTGCTGGCACAATCTGCTCTTTAAAAGCCATCTTAACGCCGTCCGCGACAGGTTGGAATATTCCAAGTGGACCTGCACGGTTCGGGCCGATGCGCCCTTGTATGCGTGCGATAACCACGCGCTCGATAAGCGTCATATAGGCGAATACTGTGAGTAAGACGAAGATGACGATAGCACTTTTGATAATGGTTGCGACAATAGGATTGTTGATAAAATCAAGCACGCGCCACCTCCTGTTCTTGTGTGATACGCACTCCCTGCTGCCCCAGGTCTTCCCATTCAAGACCAACATAGAAGGAATTGTTTTCGGCTATTTCATGTAGAATATCTGCTGGCGTCTCGTAGTCCCACGTCTTGTTGCCAAGATGTTGCGCAAGCTCGACCAGGATTTCCCAGTCAGCTTTTGCTCCTGGTAGCGGACGCAGACTGCGACGAATGGCTTGTACATGAGCATCAACGTTGGTCATGCTGCCATCTTTTTCGGCGAAGGTCACGGCAGGGAAGACCACATCGGCCTGTTGCGCGGTCTCGGTCAGCAGAATATCCTGTACAACGATAAATTCTAATGATGAAGGGAGTTCAGGCTTGGGCATGTGCCGCGCTGGATTCGCACCCATGACGAATAGTGCCTTGATGTCTGGACTGCTCAACATTTCCGCGTATGATTTGCCGATTTCTGGTGCAGGTTGATATCCTGGTAGTGCATCGGGTAAGAGGCCCATGTCACGTGCACCGAGTGAGTTGGCATCCTCGAATAGAGGACCAACACCAGCACCAGGACGCCCAATGTTATCGGTGATCACCGCGAGGGCTTGCAGGTCTGCGGCAAGGTTGGCACAGTTAGGATCGAGTGTCGCCATTTCATCATAAAGAATAATGGCACTCTTCGCCTCTGCTATTTCATGCGCTAACTCTACTAATTGTGCTGTTATCTCTAAGCCAAGAGATGTTGTATGTTCTTGCGTTACTGCGTTTTCTCGTACAACCTTTGCACGTATCTCTTCGTTGGGGGTTCTGACTGTCTCGCCATTCACGACGTTGCTGAGCAACAACTTCGCAGCCGCGCCAGCACCATATTGTGGAAGCGTAATCTTACGGGTGGCAAGTCTGTCAAGTTCGGTAACATCCGAGTTGACGATGAAGATTTTCGCGCCCGCCTTCATTGCTTTCTTGATGCGTAGGTTCAGCACAGGCTGACGTTTGTATGGGTCAGAGGCAATCAAGACGATGTGCGATGCCTTCTCGATCTCGGCGATGCTATGAGTCATACGCCACGGTTTACCTGTCAGTGTGTCACGTACACTTGGGAAGTTGCCGTGATGATGGTCAACGTTAGGAGTGTTGAGCACGGTACGTAACAGCTTTTGGAACAGATACGCCTCTTCGTTAGTGGTACGGGTCGAGCCGATGCCACCAATTGATTGTGCGCCATGCTTGGCGGTAATATCCTTAAAGCGTTTGGCGGTATAGTAGAATGCCTCATCCCATGTGGCAGGTACAAGCGTACCACTACGCCGAATCATGGGAGTTCGTAGACGTTGTGGACTGTTGACGAACTCGAAGCCCCATCGTCCACGGTCACACAGCCAGCCGTCGTCAATCTCGTCATTCGTGCGCGACATCAGGCGCATGACCTTATCGACACGCACATCAACACGCGCATTACAGCCAACACTGCAATTATTGCAGACGCTTGCGGTACGCTTGAGTTCCCACGGGCGCGATTTGAAGCGGTACGAGGCAGCGGTTAATGCACCAACAGGGCATATCTCAACGGTGTTACCGGAGAAAACCGAGTCGAAGGCATGGTCGGGGGCTGTACCAACCTCCATTTTGTAGCCACGCGAGATCATCACAAGCCCGTTGTCCATCGAGATTTCTGAGCTAAAGCGTGTACAACGCTGGCACAGAATGCAGCGTTCGCGGTCCAGCAATACGTTGTCGCTAACAGGTACAGCTTTTGTATAGTGGCGTTTGTGCTGGTCAAAGCGTGTTCCACCGGGGCCGTGACGCAATGTGAAGTCTTGCAGATCGCACTCACCACCCTTGTCACATACTGGACAGTCAAGTGGATGATTGATAAGCAAAAATTCCAGTGTGCCCCGACGTGCTTTAAGGACTTTTTCAGTCTTGGTGTGCACAATCATACCCTCGCTCACTGGTGTCGTACACGCGGTTTGCGGTGGCTTTGGCAACTTCTCGATTTCGACAAAGCACATGCGACATGCGCCTAGAGGTGGCATCTTAGGATGATAGCAGTAAATAGGGACTTCTATTCCAGCCTGCTTTGCCGCCGCCCACACCAGTGTTCCAGGGGGAACCTCGACGGGATTGCCGTCGATGGTGAGGTGGATAAGTTCGTCTTTTTTCTCTTCTGGCATATAATTTCTTCTTAATAATTATGGTTTCACAATGACTCGCCCCTGTGGGGGCGAAATAATTAAGAAAATGTGGGGACACCCCACACTCCGTGTCAGGGGCTGCCGCCCCTAACAACCCTGCTTCATATATACTAACGCGCTCCTGCATGCAGAGCGGCACCTTCGACGGCTCCAGTTTCGGCAGAGCGTACGCTGTTGGGGCCAACCATGCAATGACCATGTGTGACGTGATATTCAAATTCTTCGCGGAACAGCTTGATGCCACTGGTGATCGAGCTGGTCGCCGCATCCCCTAGCGGACAGAAGGACTTACCACTGATGTTGTCGCAGATATCGACGAGCAGTTTGATGTCGCTTTCTTTACCGTGTCCATGCTCAAGGCGTTCAAAAATTTCGGTGAGCCAGTAAGTACCCTCTCGACAAGGCGTACATTTGCCACAGGACTCGTCACGATAGAACTCGGTCATGCGTAAAATGGCACCGACGATACAGGTATCTTCGTGGATGGCAATGACACCACCGGAGCCAAGCATGGAGCCTACAGCAGCAATTGACTCGAAGTCGAGCGGAGTGTCTACCTTGTCCGCGCCCAGGATAAAGGTTGATGAACCACCGGGGATGATAGCTTTCAGCTTTTTGTCGCCCAGAATACCACCACCGTACTGCTCATCATAAATCAATGTGCTGATAGGTGTACCGAGTGGCAGTTCGTAATTCCCTGGCTTCTTGACGTGTCCACTGAGACAAAAGACGCGTGTTCCCTTGCTCTTTTCAGTACCAAAGGAAGCATACCATGACGCACCGCCTTTGATAATTGAAGGAATGGTACTCAAGGTCTCGCAGTTGTTAATGACGGTGGGGCCGCCGTAGAGACCAACCACGGCTGGAAATGGTGGTTTGAGGCGTGGATAGCCGCGTCGCCCTTCCAGCGATTCCATCAAGGCACTTTCTTCGCCACAGATATAGGCACCCGCGCCACGATGCACGATGACATCCAGGCTATAGTCGCTACCCAGGATATTTTTACCGATGAGTCCAGCAGCGTATGCCTCTTCTACCGCTCGTTCCACCTGTCGCCCCGCTTTGGCAAGTTCACCACGAACATAAATAAAGGCGGTGGTGACACCACATGCAAAGCTGGTGATAATGACACCCTCTACAAGTTGATGTGGGTTTCGCTCCATCAACATGCGGTCCTTAAATGTGCCTGGTTCGCTTTCGTCGGCATTACAGCACAGGTAACGTGGCATATTGTTTTTTGCGAGGAAACCCCACTTCATACCAGTTGGGAAGCCTGCACCTCCACGTCCGCGCAGCCCTGAATCTTTGATGAGCGCAACTACGTCATCAGGTTGATATGTCTTGAGTGTGTATGCTAATGCCTCATAACCGCCATTCTGACGATAGACATCAAGCGTGTCCAGATCAGGAATATCGAGATTTTTTGTGACAATCAATTCTGGCATAAATATGATTCCTTTAAATTATAGGAAACCAATAGATGGTCGATACATTCTAACGAACTATAGATAAAAGCTTAACGGACGATAAAAGCTTAACGAACGCGATGCGGAGACCAACGGACGCCCACAAGGGGCGTCCCTACTATATTCCGTTGGGGCGTGGTACCGTCGTGTATGG
>CAXUHF010000034.1:11931-14658 GCA_964250765.1 uncultured Ktedonobacteraceae bacterium | reverse complement strand
CCCCTTGTGGGCGTCCGTTGGTCTCCCCAACCCGTCCGTTGGTCTCGCTCACATATCCGTCCGTCTCTCCACCACGTCCATTAGTTCCCACATGCCCATCTGTTGCTATCTTCTGATTCAACTCTTGTAGAAGCGCGTCGGCCTTCTCTAGCGTCACATTTTCGACGAATTCGCCATTGACTTGGAGGACGGGAGCCGTACCACATGAGGCTAGACATTCGGCTGTCATTAGAGTAAAGTTGCCGTCGGGCGTCGTCTCGCCGCGTTTAATGCCGAGACGTTTTTCGAGATGCTCAACGAGTGCATCACAGTTACGCAAATAACAAGAGATGCTAGTACACACATGAATTACCTGCTTGCCCTGTGGGTGCTGATAGTACATGGTATAGAAGGTTGCCACACTCTCCACGGCGTCTACTGTCAAACCGACCGCTTCGGCGACTGCCTGTAATCCTGTGGCTGTGATATAGCCCTCTTCTTGTTGGGCCAAATGTAGTGCAGGCATGACAGCTGAACGTGCTACGGGATAGCGCGATGCGAGGACGCGCATACGCTGTTTTGTTTGTTCTGAAATCATCTATCCACCTCACCTAACACAATATCAATGCTACCAATTGACGCCACGACATCCGAGAGGAAGCCACCTTCAACCATTTGGGGTAGCACTTGCAGGTTCGCAAAGGATGCGCCACGTACATGCATACGATAGGGCTTCGCAGTTCCATCGCTGGCAATGTAGAAGGCGAGTTCACCTTTCGGCGATTCGGTACGCACAAACACATCACCCTGTGGTGGACGATACCCCTCAGTATAGAGTTTGAAGTGGTGAATCAAGGCTTCCATGCTGCCCGTGATCTGCCACTTTGGTGGGGGTGCAAACTTGGGATTGCCAATGCGGAATGCACCCGTTGGCATACCGTCTAAGGCTTGATTGACGATATTGAGGCTTTGTTCCATCTCCAACATACGCACGAGATAGCGGTCGTATACGTCACCATTGGAGCCAACGGGAATGTCGAACTCGAAGTTTTCGTATCCACTATATGGGAAGACTTTTCTCAGGTCCCACACAACACCGCTACCACGCAAAACGGCACCACTCGCACCATAGGCGATAGCGTCCTCGGCACTCAGATGTCCGACGCCTTTTGTGCGTTCGAGCCAGAGCTGATTGTTCGTGAGCAGGTCGTGATATTCTTGTAGTCGCGCTGGAAAGATTTCAGTGAAGGCGCGAACCGTTTTTTCAAAGCCAACGGGTAGTTCGGCTTGTAGTCCACCGGGGCAGATATAGCTGGTCATCATGCGCACACCGGAGATGTACTCGAAGATGTCGAGAATCATTTCGCGCTCACGGAAGCAGTACAGAAACATGCTTTGTGCGCCGAGGTCGAGTGCATGTGTACCAAGCCATACAAGGTGACTAGCAATGCGCTGTAACTCCGCAAGCATGACGCGAGCGTACTTTATCTTGTCGCTAATCTCGTCTTCGACACCAATCAAGCGTTCGACGGTGAGCGAGTAGCCAAGATTGTTGCAGAGTGGAGCAAGATAGTCCATGCGGTCCGTCAAGACGAGTGCTTGATGGTATGTTTTGGCCTCTGCCGTCTTTTCGATGCCAGTATGCAGGAAACCGATATCGGGAATGGCTTTTAGAACGGTCTCTCCTTCAATCGTGAGTAACAAGCGTAGGACACCATGTGTGCTAGGATGTTGTGGACCCATGTTGATGGTCATGGTATCGACGCGCTGCCCGCCCTCTAATGTCTGGCTCTCATCTATCGAGTACTGGTTTTCTATTTTTACTTCTTGTTTTTGCATGCGTTCTTATCCCATCGGGTATGATTTTTCGTAGGGACCAGATGTATCGCGTCCGAGAGCGATTTATCGCCTATGGTTGGCCCATGAACTCGCGCAATGAATTGCGCCTCGGACGCGATACATCTGGTCCCTACAACCTATCCGTGTTGTTTTATTAAAGACAATCATCAGACCCCATACAACTACCTCTTTTTTGTACCGGGTTCCTGACCTGTATTGATATTCGAGCGATTGTCGTTCAATTCGCGCCCATCTGGTGTACGCAATGTTTGGCTACCAGTGCCAGAATTGGTGTCGTATGGAACCTGACCACCCCAGTGCGGCTCTGGCAATTCAAAGCCTGTCAGTGGGTAGTCTTTGCGTAGTGGATGCGTTGTCCAATCGGCGGGCATCAGGATACGGCGCAGATCGGGATGGCCCGTAAAGGTGAGTCCAAACAGGTCATAGACTTCGCGCTCATACCAATTGGCACCGGGCCAAACACTCGTCACTGTCGGTACGGCAGGATGCTTCTCACGACGCTGCCCCACCTGTATTTTGAGGCGCAGAAAACACTGATGCTCAATTGAGAGGAGTTGGTAGACAACATCGAAGCGCGGCAGACGTTCGGGCCAATCGACCGCCGTGATAGTTTCCAGAAAATCGTATTGCAAATTCTTCTTTAAATAGGTACAAACGCTTACAAGAGATTCCGGCTTGAGCAGGAGAGTTTGTTCGCCACGAAATTCGATTACGTCTATAACTGCCTGTGGGAACTTCGCCTGTATCGTCTCAACCGATGATACTGCTGTCGTGACCATAAAAATTATATTCCCTTAAATACATCTGTTCGTGGAGAGTGTGTTTTATGAAACACGGGAAAAAAAAGTGGGTTTTTGAGAAGTTGGTGAAAAAACAAAAACACCCCCA
>CAXUHF010000034.1:0-11921 GCA_964250765.1 uncultured Ktedonobacteraceae bacterium | reverse complement strand
TTTTTCCCTCTGTGCTAGAACACACTCTCCACGGCGATCATAATTCTTCACCAACAGGACCAAGTAATTTCATACCTGCATCCTTCAGAGGATCAGGGGGATTTGGAATGCCTGCGCGTATCTTACGCTGCAGTTCGTTAAAGCCAAAGAGCAACATATCAGGCGTCGGCGGGCAACCTGGAATGAACACATCAACGGGTATAATCTTATCAACACCCTGCACAACGGCATAATTATTGAAGACACCACCACAAGAAGCACATGCCCCCATTGCGATGACCCACTTGGGTTCTGGCATTTGATCGTAGATTTGACGTAGGACTGGTGCCATTTTGATGGAGCAACGACCAGCAACGATCATCAAGTCAGATTGACGTGGTGAGGCTCGGTAGACCTCGGCACCGAAGCGCGAGATATCGAAGCGATCAGCACTTGTCGCCATCATCTCAATCGCGCAACACGCAAGGCCGAACAAGGCGGGCCATAAGGAGGAACTACGGCCCCAGTCGATAAGCTTGCTTACCTGCGTGGTCAGGACACCAAAATCGCCACTCTTCATAGTAAGTTCGCGTCGTGGCGTCTGCGTATTTGAATAGGTCTGTACCGGCTCCCAGGGATTTTTGACTACTCCCATGAAAATGCTCCCTTCCGCCAAACATAGATATAGCCAACCCCCAGGATGAGTAGGAAGACGAGTAGTTCAACTAGTCCCAGTGTTCCCAATGAGCGGAGTAGAATGGCAAGAGGATAAAAAGAAACAATCTCAATGTCAAAGGCAATAAAAAGCATACCTGTTAAAAGATATTTGACAGGGAAGCGACGGTGAGGAGCTTCAATCTCCTGAATGCCGCACTCGTATGGGGCAAGTTTCTCCGGCGAAGGCTTCTTAGGGCCAATGATGGAGGTCACGCCCATCACCAGTAAGCCGAAGAGAACTGCCAAGGACACCATAATTAGGAGGTAGTTTATACCCATAAGCGGGGTTTCCTTTATAGTTGTCTATGTATGTACACATGCTCACTACATTCATCATAACATGGAGAACATAAAGCACTGTACACAGAGAAACAGAGTAGACAGAATGAGTCAGCTAGTGTTCTAAGTACACTTCCTCACTATCAATCGTAGCACAGGTGAGGCGGAAGTGTCAACGTGGAGTTTTTCAAGAGTCTCCATCCTTCCGGGGCAAACAGGGAGACTGCTACCTTTATCATTCCCCGAATGCGGTTCGGGTCTCCCCTACATGTTCGTGGAACCCTACGTGTAGGGGAGACCCTTGTGGTCTCCCTGCATGTTCACAAGTTTCCCAATGGATGGAGATCCTTTTCAGAAGAAAGTAAACAATCCTCAACCATTCATCCTATTTCACAACCAAGCAGACAGAGAAATCCTACTGCTACCTCCATAAAATTGTTTTACATTTACTCTCAGTGAAGAGATACAAGCCTTCACGCATTCAGGTGAACATCCGTGTAGGGGCCGATGTATCGTGTCCTATCTCGGATCGGTTGCCGACAAGGACGCGATACATCGGTCCCTACACGGATACATCGTCTTGTTAGGAGATGTTGTATGCGTCGATTTTTTGCTCAGAGAAAGCACGCGCTATTGCTCATGTTAGGAGCTATCCTGCTGTGTGTTGCTTCTCAGGTCTGTGTTTTTACAGGCTACACTCATTTCGTGCAACTCTCACAACATACTACTGCCAGTATAGCTATACATACAACGCCTTCTCCCATTGCCACGACTGTGACGAAGCAGCAATCATCACTGAATGGACAGGGAGACCGCAAGGGTCTCCCCTACACGTCAGGAACAGCTAAAACAACACCAACAGTTCATGTCCCCTCGTTCGAGGCTGGTGTTGCTTATCCACAGTGGACACCTAACTGCTATAGCAAGAGCGATATCCATTGGACACAGGCTTTGCAGGATATCACGAAACAGACGCATGCCTATTGGATAGAAATGCCGCTTTTGTTCTATTCATCATCACTTTCAGCGACAACGGTAACAACGGGTGTCAGTACACCAACGGTTGCCTCGTTTGTCGAAGGCATACAAGCCGCTCACGCGAAAGGCTATCGCGTCTTCATGACACCGCTTCTAACAGTGAGTAGCGGTTCAATGTCGTGGTCGGGTGCCATCTCTTTCTCTACACAGCAGGACGAGCAACGCTGGTTCACGAGTTATTGGCAGGCACTCAAGCCTTATGTGCTTGCAGCTCAGCAAAATGGAGTCGAGCAATTCGCCATTGGGACAGAGGAGGAATGGTTGCAACAATTCGCGCCGGATGCACTATGGAATGAGTTGATCCTGAACATTCGCAGTGTCTTTTCGGGTACGCTCACCTATGACATGAACTGGACCTCGCTCTCAAAGACACCGCCGTCGTGGATGCACAATAGCAATCTTACTGCCATCGGTGTGTCTGCATACCTCTCGCTCACCAATACGAGGAAACGTGTTGATCCACAACAGATGAGTTCGCTCTGGAAAAATATGCTTGGAAATATGCTGGATATGTTTGCAACGAAGCTTGGCAAGCCCGTACTCATCTCAGAAATAGGCTATCGCAATAGCGCGGATGCCCTCTACCGCGTCTGGGAGTCTTCGAGTACCGCACCTGTAGACCCTACCGAACAAGCTGCCGCGTGTGATGCAGCACTGGCGAATGTGACACACGACCCCCATATTCGTGGCATCTTCTTCTGGGGTTGGGATGACGTAGGCGCGTTTAGCCTACGCGATCAACCTGCTGCTACGGTTCTGCACCGTTGGTATGGTGCTTTGGCTGCATAAACAAATTTCTCATCTTCTCTGTAGGGACCGATGTATCGCGTTCTGGGGTGAGGTGGGGGAACACGTTAGGGTAGCAAACCGTCGTCCATGCATTGCCCCTCCTCCCCACCCAGGACGCGATACATCGGTCCCTACGAGAAATATTGTGCATAAACAGAAAGAAAGCAACATTTATGACGATACAGTTTGACGACCCTATGTTAATTCCATCGCCTGATGCAGGAACGAGGGCATTTCCGAAAATAAAGCCAATTCAATCACTTGTAAGTGGGAGTGCAAAACCGTTACCAACAACTGGACCTATCCTTTCATGGCACAAAACAGGGCTGGACAATGTAGCACCAGAACTACGCGAACAGGTGCAACACTATCGCCGTTGGCTCGCACATCAATCCACACTCTCAAGCGATGCACGAGCGCGAGCAGAATACGCGCTCAATGCCAGTCGCGTCGTGCAGGTAAACGGGAAAGAGATCGCAACATTCGCACCTTTCCGGTCTGAACTGTCCGCGCTTCAGACATTTACAACACCGCAACTGGTGACAATTTGTGCCCTGATCCTGGCTTGGACAGTGGGAGTAGCCTACTTTCAATTGGCGATGTTGACGGCGACCATTGCAGCAATCACCATGGTCTATGCCTTTAATCTGATCCTCAATAGCATAATGGCGGTCAAATCGTTTCAGCATTCGCCAGAAGAGCAGATTGATGACGCGGTGGTGCATGCATTGCAAGATGCTGAATGGCCCAGCTATACTATTCTCTGTCCTCTTTATAAGGAAGCAGCGGTGGTGCCACAGTTTGTGAAGGCGATGCAGGCATTGGATTATCCAGCCGACAAACTGCAGATATTGTTTTTGACAGAGGTTGATGACGTTGAGACGCGCAACGCCATTCGTGCGTTAGCCTTGCCATCGCACTTTGAAATTATCACAGTACCTGAAGGTAAACCACGCACGAAGCCGCGTGCATGTAACTATGGCTTGATTCAGGCGACTGGCTCGTATGTGGTCATCTTTGACGCGGAAGACGTGCCGGATACAATGCAATTGAAAAAGACGATCCTGACCTTTGCCAATCATGGTCCCGATGTCGCATGTGTACAGGCAAAACTCAACTTTTATAACATCTCGCAAAATCTACTTACGCGCTGGTTTACCGCCGAGTATTCGCTCTGGTTCGATCTGGTTCTGCCTGGACTACAACAAGTCGGTTTCTCGATACCACTGGGGGGCACATCGAACCACTTTCGTACAAAAGCTCTGCGCGCGCTTGGTGGTTGGGATGCTTATAACGTTACAGAAGATTGCGATCTTGGCTTGCGTCTAACACGCTATCACTTCAAAACCGTTGTGCTTAATTCGACGACGTATGAAGAGGCAAATTCACAGGTCAAGAACTGGTTGCGTCAGCGCTCACGCTGGATCAAGGGTTACATGCAAACATACCTTGTGCACATGCGCAACCCGCTTCGCTACTTTCAGGAAGGACGACAAAACGACCTGTTCTCTTTTCATGTAGTTGTAGCAAGCGGTGTAGGTGTACTGTTTCTCAACCCGTTGATGTGGTTGCTCTTAGGCATTTATATCGCCTTTGGCCCGTTGGTCACGCCGATCTATCACGTCCTGTTTCCGGCTCCCGTTCTTTATATAGGTGCGATGTGTCTCATTTTCGGCAATTTCTTCTACATGTACCTGTACTTGCTCGCGTGTTTGAGACGCAAGCAATATACGCTGATGCTATGGGCGTTGCTCATTCCAATCTACTGGGCTATGATTAGTGTCGCGGGCTTCATTGCCCTGTTTGAATTGCTGGTCAAACCGCACTACTGGCAAAAGACGGTTCATGGTCTCCATCTACAAGACAAGCACGTTGTACAGTCTGTGACACCACAGGATGCTCTACAGCAGGAAGAGGAGATCGTAGCACAGGCTGTTCCAACGACGACTATCAGTAATATCACTGACATTCCATCTGTGGCGCATGCGCTCAAGGCGTTGACGACGCTACCAATGCCAGCCATTTCGGTCAAGCAGCAGCAAGCACGAAGTCAGGCGAGACGCTCGAAAGTACGTGATCTGTGGTTTGTTGCCACGCTCGTTACAGCATGCATAACAAGTATCGCCGCGTGTGTCTACTTTTTCCAAAAGCACCAGATACTGCTGTATGGTGATGCGTACTCGCATATGCGTATCGCACGAAGTGTTTTCGATAGTGCTACTCCTGGCGTTGCGCAATTAGGCGGTGTCTGGTTGCCTTTGCCACATCTGCTAATGTTGCCTTTCATCTGGAACAACTTTCTATGGACCTCTGGCTTAGCGGGTAGCTTCGTCTCGATGGGTAGCTATATCGCATCGGCGGCCTTCCTGTACTTGAGTGCGCGCCGACTGACGAAGAATGGCTGTATCAGTTTTCTAGGCACATTATTGTTTCTACTCAATCCGAACATCCTATACCTGCAATCGACACCACTCTCGGAACTGGTCTGCGTGTGGACATTGACAATGGCAAGCTACTACTTCCTGGTATGGACACAGGAAGATAAACCACACTACCTGATTATGGCAGCCGCCGCAACCTTTCTCGCCACGCTCGCTCGCTATGATGGTTGGGCATTGTTCGCCATGCTGCTGGTACTTGTCGGAGTAATAGGAGTAGCGAAACGTCAGCGTTTTGCGCAGATACAGGGCAACGTCATCATCTTCAGTGTGCTTGGCGGTTTAGGTATCCTGTTATGGCTCATCTGGAACAAGTTGATCTTTGGTGATCCGCTCTTCTTTCAACACAGCGTCTTTTCATCACAGGGCTTTCAGCAGCAGTTTCTGCGCAATGGGACACTCTACGCCTATCACAATGTGTTGATCGCGCTCAAGACGTATACGCTTGATGCGGCGGAGACATTTGGACCAGTCCTGTTTATCGCTGCAATTGCTGCCTTTTTTCTCTTCTTCGTACGTCGTCGTCTCTCGCCTGACCTGTTGGCGGCACTTGCCTTCATAGCACCATTTGGTCTGTACGTCTTCTCAATCTATGGCGGACAAGCGATTGTGTGGGTGCCTGGAGCCGTACCAGCGAAGGCAGCAGTACAACTCTTCAACGTGCGTTACGGCTCTGAGATGGTCGCACCTGCCGCACTCTTCTTGACTATCCTCGTTGCACGCAGCTATACGCTACTGCATGCTCGCTTAAAACTTCTTGGTCAACTCGCCTTCGTCAGCATCATTCTCGCACAAACATTGTTTGTCGCCACGAACGGCGTCATCTCTCTGCAAGACGGACAATTTGGTCTTTCATGCACTCAGACACACGTGGTGAATGCCTACCTGATACAGCACTATGCAGGTGGCAAGATACTGGAAGACGTAACGGCAGGGGATTATAACGAGCCAGAAACGGGCATCGACTTCAAAAATGTCATCTATGATGGCTCGAACAAACTCTGGCACCAAGCACTAGCAAACCCTGCTGGTACGGTTGATTGGATTATCGCGGTTCGCAACGATTCAGGAGACCGTGTATCAGCCAACGTCGATTTGACGAGTTCGACATTCAAATCGCAGTTTTCGATGGTGGTACAAGAGGCATCGGGTCTCACGCTCTATCACCGCAATGGTACCGCACCCTTGCCAACACGCCCATTGCCTGCGGGCATCTTGACCGACCACAGTGCATGCCAGATTGGTACATCCGTAGGGGTATAGCATATGGTAAGGACCGATTTATCGCGTCCTAAGGGTGGGGTGGTGGGGTAACACGTCGGCAACGATTCGTTTTTCCCAACGTGTGCCCCCAAGCCCCACCCAGGACGCGATAAATCGGTCCCTACAGATTAAATTTGATACAACAGGAGCACTTTCTTCATGATGAAAGCCACACTTTCCGCACCCGTACAAGGACGTTCGTGGTTGTTGCTAGGGACACAATTGTTGCGCTTCGGTTTTGTGGGCGGCCTCAATACCGGAATTGATATTCTGGCCTTCAACCTTTTGTTATGGATGATGCCAACGCAGAACGCGACGACCTTACTGGTCTATAACTCGCTTGCGTACATGATAGGCGCGGCGAATAGTTTTTACTGCAACAAGTTGTGGACGTTCGAGCAACGTTCGCAGGTGACACGACAACAACTTGTGCGCTTCACACTTGTGACAGGGCTGGGTATTCTGTGCAACGACCTGTTTCTGTTACTGACAACGAGTTTGCTCACAAGGCTCTCGCTTGATGGCTTACTATGGACAAATAGTGCGAAGGTGAGCGCAATAGCCTGCTCGTTTCTGGTCTCCTACGTAGGAATGCGTTTCACAGTGTTTACGCAGAGCGAACATACTACAGAACTCCTTTTGCCGCCAGCACGTCCACACTTGTTTATTACGCCACGCAGCCTATCGGTAGTACTGCCAGCTTACAACGAAGAAGCTTTGATCGAGAATACGCTCGCAACGGTGACGACTGCTTTGAGCAACTGGAACTGTGACTTTGAAGTGATCGTGGTCAATGACGGTAGTAAAGATGCAACAGGCGAGATTGTCGCGGCTATTGCCGCGAAGAATCCACGCGTTAGATTAATTACTCATTCGATGAACAGAGGATATGGAGCGGCACTTGTGACAGGGTTCGAGTCGGTGAGCAAAGAGACCACGTTCTTTATGGACTCGGATGGACAGTTCGATATTCACGATCTGGCGCGCTTCTTTCCACTGATTGAAGAATACGACGCGGTGCTAGGATATCGTATCGACCGCCAGGATACATGGATGCGCAAACTGAACGCGTGGGGTTGGAAACAGCTTGTGCGCTTCATGTTTGGTGTGCGTGTACGCGATATCGACTGTGCTTTCAAATTGTATCGTTCCGAGTTCTTTCAGGAAGAGTCCTTAGAAACACGCGGCGCGATGATCAATACCGAGATTTTATATAAGCTTGCTCGCTCTGGGCGCACAAGTATTGAGGTCGGAGTACGACACCTGCCACGCCTTGCTGGACGTGCAACAGGCGCGAAACTTTCAGTCATTCTACTCGCCCTTCGTGAAATGCTTGTCTATGCTCGTAAATGGTATAGTGAGGAGAACGGCATTGCGTAATAGAAAAAATATTCATACAGGCATCTCTTTCCTTATTCTCATAGCATTCCTCCTATCAAGCATCTTTATACTACCAACAATATCAACCTTTGCACAAAGTGGAATCAGTCCAAGAGTCCAGACAGCCGATTGGCCTACGTTTTTAGATAATACGCAGCGCAACGCTGCTACAACGGATACGACCATTTCCACCAGCAACGCAGCACAGTTGGTGAAACACTGGTCATTTCAAACAGGTGGCATCGTAGCCTCTTCGCCAACGGTTGTTAACGGTACTGTGTACGTTGGTTCTTGGAACGGCTATGAGTATGCACTTGATGCGAAAACGGGGAAGCAAAAATGGGCGACGTACCTTGGTGTCACCACTGTACGACCAGACTGTAACCCTTCGGGAGGCGCGGGTGTCTCGTCGGCGGCAACTGTGCAAAATGGTATTGCCTATGTTGGCGGTGGTGATGCATACTGGTATGCGCTCAATGCTACGACGGGCGCGATCCTATGGAAAGTGTATACAGGTGATAACAGTGTAAATGGTGGCTACTATAACTGGTCGAGTCCATTGATTTACAAAGGCTATGCCTATATTGGTCTGGCAAGCTTTGGTGATTGTCCACTCGCACAGGGAAAACTACTACGCGTCAGCCTGACATCGCATCAGATTGTCAACACATTTAACGTTGTCCCCAATGGGCAGATTGGCGGTGGTATCTGGACGACGCCAAGTATTGATACAACAACGAACACAATCTACGTAGATACAGGTACGGAGAACAGCCTCAGTCAACCGTATGCTCAGGCATTTCTTGCCCTCGATGCGACGACACTCACATTAAAGGATTCGTGGAAGTTGCCAGAGGGAGACGCCGTTATGGACTCTGACTTTAGCACAACACCAATTCTATTCAACGATGCGGCAGGTAATGCACTTGTATCAGCGATTGACAAGAATGGCTATGCCTATACCTTCAAACGTGGACATCTGGCGACTGGTCCCATCTGGAAACAGCAAATCGCAACGGGTGGTGATTGTCCAGAGCCGTGTGGAGAGGGAAGTGTCTCATCGGGTGCATTTGCACAAAATAAGCTTTTCCTGGCGGGTGAGGATACGCTTATCAATGGCGTTGGGTATAAAGGGTCGGTTCGTGCATTGGACCCAGCAACGGGCAGGCTTTTATGGCAGCATGGGACGGTAGGGCGTGTTATCGGTGCGTTGGCATACTCAAATGGCATTATCGTCGATGGTGCTGGGTCGGTGCTTGAGGTACTCGATGCACAATCGGGCAGTCGTCTTTTCAACTACACCACTGGCGGTACCTTATATGCCGCGCCCAGTATCGCCGAGGGACAAATCTATGTTGGTGGTGTTGATGGCAATGTGTATGCATTTGGACTTCCCACAACGATGACGACTCCACCTAGCGATGCACATTGTCCTAAGAATTGGACCTGTCAGGATATCGGCGGTGCTACCCTCAAAGGCTCTGAAACAGTCAAAAATACAGGATGGACAGTACAAGCCGGTGGGACTGGCGTCAAAGGGACTACTGATCAGTTTCGTTTGATGACACAAATGCTCAGTCAGAACCTCCAAATTACGGCTCAAGTCACAGCACAAGGAACAAGCGGCTCGACACAAGCAGGGCTAATGGTACGACAAAGCAATGGTCCAGCGTCACAATACTACTCGGTTCTACTCACACAAGGAACAGGATTGGCTGTACAATACCGTTCCGCGCAAGGCGGCACGACTGTAACAGATGTGCAGATGCCAATGGCGACAACGCCACTCTACCTGGAAATACAGCGCGTCGGCGACCAGTTTCAGGCAGCAACCTCTACCGATAGGAGCAACTATACTCTCGTTCCAGGAAGTACGGCGACAATAGCGATGCCCGAACATGTATTGGCTGGTCTCGCCGTCAGTTCAGGTAGTGCTACTGCTACAAGCACTGTAATCTTTAGTGCTGTCGCAAACGGTGTGCCCACAACGTCACCAACGGTGATGCAACCCGCAACCCCGTGTCCGACAGGCTGGTCGTGTCAAGATATCGGCAATCCTATGTTTGTCGGCAATCAATCCTTTGATGGAACTACCTGGACGATGCAAGGAGCTGGTACCGATATTGGCAACTACACAGACCAGTTTCATTATGTCTGGCAGACTATCGCGGCTGATGGTGTTGTGAATGCACATATCACTAACCAGACGAATACAAGTAGTATGGCAAAAGCGGGTGTGATGCTGCGACAAAACACAACCTCTAGTTCTGTGTACTACGGTGCGTTTATCACTCCTGGCATTGGGATAAGTGTGCAGTATCGTTCAACATTTGGACCTGATGGCATCGTTGCCCTGACCACAAGTGGTACAACACCGTTGTACCTTGAGGTTGCGAAATCAGGTTTCAGCTTTAGCACGTATACGTCAGCCGATGGTGTAAGCTGGTCGTACTTGCCTGGGTCAACTGTGACAATGAACGTCACGGGAAGTATGTTGGCAGGAATCGCGGTTACAGCGAACAATCCAGCACAGATGGGGCAAGCTACCTTTGATACAGTCAATGTGAGTACAACAGCACCTGCGCCCCCAGCGTGTCCAACAGGTTGGACCTGTGGCGACATTGGCTATCCAACACCAACGGGTAGCCAATCGGTAACGGGTAACACATGGTCAATTGTCGCTGGTGGTGGTGACATCTGGGGTACAGCCGATTCGTTTCACTACATCTGGCAAAATCTGACGAGCGATGGCAGTGTCAGTGCGCATGTGACGGCACAAACAAATACAAGTGTCTACGCGAAAACAGGCGTAATGATGCGTCAAACAACGGATGCAGACTCGGCCTACTACATGGTGGCGGTCACACCTGGACAAGGCATACAAGTGCAGTATCGCTCGGCACAAGGAGCGGTTGCGTCAGAATCCGCGAATATTCCAGGTACAGTACCTACGTACTTGAGGGTAACGCGTACAGGTTCAAGTTTCAGCGCGTACACCTCAGCCGATGGTGTGAACTGGGCACTGGTTCCTGGTTCAACGGTAACAGTGAATATGAGTGGCACGATTCTGGAGGGTGTCGCATCAACCTCGCACAACACGGCGGCGGCGTGTTTGTCTACGGTTGATAGCGTGACGGTTTTATAGCACGAATTGTAGGGGTCTAATTCGTTACACCCTATTAGCGATACGCAATGTTGGAGGACATGGACAAGCGTTTCAGCATTCTCGCAACATGGTCAATCGCCAACAGGGTGTAACGAATTAGATCCCTACAATTCGTTTGCATCACCAGATCATCAAGGCTATTTTCGTTACACAGGTAAGCTAGAGCCAGGGAAGCTGCGACAAAGATGAAGCTCGTAGACGAAAACGCCTGCTTGTACACCTGGGTCCTCATCCATGATTTTTCTTGTCTCTTCCACACTTGCATTAAAAATGCCAATGCCTGATACATCACTACCATCGGATACAGGACACACAATAGGTAGCACACCGTCAGCACGGAGTACGAAATTTCTACGTCCATGTTCCCAGATGATGCTATCAACGCCTTCTTTATTTTTGTTGGGTCCTGCCTTCAAAATAACAATGCAATAATTCTTGGCGGCAGTTATGCTACGTCGCATATATTCATCCGTGATTGTTGTGTTCATGTTGTTACTCTCCTCGTATCGCTCGTATCTCTCCAATATGCTCCATTGCATGAGTTGCTTGAATTGCTATCATCTCGTTTAGTGTAACTGGATGCGGTCCTTGTGATGTTGTTAATTGTATAGAGTAGTCTTCTGTATCACTGAGGAGCGCGAATAGCTGCGTCATTTGAGTACGGTTGGCGCGAAAGAGCTGTACAACTGGCTCAATTGCACGTTCCGCATAATGAAGACCTTCAGCACTTGTATCGTTACCCATGTACCAACCGAAGTCGAAGGAGCAGCCAGAGTTAAAAATGGCAGCTTTCATGAGTAGTATCCACATCATATCCCCATCAACCATGTGATGAATAGTTTGGCGAATTGACCATGTTTCAGAGGTTAAAC
>CAXUHF010000033.1:30327-46457 GCA_964250765.1 uncultured Ktedonobacteraceae bacterium | reverse complement strand
AGGTATTGGGAGTTCTCTTCAGCAACGTTCAAGACATGTATATCGCTGACAAAAACAGATCATATGCAACTATATTTATAAATTGCATGTGGTCTGTTTTTTTGTTTTATTTACTAATTGAGAGATAGACGAACCTCAATTAGTAGGAATATTGGCTTAGAATGTTTTCGTAGTTATATATGTTCGCTTATCACGTTGTAATACATACAAGAAATAATGTAACAATGTTTAATTTCTTGTATATAAGCCTCTATGCATGATGTTATGAATATATGACTACATATGTTGGTAATTATCAATATAGCGTAAGGGCGATTCGTTTCTTTGATGTTGAAAGGGTCGGGACGACCACATAGGTTGTCCAATGGAGTGGAATGCTATAGTATGGAACAACGTAACTTTGAGAACAATGTACAATCACAACGTAGGGTGGAGAGGATTGTACGTCTTGGGCTAGCATCATGTGTTATCCTAGGCATCCTAATATTTGGATCATGGGTCATTATTCATCAGACGAATGCACATGCATCAAGTATCACACGTACTACCACCAATTCAAATCCCTGGGGGCTAGCAATCGACAATTCAGCGGGGCATATATGGGTTGCTGAACCTGGATGTGATGCCTCGCCCACATGTACTACACCACCTGCTGGTGCTATTGGAGAGTACAATCTCGCAGATGACACAAGAGTAAATGACTTTCAGGCATCATCAGTTTACAATCCTGTTTTTCTTGCTTTGGATGGACAGGGGAACGTCTGGTTTACAGATCCGACACATAACGCACTTGGCGAACTCGTCCCAGGAAGCAATACGTGGACTGAATATACTGCACCAACGTCCAATGCAACTCCCTATGATCTTGTATTCAAGGGTGGGAACATCTGGTTCACGGAATATGGTACAAGTCACATTGGTTTCTTTAATATCACTACACATACATTCGTAGAGAACGCTATTCCTACAACAAATGCTAATCCTTATGGTATTACTGTTGCTCCAAACGGTAATATCTGGTTTGCCGAGAACAACCAGGGAAATTCTGGTCAACTTGGCAGTTTTACCCCAACTACGAACGGTACACTTGCAAGTGGTGCAATCAGTGAGCACGCTATTACCAATAAAGGACCACACCTACTTACTTCCGACAGTCAAGGCAACATCTGGTTCACTGAAGGCTTTAATGGATATGTTGGCGAATATACTACAACAGGACAAGATGTTGAGTATAATGTTTCTGTGGGTGTCTGTCCGCAAGGAACGCCGAGTGCCACACCAACACCTTGCTCAGGCACACATACCTCAGGTATTGCTGTTGATGGTAATGGTCTAGTCTGGTTTGACGACTCATTGAGCGGTCGCGTTGGCTATATCGATCCAACAACTGGCACATATATGGCGATGAGCCTTGTAAATAATTCTGATCCAAGTCCTCATCCACATGATGGACTTGTAGTGGATAGCAACAACAACGTATGGGTGTCTGAGCAGCATGGTTTCGTGCTTGATAAGTTACCTCCTGGCACACTCTCAACCATGCCAACTGCAACGCCAACCACGCCAACCACAACTCCTGCTGGCCCTGTTGCTCAGAAGTGGTACTTTGCAGAGGGACGTATTGGAAAAGGTTTCCGTGAATATCTTACCATTGACAATCCTGGCTCGGTTACTTGTGGTGTTGATATCACATATTACTACACTGTTGGTGATAGCAGTAGCGCACCTCAGCAGACCAAGACCATGACGAATGTAACTGTAGGTCCCAAAAGCCGACATACCGAATCGGTCAATCAGGACCTGAGCGTATACGATCCAGATACAACAGCAGATAATGTCGCAAGCGTTGTTACGATGAACTCTGCGTCAACCTGTGCCGGTGTGATGGTCGAGCGGCCTATGTACTTTACAAACTATCACGGTATCAGTAGTGGTACAGATGTAACAGGAGCGACACAGACCGAATTAGGGACAAGTTTCTCATTCGCCGATGTTGCTTCTGATGCCACTCACATTTCATACCTGACTATTCTCAACCCTCCGGGTGGTACAAGTGCAACAGTTACAGCAACCTACTATGCAGGTGGAAGAGTAGTTGGAACACAAAACACAACTGTTCCTGCGGGTGGGCGTGGAACCCTTGCTCCTGGTGCAATTCATTCACCCGCGTTGCCAGCACATTCATTAGCGGTTGTCACCTCAACAACTCCGGTGATGGTGGAACGGCCTACCTACTTTATGCATGAAAGCAAAGGTGCTTCTGGCGCGTATGATGTAGTAGGTGCTCCTGCTGCTGCTACGGATTGGTTTTTTGCTGAGGGCTTCACGGGATCAACAACGCAGGAGTTTTTGACGATCTCTAATCCTGGTTCGACCAGCGCAACGGCAAATGTAACTCTAAAATCACAAAAGGGTGGAGTGAACAAAACCTTCACCGTAACTGTGGGTGCTCAGAGTCAAGTGATCTGGGATGTCAATCAGAACAACACCTTTGGTGGTACACCAGAAGTTTCAGCCGAGGTAAAGTCTACAACAGCGTTGATTGTGCAGCGTGAAATGTTCTTTACCTATCATCATAGCGTAACTGGGATGCCTACAATCAGTGCAAGTGGAGGAACAGACGTTTTAGGTCTAATCGGGCCAATCTCGAAGAGTTCATACAGCTTTGCAGAAGGCTATACACATCCCGGCTATAACGAGTGGTTAACTCTGCAAAATCCCAATTCAACTGCAGAGACCGTCGTAGTGACAATGACCAACGGTGATGGACACGTTGCCATTGTTCAGGTAAATGTTCCTGCGAATGGACGACAAACGGAAGACATCACGGCAGATTCGGTCAAGTACTTTCATCCGGGTAGTAGTCTTTCCGCGAACTCCATCTCGATGACGGTACAAACACTGAATAATGGAGGAACGTTCGTCGCTGAACGTCCAGAGTACTATAATACAGCAGACGATGGTAAAAATGGTTCTGGTTTTGTTGTACAAGGTGGAACTGATATCATCGGCTTCGGTGGCTAAACAACACGCTTTTAGAGATGGGAGGAAGGCAACTTCTGTGTATGAGGTGTTACTTCATACACAGAAGTTGCCTTTCTCATCTACCTTCTTGATAGTGGTTGGGCTGCTACAACTGTTACTTCTTGACGGTTATGAAATAACTGATGTGCTTGCACAACTCCATATGCTTTACCCATAATGTTGAGCGCATCCTTGAGAGTTAACAATGGGTTTATTGTGGGAGTTGCATGAGGTAGTTTAAACACGCTAATGATAAACCCATCGTTTTTTAGACAGCGAGCCGCATAGGAGAGACCACGAGCGGCTTCGCGTGCATCCATACGCATATCGTTGACTATAACATCAAATGTTCTCCTATTTCTTATAGTCTCTTCAATATAGTCCTCCGCATAACCTCGGTAGTGTTCCAAACCTTTTCTTTTGCTCAGTCTGGAATCAAGATTCGCAGGGTCAACCGCGACAACATCCATACCAGCATCAAGCAACAGGCGTGTCCAGCCTCCTGGTGCTGCTCCAAGGTCAAGCACATGCTCTCCTGCCTCAAGAGAAATGTCGAAGTATTCCAGGGCTTCCAACAGCTTAAATTCCGCTCTACTAATTTGCTCAGGAGTTTGAGCAAAGTGCCGTGTGCCTCCAGGCCATGCACTTAGGTTCTCTTCTCCTGTAGATATGCCTACATACCCTTGATACATGGTGCAGAGGATAGAGACAATAACCTGCGGTTTCTTAACATTCTCAACTGCTCCCGTTTCTTCTGCAAATGCTGCAGCTAGTTCTTGGTTCAAGTGACCGCTACTAAAGGGTCTTTCACCAAAACTTTTATCTGTTTGTACGAAGCGGGATTGCACAGCGAATTGAGTACCCCGTTCTAGCTGTGAGAATATTGGTAAGTCTGCAATTTCTGTGGCGAGTTCCACCAAATCTTGCTCTGTATTTGTGAGATAGACCGTTTTTTGGACAGGAGCAAGATGGCGCACAAAGATAAGATGTTCTTTTGCAGCTCTCTGTTGCAGTGCATGAGTGTTTGTGGTGCCACACAAAGTTATACTATCGGTTAGCTCTTCTATAATTTTTAATTGTGTATCTAGTTGTTTTAGTTCGGCTATGGCTGCCTGCATAAATTCAGGATGGGCCGTGACAAGAACCAAGTTTTCTGTACTCACAATCCTCACATAGACCTTCCGCTCTTAAACGTTTATCTTTCCTACTTGCTTCTATATTACACAAGCATGCTGTTCAGACTAACTAAATCATATCATTCACGCATACGTTTTGCCATATTAGCTTGAATATCAAGATGGTCGAAAGAGCCGCCAACACCAGAAAAGTGCAGCAGCGAGCGCAATGACAAGCAACGTGAGAAGAATCTTATGTGAAACATCCAAATCGTTGTTACTCACCTGCAGAGTTGTATTACTTGAAGGTGCGCCCGTAGATGGGGTAGCAGTTGTTCCAGCAGAGTGTTGAAGAGAAGTCCATGTAGGTTGTACTCCACTAGCTTGCGGTTCTCCATTCTTTGTACCAGTACCACTACTCTGGTTGCCATATGCGCTACCACGACTACTTGTTTCTCCACGACTACTTCCACTGCCTTTAGTGTGTCCAGAGGTTGCACGAGCAGTAGCCGTCGCTTCGACTTTTGTTCTGGTGGGCTTTAATGGTAACACAGATGATATGTTATTAGCATCAATTGTTGGCTTACTTGTAATAACCCATGTAGGGCTGCCATCAGGAACACGAGCATATGCTTGATCTTCACCTAGCAACGGAACAGAAACCTCGTCTACTGGTATGCCTCCAATAAGAAGTCGCCATGTTGATGTTTCGGTCGCCAGAAAGTTTGAGTCGAGGCGTGGAAAAACAACAAGAAAACTATAAGGAGCGATAGCCGAACCAAAGGGCAGATAGAAGGGATTGGTGTTAGGTCCACTATCAATGCTCGTGTGAACCGAGTAAAGATCAAAAGGCTGATTTTGTGCGTTATAAATTTCTATCCATGTATCGTTCGTAGCTGTATAGGTTCCAACTTCTGAGCAGTTCCATGTAGAACGTGGTGTGAGCAACGCTTCGTTGATAAAAAGTGTGCCGTGTGTGGCTGGTGGTTGCACTAATGTACCTGAAATAGCAGGTGGAGTTACTGGTGCACAACCATGCTTTGTTGATGCTGATACAAATGATGGAGTAAGAACTAATGTGAGTAGGAGAAAAATACTTATAAGAGTGAGAAACCGCACATGCCCGCCCCCCTTATACAAATTTTTGTAGTGTGTTACTACTGTCGCATGATAGCTTCATTCTTTAGTGCTGTCAACAGTTTGGGCAGGCAAAACTATTGCAGCACGTAGAATGACAAGACTCCTATTGTGAGAGATATTTGAAAGGAACAGCATTCTTGCGAGGAAACCGATCACTTACGATACGCCGTATCGCTTCGATACTACTTTCTCCAAGGGTGAAAGCAATAATTGTGCCAACGGCGATGCCACAGATACCACCAAGTGCAATACCCTCAAGAAACATCTTATTCCGAAAAAATGTCATCATTGTCACCTTTTCTCTTGTACTATTGTAGATACACTACAGTTTTTGCTTCACTCCAAAGACGTTCGAGCCGATAGTACTCTCGTTCCTTCGGAGCAAAAACATGGATAATAATATCTCCATAATCGAGAAGTACCCAACCTGTGTCAGGACCACCCTCTCGATAGAGCAAGCGTGCTCCCTGTTTTTTTAAGTCATCATTAAGCGCATCGCCAATAGCTTGAATCTGACGTGCGTTATTGCCTGTGCAAATGACAAAGTAATCGGCTATCGTTGAGATGTCGCTAATATCAAGCAAAAGAATATCGGATGCTTTTTTGTCAGACGCAATATCTACGGCTGCCTTGGCTAGTTGTGCAGGCTCTAGCTGAATTCCCTCCACGAAAACTCCCTTATTAATAGCACATCATTTGCCGTGTGCAAGCTTTGTTTTACAGAACTGTTCGGCTTCCATTGGTTAGTATGCATTATAACATGACATCGCAAACTTGTTAAGAGGATACCAGGAAAGAGACGGTCCTTGCCTTCTTCCCTGAGTCCAATTCTAAGAACTAGGCGATTTCTTCTATAGCCCCTAACCATTCTTCTTTGGACGTATGATGTGCTACGTCGATTCTTTGTATCAACTCTGAGCGTAGTTCGCTGAGTGTTCCCCAGCCTTCGGCATCAACATCATACTTGTGAATGGTCTCTTCGTTACGTTGATGAACCCAAACGAACGTATTATCGGGAAGACTTGTATATTTATCAACGACACCATTGAGAACTTCACGTACCACATCTTCTACAAAATGCGGATTAGCATGTGCTTTGTTCACAATATAGAGTTCATCTGGACGTTTCAGTAACGCATAGTTCTCAGAACTCATCGCATTTTCAACAAGTGCCACCAGATCGCCAGCTTCAATATCTTGCTCAGTTCCAATAAGAAGCGTAGCACGTCCACGTTGATTATGCGTTGCTAGCGGTGTAACACTCAGCATTTTCTCAATGGTATCGGATTGAAAGCCCTCCTCTTGTAGACGCATACGGGTAAATGAATGGACCATATCTTGCGCACAAGGGCATGCAACCATGCCCTCTACCTCGACACCGAGCAAACGACGACTACCATAGCGTGTGGCAACCGCTTGTGCAATCAGTCCATAAACTTCCTGTGTACGGCGTCCAGAAACTGGTGTCCACTTTTGTAGCGGTAAAGCTGTCCGAATATGGACCTCTGCACGAGCGACAACCTGACGTTCCACAATTGCCTGTGCAACTGCTTCAGCAAGTAGCTCTATCTTGGGCCAACTTGTGTTTGCCGTCTCTTCGAGCACCTCTTCAAGTACATCGCTGAAGCGTGACATATGCACGCCTGCTCGCTTTGTATCAAGGTCTGCATACAGATCGAAGGTGGCTTCGGACCACTGTTGACGATTTCCTTCACCAAGTAGTAATGCCTTTTTTACGCCAACTACCCCTGCCCGCCCAAGGCGAACATGAATCGAGGGAGAGCTATTTTGAATATCTCGATCAAGGGCAATGCGTAGATTTGGAGCAAGTATTTTCACTCCATCGTGCGGTAGGGCATCCGCTAGTTCTTGAGCAGTCCTTCCACTGCTTGGGTCAATCACATTTGGTGAAATCTCCGTGAGTGGTACAAGGACGAATGCGCGTTCGTGCATCCGTGGATGTGGAATTGTGAGTGTCTCTTCTTCAATCTGTATATCATCGTATAGCAAGATATCAATATCTATTGGTCGAGGACCATTGCGGAAGGATGGTTGCCTGCCGATAAGGGTCTCAATTGACTTTACTTCTTTTAAGAGCTTCTGTGCGGAAAGCTCTGTTTTTCCGCAACAGACCATATTAAGAAAACGTGGCTGATCGAGATAACCCACTGGTTCTGTTTCATAGACGGACGAGATAGTATGAAGTTCTACTTTCTCACGTAGCCGCTGTAATGCTGCTGCAAGGTTGCCACGTCGATCCCCTAGATTCGAGCCAAGAGCGAGGTAAACAATATGTGTAGGGTTGGTAGTACGTGGAAACAATGGTGAAACGGTAGTATCAAAACTCATGCAAAACAACCTCTCTAAAAAGATGTCCTAATCCCATCCTATTACAACAAACGAAATACTGAAATTGTTTCCACTTTCAATCACTTTTGAAAAACCCATACGTTACTAAAGACAGCTTCGGTTCCTCCTGCACTATCTCCACCTACTAAAAAACCGATAAAACCAGAAGTATAGGCATCGTCAGCAAAAGTAGCAACAAGCAATTGCTTATTCATATAGAAGCGGAATGAGTTTCCTGCTGCAACAACAAGAAACGTATTTGTTTGTCCATAGCCACTGATAATAGCATTAGAATAGGTCCAGTCGATGAGTACGAGCCAGTTAAGTGGATCACTGCCTAAAGCTCTGACAAAGCGATAGTATCCTTGACTACTAATTTCTAAAACATAGAAGTCTTTACTGTCAGGTCTTAGCCGAAAGACAATGCCATAAATATCACCTTGTAATAACTGAGCTTGAGCTGTGATAACAACGTTTGAAAAAATATGCTGGTTAGAGTAGCACCACGCGACTGTATGTTGTACTTGTGTTGAGGACGCATAGACATGATAGCCCTGTGGTGAGAAGAAGCATTGGAAGCCATCATCTATCCATCCACCACCACGAGTAGTCATATCGTCGCTATAAAGAACAGTTCCTGCACCAAGTGAAGTTGTAATTCCTGCTGTAGCCTGAACACGAGCCTGTGCTGCTAGCGTAGCCTGAGTGTTTACTGTGCTTACCACAGTTGCCGTGGTAATGTGTCGAGGTGTTGAGGTTTGTATGACATGCTTTTGTTTCAACGGTGTCGTAGCAGCCGTTTGCTGTCCCATACTCGCAAAAACAAGCACCGATAGTATAAGAAGACAGAATAATGCCACAAGTGCAGGACGCAAATGTGTTTTACGCCAATGTACATCGACCAGCGATGGAAGGGGGGATGGAGCCTGCTTGAGTGGAAAAAGAGGAACTTTTTCATCATTGTCTAATAATTCTTGCGCTGAAAGAATATGCGTATCACGCGACAATTTCGCTGGAGTATCTGAACGCTCCTCTATATCTGTATCAGATAGCTCATCATCAAATAGTTTATTCGCGTGTTCTTGTTGTAAGGCTTTCTTATAGGCCGCAGAGAGAATACGAGCTTCCTGATAGCGTTCATTTGGATCTTTCTCCAATGCTTTGAGAATGACATCTTCAATCGCTTGTGGAATATCGGCATTGAGTTGACGTGGTGGTGGTGGCTGCGTCTGAATATGCTTTAGGGAAATAGCAACCGGCGACTCGGCTGTGAATGGAACGCGTCCAGTAAGCATTTGATACAATACGACGCCTAGCGAATAGATGTCGCTCCGGTAGTCATGAAGACCGTTAGATTGCTCTGGTGCCATATATTCAGGTGTGCCAACCATCGCTCCTGCATGAGTAAGCGACTCTGCTTCCATCTTCGCTTTTGCAAGTCCAAAGTCTACAAGGTAGGCATGACCATCGAGGCGCAAGAGGATATTTGAAGGCTTCACATCTCGATGCACAACACCGTGATCGTGTGCATACTGCAATGCGGAAGCAATCTGATTAAGAAAACTGCCGGCTTCCTCTAAGGTAAGCCGTTCGCGCCGTAAGAGGTAATCACGCAACGTGCCGCCTTCAACATAGGGCATAACGAGATAATACCAGGGGCGTTGTTCACCAAAATCGTAGAGGGCAAGAATATTGTCATGCGAGAGTGTGCCGACCGCGAGTGCTTCACGCTCGAAGCGACGTACAAATGGTTCACTGCTCCCGTAGAGAACCTTTACCGCGACCTTACGCCGTACTCGACGATCATAGCCTAAATAGACCTCAGACATACCACCTAGTGCCACCCTACGACGTAGTTCATAGCGTCCAAGTGTAGAACCTTCTATTCCCGTTACCACATCTTCCTCACTTCCACCACAACATTACGTGAATAAATGATATAAGCGGGATACGTTGATTGTAGGGGCTATAATTCATTACACCCTTGTCGCCGTTCGTTGTTGGGACAAGGGCACAATGAATTATAGCCCCTACAGATTGTTCCCTTTGAAGTGTATATTCGTCATAATATGTTTCTGTTATACATGTTATGACTGATGACTATGCGGTCCAGTAACGTTCGAGACGAATGGTTTCAACTGGTCGAATGTTGTGTGTATAGGTGTCTATCTCTTTGTGCATTGTTGCTGCATCGCCAAAGTTTGGACCAATCTGCGATGTGTACATCTCGGCGGCCTCTAAACGATAGGGAAGCATCTCGGATACCTCAACTAACGCAGGCTCCAACGCCTCTCCTAGCTCTTGTATTCGTTCCTCACGTGCCCCAGCTTTAAGTACATAGGGAAACTCTTCATACAGATAGACCTTTGTGCCACGCTGTACCAATCTATCTGCTGCAGAGGAAACAATTTGATGGTCAACATGACGCCCAATTCCTAAAGGAGCATACCATGCAGCGTCGGGAAGCCGTTCTGCAAGAGCAACCAAATCTTGGGCCAACTGATGATCTATGGTAAGGTCTGCATTATTTACCTCGCCACCCATCAACTGTTCCTTCGTCGTATAATATGCGGGAGAGCCGCGATAAATAGCTTCTGGATAATCAAGCCAGAGGTAGTCAACTTGTAGGTACTCAAGAGCGGCGGCATCTTCTTTACGACGAGTCTCTACTGCGGCCCCCACACCTTGGCTGGAGCTAACCCCCATCTCTCTATGAATCTGTGCAGCAAGGGGACTAAGTTGTGTGTTGGCTGCTGGAATGCCAGCGAAAACGGTAATCACTAATGGACGTATACCACTGCTTAGCTGGACGCCGAGCGTACCACCACAGGAGTAAACAACATCATCAAGGTGGGGCGAAAGAAAGATGTGTCTATACTTGGTAGTAATATCGTTCAGACTAGTAAGTTGCATTGTTTGTTTCCTCCATAAAGACAAAAAACCAAAAATATATCTATTCCAATATGTATAGCATAGTCGCCAAAGATGTATTAGGGTAGTCGCACACCATCATCTGTCAGATTGAGCAGACCATCTTTCACAAGGCCATCGACGATCTGTTGTAACCACGGCAGATCGCTCTCACTAAAATCAGGCTTAAGTTGAGGTCCTAGCTCGTTCAGTGTAAGTCGTTGTAGAGCAGGTACAGAACTCAGTAAATTGACGATACGCCCACGGAAATAGCGATTACTACTTGTAAATGGCTGACTTTGATAAGTCGGCTTTTTCTCTGCCACTTTGCGCAGTTGGCGTAGAACCGTCCCCGAAGGAAAGAGGCTATGCTGACTCATCTCAGCATATGCCTGACACGTTTCTTGTAAAGGACACTGACCACAGCGCGGATTATTACTGGTACAAATGGTTGCTCCAAGGTCCATTAACGCCTGATTCCAGTTGTACGCTTCTCCCTCTGGCAGCACACGTTCAGCGTGTGTGAGCATCTGTGCATCATTCACTTTGGGTTCAGGATGTTCAAGACCAAAGAAGATACGGTGCAAAACCCGTCGAATATTTGTATCAACCGTCGCAACCTGTTTGCGATAGGCGAAGCATGCGATAGCACCTGCGGTATAGCGACCAACACCTTTCAGCGTGAGCAATTCCTCAATTGTATCGGGAATACGTCCATGATATTCTGCGATAACCTGACGTGCGATTGCTTGCAGGCGTACCGCTCGCATATTATACCCAAGTGGTACCCAGACGGAGATAACATCCGCAGTGGGAGCAACAGCAAGAGCATCCAATGTGGGAAACGCTGTCAGAAATTGAAAGTACTTGGGCAATACACGGTCAACCTGCGTTTGTTGCAGCATGATCTCTGACACAAGAATTGCATAGGGGTCACTGATCTCTCGCCAAGGTAAAGAGCGTTTCTCAGCAGCATACCACTGTAGTAAAGAAACGTGAACGCGCTCTATATACTCAGACTGAGAAGCAGAGGATGCAGAGAAAGAGGGAATGCTCATCTAGGATGTACTCGATTTTGATGGAACAGTCCTAGGAGCCTCCTGTTGTTTGCCATTACTTGATGACAGGTTCGCTTCTTTTTCCTCGTTGCGCTTTCGAGTCATCAGTGAAAATACGGTATCGCCGCCTTCTTGCCAGCACTTTGCGTCAGGCGCGGGCAAGTTTTCACAGAGAATCCAATCGTTCGCACTTCTTAGTACATGCCCCTTAATACATTTTGCATACATGACATGATCGTTTAAATCTACATCTTCTGGCTTGACATGGGGCGAGGCAATCTTTGGGATAAAAAATCTACACCACGGCACGATTATGTACCTTCCTTATTTTCAATTTATTACCACTATCGCTTGTCGTCCTAACGTTCTCTAGTGGTAGCTTGGCCCTAATTATAACGCATTTCGCATAAGTTTGCTACTAGGGAAAGGGCTATATTTTACTGCGCCCTCTGGCTTATAGCGCAGCGTAACCACCATGTACCCGTCTTAAAGGCAAAGATGATATAGAGTATTGCCCACGCCTCGTGAATGACGGCATAGCTTGCTGCCATTGCAAAGCAAAACATACAGGAAAGTGCTGAAAGTTGTTTCAAGCGCGTATTGCGTAGATGCCAGCGAAAACTTCCCATACGGCTCCCGCGATAAAAATAAAGAATCATACTTGTGAGTGTGAGAAGAACTATAATGCCAATGGCACCGAGAACGCCGAGAGCGAGCGAGAAAATAGATGTATTTGTCATCCTACAGCCTCTTTGGGTATCTTCTGAAGCACTGAAACGAGGATATCTATGTACGTAGTATACCATGAGGGCACACGGTAATGTATGATAAATAGGAAAAACAAACAGTAGTGAGGAGAGACGTGTGCTAGCAGAAGAACTTCAAGTCGTCGATGCTGACGCTCCATCATGGCAAGCTGTACGCCCAATTCTTTCGATTGCGCTACTACTTGAACGCGATGATACCTACGTGTGGCATGGGTGGAATAAAGCACAAATTGTGGCATTGCTCAACTCATTGCCCGCGCATTGTACACTGATAGCAGGTGTATGGTCTGTCGCTAGTGACGAACAGCAAGAGGAGCGCGTTGTGTTTAGCTGTGTCTGTGAGATCGTCAATGGGAGTGTGCAAACGGTTCGTACCTTCGAGGCACTCACTGGCGAGGATTTGCCTGCTCTCGATAATTTAGAGCCAGGTTTTGAACACGCCCTAGAGATTATGCGTGTTGTGAGATTGACCATCGCTCCTGTTGCGTGGGCACTCTTTACAGATAAAAACACATGGGATGAATGGATGTATACGGGTGATGAGCATGTAGTGGACAAAGGGGAATTATTGACGTCGTTTGCGCAACAGGGACGTTGTGTTTTAATGGGCAGTCAAATGTAAGAACACGCGTCGTAGGAGAGAACATGAGTACGGAACAAACAACACCACTAATATGGAACCCTATTTTACGACAATATTTGGTGAATGCACCACACCGTATGAGTCGTCGTGAAGGAACAAATGCCTGCCCTTTTTGTGCAGATATTACTGAGGGAAAAGTGGGGCCGGAGACGCAAGTATGGTTACACCCTAATGACTTTCCTCCACTACTACCGCCTGTTGGTGAGGCATATGTGGTGATTTATAATCGTGATCACAATCGTACCTTTCCACAGTTGACGGTGGATGAGGTGTACACTGTAACGCGAATGTGGCGTGACCTCTATCGTGACCTTGCATCGCGCTATCCTACTGTGATGATCTTTGAGAACAATGGCGAGGCAATTGGGCAGACACAACACCATCCGCATGGACAAACTTTTGGTGTTTCTGTTATTCCACCAACGCTAGAGCGCGAGATGGAAACGGTTGTACAGGACGATCTCGCAGGGCGTGGCTGTCCGTTCTGTCGCGTTAGAAACGAATTAGGCGACGGTCCACAACAGGTTGCGTCGAACGAACACTGGCAAGCATTTCTTCCTCCCTATGTACGCTATCCCTATGAAACGCATCTGTATCCAAGACGCCATATCGCTAACCTTGCGACCATGCAAGATGACGAACTACGCAACCTTGCGGCTCTTTTGTTACAGGTGGTGCACGGCTACAATGCTTTATTTGATGGTGCAATGGCACCAATGCCCTATCTATTAGGCATACATCAGCTTGCCGACGAACGTTTTCATCTACATGTAGAAATACTGGCGATTGGACGAGCACCTGGAAAGTTGAAATTCGCTGCATCGTCCGAGTCGATCTGGGGCTTGTGGACAAACGATTCTTCGCCAGCCCAAAAAGCGCAAGAGTTGCGTGAGGCGATTGCAAAAAGAGAGGGAGAGCAACGATGACATTTCCTCAACCAGCACTAGGTGCAGCAGAGAAATTTCCTATAGTCTTCGTAGACGCTGTCGAATATGCTGGACCCTTAGGAAGTGGGTGGGCACCGGGGCGCGTCAATTTGATTGGTGAGCACACTGACTACAACGAGGGATTTGTACTTCCCATTGCTGTAGACCGTGTAGCGGCACTTGCAGGTCGTCGGCGCAATGATAGTATTGTGCGCTTGTGGTCAATGCAGTTTGAAGAGTACGCGCAGTTTTCGGTAGAAGGGTTGCCCGAAACCTTTGAGCAGGAGCTACGTAAACTGCCTAGTTGGGCACGGTATGTACTGGGTATTGCTGCGGAACTCGCTACAGCATCTCTTCCGTTAGCGGGGTTTGATGCTGTACTTAGTGGGGATGTACCGCTTGGTGGTGGGATGAGTTCTTCGGCGGCACTAGAGGTAGCAACGGTGCAGTTCTTTGCCTTGTTGTCGGAGGGACGTTTTACGATTGGTGCGGAGGGCGCGACGATGACACCAATGAATGTTGCTGCGCTCTGTCAACGTGCCGAACATATTGCTTCTGGTTTACGCAGTGGTATTCTCGATCAGTCCGCCTCGTGTCTGGGTCAACCAGGGAAAGCGGTCTTGATTGATTGCCGTTCTTTGGAATATCGTTATTTGCCTTTTGATGAAGGTGATCTTTCGTTAGTGGTACTCGACACTAGCGTACGACGCGAACTTGCTAACTCTGGCTATAATGAACGACGCCGACAATGTGAGGAAGCCGTAACCTTATTGCGTGAGTTGATTATCACGCATGAGCCAGGAGGAAAAGGGCAGCAGATTACATCGTTGCGAGACATCTCTCAGGAGCAGTTCGATATCTATAAGCAGGATTTGCCGGAGGTATTGCGGAAACGTGCAGGCTACGTTATTGCTGAGAATGCCCGCGTATTACAAGTTGCTGACTTGCTAGAGACAGGAAATGTAGAAGCGATCGGTCCTATTCTCTGGCAAGGCCATGCTGGTTTGCGTGATGAGTATGAGGTCAGTTCCAAAGAACTAGATGCGTTGGTGGATATCGTGCACAGCGTGCCAGGAGTCTTAGGAGGACGTATGATGGGTGGAGGCTTTGGTGGTTGCACCATCAATCTTGTCCATAATTCAGCTTTAGAAGCGTTGCGGCAAGCTGTCGAGCAACAGTATCCAGAGCGAACAGGACGCCAAGCAGGTATCGAGATTTGTCATGCGGCAGGCGGCCCTGGGTACGCGAACCTGAATGGTTGAGAGCATGTGCATGAGCGAGAAGGATAGCAGCTATGAAACTATTTCTTTCTACCGACTTTGAGGGTACGAGTGGTATTGTAGCGTGGGAACAAATCATCGAGGGCAATGCTGAATATGAGCAAGGGCGACGTTTACTGACCAACGAAGTAAATGCCGTGATCGAGGGCGCGATAGAAGGTGGTGCAACCGAGTTTGTTGTGAACGACTCCCACCACTACATGCGCAACCTACATCCACAAGACCTTACTGGACGTGCAACGCTTATCACTGGCAAGCATAAATCTCTATACATGATGGAAGGCTTAGACGCGAGTTTCGATGGTGTGTGTTTCGTGAGCTATCATGGATCAATCGGTGCTGAGCATGCTGTTCTTTCTCACACATACAATCCAGGCGCAATTTGGGAGGTTCGTATCAACAATGAGATCGTTGGTGAATCTGGTTTAAACGCACTTGTCGCAGCCCATTATAATGTGCCAATTATTTTTGTAAGCGGCGATGCTGTGACAACAGAGGAGGCACATTTTGTTGCTCCCAATGCTGAAAAGGTAGTTGTCAAAGAGTCGAGAGGACGTTTTGCCGCTTCCCATATCCACCCAACCATCGTATGTGAGATGTTGCGAGAGGGAGCAGTTCGTGCTACTCACAATGTGGCGTCTATGAGACCTCCACAATTTACTTTGCCTATCACCATCGAGATTACGTTTCTTGTGGCGGACATGGCAGAAATGGCATTGTGGATACGGAGTGTCGAGCGTGTCTCAGCACGTACCGTAAAAGTTACGGGTGAAAATCTGCTGGAACTTTATCAAATATTCGTAGCTATTATTACGCTTACTCGTTCGCTTGTGGACCGCTAGATCAAACAAGAAAAGCGGGGGGCCCAAAGAAAAAATAAAGAACGCCATATTTTTTTTTTTAATATAGTTGTGAAAA
>CAXUHF010000033.1:0-30317 GCA_964250765.1 uncultured Ktedonobacteraceae bacterium | reverse complement strand
GTCACCCCAAAAAAAAATAAACAACCCGCCTCCACAATAACACACGCGCCCCGCGCGGTTTTTTTTTTTGAATACTCTGTCTGTCAACTAGTTTGCGGAGACTGGCTCAGTTGGATGAGATACTACCTCATCGACGTTGACGTAGTGGCTCTGGTCCTGTTCAACGTGTTCAACCATCTCTGTGAGAGTGCTCAAGCTGTGCTCGATCTCCTGAGCTTGTACCTGCAGTGCGTGTAGTTCAACAGACAACTTGTGAAACTGTCCGTTTGCCACTGGAAAGCGTTGCACACTTTGTGGTGCCGGAACCGTCTGTTGTACAACAGTCTCCTCTTTTGGAGATGGCAGACTAGGCTGTGTTGGTAGACCCCCAGTTGCGATTTGTGCAGTTTCGCTAACTCTCGATGGCTCATTGTCTACTTTTGTAACAGATGCCTTTTTTGGTGTCTGTGGTTCACTTCTAAGTAAGAAGACAAGTCCAACAATAGCAAGTAGCGCAACCGCAAATAAACCACCAATAATGAGTGTATTCATGCAATACTCCTTTCATTAGAGCAGTGGATAAGTGCTTCCTATCCACCGACATACAGCTAGTGGATATGGATGACTGCTGTTGCACTCATGCCTGGAATAATATCCTTACCACCGCTTCCATCTAGGGAAATGATAACAGGAACACGTTGTCCAACTTTTGTAAAGTTGCCACTAGCGTTGTCCTGAGTTGGCAAGAGCGAGAACGAACCAGCCGTAGCCTGAACGATCTGCTGGACGTGACCTGTGTAGGTTGTATCACTATATGCGTCGATCTTGACATCGACTTTCTGTCCCTGCGACACATTGTTGATGGTATTCTCATCGACATAGGCCGTAATGGTAAGATTGCTGAGGTCTGTTACCTGTGCAATCGTGAGACCTGGATTCACACTTTGCCCCTGCACTGCCGTCGTCTGTACAATTGTACCATTAATTGGGCTGGTAATATCCATCGTCTTAGGCGTTGGAGTTGTCCCAGTTGCACTTGCAGGAGTTGGCGAGGTTATTGTGCCAATAACCTGCCCTGCTGTAACCGTTTGTCCAACTTTTGCGGTATAGGCAGAGAGTTGTCCGCTCATAGGTGCGCTCACAGACACAATACTGCCTGTCACCTGAGCATCATCAGTCTGGTAATAGGTATAGTTATTGTAGAAGTAATAGCTTACACCACCAGCAATAGCAAGAAGCGCAAGAACTACGAGAATCGGAATGAAAATCATACGACGCATTAAAATTGCTCCTAAACATACGTATTATACATGTATACATTATAATCGTAAGTAATAACGGGACAGAGTGCCTGTCCCGTGTCCAACAGTAGTTATTCTACAAAGGCAAATGTAGGATGTGAAGTTTCTTCTTCAGTTTCTTCCCCAGGTGTACCCTGTCCTGTTCTTGGGGTAGGTGTAGCCGGACGCCGTGACTTACTTACAAACAAGACTGCGATAATCGCAAGAAAAGTCACACCTAAACTGAATGTAAAGGCATCTTGAATGGCAAGTATGTATGATTGTTCTTGCACCAGACCGCTAATCGTCTGAAGCGCAGCCGTTTTTGCGGAAAGGAGGTCTCCACCTTCTGAAACGAAGAGTGCTTGCAATTGTGGAAACAATTGTCCAAGCCGTGAAGATGGTGTTACCTGTTCTGCAAGATGCCCATAATGTATCTGTGTTTGTGTCTGAACAAGTGTTGCGAGTATTGCAATGCCCAGCGAGCTAGCAACGGCACGTGCTACTGTGTTCAATGATGATGCCTGTGCTAACTGACGTGGGTTTATCTCGGAAAGCCCTGCAACAGTAAGGGGTTGCACACAGAAGCCGAGGGCAAGACCGCGAATGATGAGTATGAGTTGTATCCATCCGTAGGACGAGTAGAGTGAGAGAAAAGAAAGTTGCCATGTCGCATATGCAAGAATGAGCAAGCCAGGAACCATTACTCCTCTTACGCCGATGCGATCAACAAGGCGGCCTCCTACAATAGTTGCCACCATCGCTGCTAATGCTTGCGGAAGCAGAATGACGCCAGCTTGAAACGCGCTCTGCCCACGGAGACTTTGTAGGTAGAGTGGAAAGAGAAACACGCCACCAAACAAGCTAAAAATGACGAACAAGCTAGCAATAATGCTGAGCGTAAAAGGTCGGTTTGTAAACAAGCGTAGATCAAGTAGTGGGCGGCCTTCTCGTCGTACAATAGCAAGCTCGACAAAGACAAAAATGACGAGTGCTATCAAACCAATGATAATTGACCCAATCACTTGTCCTGATCCCCAACCATCGGTACTTGCATCCGAGAGTCCATAGAGAACAGCCGTAAGGCCGAGCGCAACAAAGAAAAAGCCCAGGAAATCAAAGCGCTGGTTGACTTGTGCCGTTGTCTCACGAATGAATAGAGTGACAAGGACGATAGCAAGAATGCCAATAGGCAAGTTGATAAAGAAAATTGCCTGCCAACCTGCATAGGTGACAAGGTAGCCACCAAGTGTTGGACCAATCGCTGGTGCTAGCAGTGCGGGTACTCCAAAAACGCCGGACGCAATACCGCGCTCCTGCGGTGGAAACTCGCGGAAAAGCATGGTAATGGATAGAGGAAACAATGCTGCCCCACCCGCACCTTGCAGAACGCGGAAAAAGATGAGTGCTGGCAAACTCCACGCGAGACCGCAGAGGACCGAGCCGATAGTAAAGGCTGCAAGCGAAATAATATAAAATCGTTTCGTTCCCAGCGTGTCAGCAAAGTATCCTGCTGTTGGAGTTATCACTCCTTGCGTAAGAATATAGGCAGTAAGCACCCACTGAACGCTGTGGATATCTGCACCAAAGGCGGTTTGTAGGCGTGGAATAGCAATGTTCACAATTGTCTGATCCAGGATGCTCATAAACACCCCAAATACGACGACGCTTGCAACCACCCATTTGTATGCCAGTCCGCCCTCGCGCCTCGTGGCTTGTGCGTTACCCTGCATGGGAGACTCCTTTTGTGTTAAAAGATGAAAACAGAGAGAAAAGAGTACGGAACTCTATTCTTAATTGGCGCATACTCCTCTGCGTTATATCTCTTCCTTGAGTGGTGGTTGTATACATGGCATTGTAGGGTCACGTGACACAATTCCGTAGAGCAAGAGCGAGACGAGTTGCTGAACTGCCTCGTCTCGTGAGAGATGGGCAAATGGCAAAAGATCATTAAGTCCACGTCCAGCGGCACGCATATAGAAAGACATCGCAAGAATTTGTACAAAGAACGCGGCATCGATACCTTTACTAAAGGCTCCTGCTTCTTGTCTTCTTCTCACATATTCTGTGATAGGCTTACGCCCTCTAACAATCTTATCTGCAAGAATATGCGCTACTTCAGGATGTGTATACAGCAATAGAATAGGTAGACGTGCAAGATCACTTTGCGCGGTAAGCGAGTCATAGAAACCCTCAACAATGCGACGCAAAAAGGTTTCATCATCGAGTTGAACACCATTTTGCAAGTCTTGTTCGAGCTTTTCAAGAGCCTGACATAACGCTTGATAACTTTCATGATGCTGAACAATTGCAGCAAGCAAATCATCTTTGCTACGGTAATGCCAACATAGTGCACCACGCGAGATGCCAGCCTCATTTGCGATATCTTCTAACGTTGCTGCAGAGACGCCCGAACGTCCAAAAACGCGTAAAGCTGCCTCAACTATCCCTTGACGTACATCTGGTACTGGTTCGTCTCCTAGATAGCCAGAGCGCACTAGCTCGCTCCGTAGTTCCTCTTTGCCTCCCGAAAAATGATAATAAAAGGCAGGGCGTGAGAGATCAGCTGCTTTGACAATCTCGTCAATAGTAATCTCGTCAAAAGTTGCTTGCTGCGCAAGAAAGCGTGCGGCCTGTACAAGACGCTCTTTTCCGCTTCCTTTACTTTTATCGAGACGAACTCCTGTCATATAATTCTGTTATCCTTTATAGATAGTGCAGTGTGACCGTACTATACTGTCTAGTATCTAATGATAGTATAGTAAAGATAGCAAGAAAAGTCAACCGTTACATATTTTTATACTCATACAAAATGTGTTCTTTGATAAGAAAATATCGTCATGCCATACTCGCCTATACTAGCATCTGTCACTAGTATAGGCGAGTGGCGAAATAGAGGAGAAACGTTTTTGTGTGATGTCTCAATATCTATTCTATTGGTTGTGGAGGTGTCGGCGTAGATGTTGTATCAGGTAGTGGTTGCATAACATCTGGTTCCATCTGCGGAAGAACATCGGGTGTTGGCTCAGGAACTTCCTCTGGTGTAAGAGGTGGAGGAGACTCAGGCAGAGGCTCTGGCGTCGGCTCTGTTTCCGGCGGTATTGGCAACGGTTGTGCCACGTCTGGCTCTGTTTGTGGCAGTGGGTCTGGTCTTTCTGGTGTTTGTAACGGCATGTATATGTTTCCTTTCCTTTACTTGTCCTCACACGCTATTGTAGCATATTTCTCTGTAAAGGACTCTTTCATTGCTTCACGTGTTCCTTGTCTTTTTCACTCTTCTGATGAGCGTCTAGTGGTCCTGGTAACGCACGTTCAGCCTCGTCCTCTAAACGCTTTTCATTGCGACGTATGAAGATAAAAAACACGATAAGAATGATTACAGCCAGCACAATTGCCACAGTTGCTACCGGTCCCGTCAATTGATTAACTTTATTTCCTAAGAAATAGCCCCCTAGACCAAAGATTGTTGCCCAAATGATGCCTCCTAGTGCATTGAAAAGTAGAAAACTGGGCCAGCGCATGCGGTTTGTTCCTGCTAAAAAGGCAGCCCATGCTCGCAGAACAGCGACAAAACGTCCAAAGAAGACGACTTTGTTGCCGTGCTTCTGAAAAAGATATTGTCCCAGTTTAAGTTTGCGCTCGTCGAGATGTACGTAACGACCATAGCGACGTAAAAGGCGGTAGCCGCCCTCGCGTCCTACCCAAAAGCCTAGATTATCTCCTAAAATAGCTCCTAACGCGGCAGAGGCAATAATAAATGGGATAGACAGATGATGCGTGGTGCCTGCGTAAATGGCAGCAATAATCAGCATTGTTTCGCCTGGAAAAGGGATACCAGTACTTTCGATCGCCACAAAAACAAGCACTGCTAGATATCCATAACTTTCCAAAAAATGCATAAGAGAAGATGATGTAAAGCCAAACATAAAAGTACATCTTTCCGCGCTATTTTGCTGAACAATAAATTGGTGGTTACAACGTATACGGATGACGTAGTGAAAGTGTAGCATCTTCAAAGGGGTATACAGTGTTTGATAAAAGGAACAGTTTGGAAAAGGGTAGCTGTATAAGGTGTACTTTTGGTGTATGGAGCCGTATTGTGACCATTTATATGTATCGCTCGTATGAAGATATGTCTCACTAAGGAGACTTGTTTTCTTTCGAGATCAATGACGAAGAAAAGAGACTCTGTAGTACAACATGCTACAGTAGATGTTTGTGATAAATTATGGTGAACATGTTGAAGAAACTTGTGCTTTTGGACATACTGATTGTCCTGGTGATGGGCTTCCTCTTGTTTTATGGTGTCTCCTGGCAAATCTTCACCTGGTATACAGACCCAGGAAGGTACGAGTGCTATGCAACTGCATTCTGGCACGGAGTGACAGCACTCAAAACGTTGCCTGTGCCAGAGATACAGTGCCGCTTTGTTACGCAACCACCTGCTGGAACAAGCTTTATCACGAACGATACTCTACTTCACGTCATGAAGGCATTTCATATACCATCATGGCTTATTTCTTTTGTTGCGGCGCAATCACCGACACAGCCACTACACGCGCTTCCACATGAGTATCCGCTACTAGCAGTTATTCCTTTCAGCTTCGGACTTGGTGCATCTGCTCATTGGTATCAGGTCGCTTTCGCCATAACAATGGCACTACTTGCGAGTGTAATATATGCTATGCTCAGGATATGGAAATCGCAGAGAGCCGCGATTGCTTTTGCTCTCTACATTGTTGTTGGATGTTGGGCAACTGCTGCTGCGCGCTTCGATATTATCCCGGCGGGTTTTACATTAGGTGCATTGCTTTTAGCAGAGCGTGGTCGGTGGCGTTGGGCATATGCACTATTGGCTGTGGCAACCATGTTTAAGTTTTATCCGATAGTATTTGTGCCAGCATTCTTTATTGCTCAACAGAGGTTGCGCTACACATTCTGGCATAAGTGGTGGAGGGGCCTTGATATATTTGTATTGGTCTGCGCTGTCATAACAACTGTTTCATTGTTATTAAGTGTTGAGGGAACACTTGGTCCCCTTAGTTACTTTGGAGGCCGACCTATACAGGCTGAGTCAACTGCTGCATCTATTCTTTGGATAGGAAGCTTCTTTGGTTTTCCACTGCATTACACAGCTACATATGGTTCGCTTAACATACTCAGTGCACTCTCAAACATTGTCTCGCCCATGATGACTCTTCTCCTCATCGCAGGATTAGCATATGTCTACTGGTTACAATATCTTGGTAAGTTTACTCTTGCCGTTTCGCTCGTGCTAATCTTGTTGGTTGTAATTTGTACTGGGAAAGTTTTTAGCCCACAGTACTTACTTTGGATTATTCCATTTGTCGCATATGTTGGTGAATGCAATAAACGTTGGTTGATAAGTTGGACGATAGTTGGACTACTCACAACATGGATATTCCCATACATTTATACGGCAACAACCGTTTTTCTCAAGGTACCTACTATTCCAACATTCAATCCAGCCGTGTTCACACGCAACGCCTTTCTTGTCTCGTTCCTCATTGTCTTACTGTATCGCTACACAGTACAGCGCAAGAAGGTTGTAGTTTCTGTAGAAGATATTCCTCAACACACGCAATCGGAAGTCATCGCATCTATGGTACAAGCTGATTAGCGGTTTTCTCTACAGGTTCCATTGTGTTTTCTGATGTGTTGATAGGGCTTTTACGCGGAAGCAACAAAAAGAGCAATGTAACTAAGGGTGGACCGATTGTTGTGAGACTGGTGAGGCCGATCCAATTCCCAATTGGAGGATAGCCGCGGAACAGGTAGATGAGAAACGCTGATGCTGAGAAGACCAACGTACTACCTACAAGAGCACGTTTTACACGCTCGTGAGGCATTGGGATACTTACAGCTGCAAGGCTGACAAGCCATACGACATACCAAGGAAAGAACCACGGCGTGACAATCAGCAATGCACCAAGCAAAGCAAGTGTTGCTTGCACCATCGTGAGCGTGGTTGGTGTTCGGTAGAGCCATAGTCCGCCTAAACAGAAAAAGACTACGACCACAAGTGCGTTGATGCTGTTCCATGTACTATGCAAGCTGAAAAAGGCTAAAAAGCTGTTTCCCTTATAAGATGACGCTGAAACTCTCTGTAACGCAAGAAGAATCGAGCCAAAAGCTAAGCGTGATGATGGAGGAGAGCTAAGGCTTCCTATAATATCGTGTAGCGTATGTCCAAGCCACAATGGAATATACAGCGTGATTGCTAAAAAGCAACTGACGAGGCCAGCACTAAAAACCATCCTTAGCATCCTCAACCACCTGAACCTGTGATACGCTTGTCTGCTCTGTTGTGGTAACATCTCCTGAGTAAAAACACGACGTGCTATTAAGATAAGGTAGAACACTATAATTGGTGCCGCCGTGAATTTGATAAGTGCTGCACAGGTGAATGCAATAATTGGCGGAAGATACTGGCGGGCATGTAACAATGTATGTTGTTCTGCACGGATACACAAGAATATGCCGAATAGAATGCACGTCATCATCACAGTGTCGTTATGCCCACCTAGACCGCTTTCTAGCAACACAAGCGGATTCCATGCGTACAGCAATGTGCCTAATACTACAACACTTGATGAGCGTTTCGCCTTACGTAAAATAGCTGTTACAAGCCAAATGTTGAGTAGATGTGCGATCAAGTCAAGAATGCGATAGAAAAAAATGTAGTGTAGTATGGAACTTCCCGCTACGAAAGTAGAGAGTGCGCAAACGATAAGCCAAAGAGGACCATATGCAGCTACTGCATCTCGCCAATCATCTAGTTGAAAAAGTGGGTCGTGAGGAAATGCTGAGAGCGGTGTGTAGTAAGGATTGGCGTGATACGTGACAATGATACGTCCATAACCAGCATAAACTCCCGCATCATGCGAAAGTGCAGAAGGTGTGAGAACATAGATAACGCCAGCAAGTATCGCTCCTATCCAAATATACCTAAGGAGAGCTTGTAGAGATTGAGGCTGAGCATGATTATCACTAGACTCTAAAATTTCTTGTACCCTACTATACTTGTGTATAACGTAAGCACTAAGGAAATAAAAAAGATAGACAAGAATCATTACCGCGAGAAATTCAATTGAGTCAGTGTTTACCTGCGATGCGTGAGCGTCGGTTGTAAGATGAAAGTCGGTTGGTAGTTTTGTGCCCACAACAGTGAGGAAGATGCTGGAAGGAAGAGACGAGAGCTGTGTTGTGCCAGCGAGACGATTGAGCGGAGCTACTGTTATAAGGATACAAAGTATAAAGGCACCCATGCATAGCATAAATATAGGGAGAAAAGAACGTTTTTTCATATACATTTATACCATCCACAAGTTCATGACGAAGATAAGACTGAGTGTTGCAAGTAGGGTCGGAAAAGCAATCAGTATTGCCTGATGAAGGCGAGGATGTTTTACTCCTAATGCTGCAAGTGTAATAAAGCATGGAAAAAGTTCAAGAACAAAACGTTGATTAGAAATTAGGGCATCATGCTGCCCCAATGTTGGAGAAAGACTTGTGAAGAAAAGCAACAAAATTGCCCAAAGTGTATAGCTTCTACGAAGTATACGCCATCCTATAACGGTCAAAACAAGAAAACCCAGTGTTGCACTAAGATCAAGCAGTGTATGAACTTCAAAAAAAGAGCCAAATGGTTGGTTCCAGAAGAGTTCAAATAGTGCTTGCCAGATGCCTTGCCAGGGCCAAGCAAGTTGTCGTGCCCAATGAATTTGTACGGCGGCAAAAGCCAGCGGATTGCCACTAACATGCCAGCAATATATACAGTAAGACGCTGTTCCTAACGGAATGAGCACTAATGGCACTAACCCAAACACGCTATTTTTTATACTCGAAAGGATGTTTTCTCGTACCAGCCATAGTTCATAGATATAGGGCACAGCTAAAAAGATACCACTTGAACGCGTCAACGCTGCCAATAGGCCAAGCAGTCCTGCTAACCACCACTTCTGACGACGAAGTGCCAAAAATGTTCCGGCAGTGAGCAATAAGAAAAGCGACTCGTTATATGCCGCGAAAAAGAAGAGAGCAGTAGGAAAGATACAGATGTAGAGGAGTGCACGTCTACCGACTTGTTCGGGGAAAGACTCAACAGCAAGTTGGTATAGGACAAACAGTGCTGTAAGCAAGGCTCCATTACTGATAAGCGTACCAACAAGAAGATAGCTTCCACTTCCTAATGGGTATGAAAAAAGGGCAATTAGCAAAGGAAACAAAGGGAAAAAGGCCAGATCATATATCGTTTGGTAGCCATGTTGAGCAATAGCAAGATAGCGTGTTGCATCCCAATGATTCCACAGGCTAAAAAATGTCGTAGTATTCACTGGTGTACTTGAATATTTTGACGCTGTAAGTAAGATATAGCCTAAGTATGTGACCAGCATGAGAATGAGTCGTGTGACAATAAACAATGCAAGAATGTCACGAACAGGTGCGCGTTTCATAATGCCTTTTTAGCTGTGTAGTAATTTGAAGTGTATGGTTAGTTAGACATTTCGTCATGTTTACTTAGTTGTAGGACGTGCAAGTATATAACAATAGACAGTGTTACCACCAAATACAGTATGTACAATACGCCATGATTTGGGAAGGGCAAAGCCACGTTGCACTAAATGCATAGGCCATACGATATAATCATATTGCTGGTAGTTATCACCAGCGTGTGTCTCGCTCAACTTCAATCTTTTTGGCAGATCACTATTAAAATTATACCACGAGACGCCATCACTTCCATTACTGAGAGTGCCTGGAACAGCTGCTAACCCTACGTGTTCTTGACCCCGTGTTTGTGTCGCTATCCACTGTACGCCTTCGCGGTAGCCAGGATACGCGACCTGTAGTACAGCATTCTCACCGGAAAAGAACTCGCTTGTATAGCCTTCTGCGGCATAGACTGTTGTCAGTCCAATAAGATGAGGAACGAAGAGCGCAAGCCCAAGTAGTGCTACCGCGACCAATGGATATATCCGAAATGCGCCTGAAGGACGTGAAACGGGTGTAGTTGATGAAATAATTTGGGTAGTGAGTCTATCCGTTTGTTTGGCAAAGAGGGCAGCTAGAGAACCTCGGCGGTAACGTAAGATACTTGCAAGCCCGACTGCTCCTGCTAATGCGACTGGAGGTGCCATAGGTAGGTGATAGTGTGTGCCAACAACAATATTCAGCAAGCTAAACATGCCAAGCATAGACACAAGCCATACCCATAAGAAGGAAATGTTTGTCGCCTCTTGCACCGATATCTTTCCAGCATGAAAACGTATGAGTTGTACCAAACCAAGAACCGCGAAAAGTGCGGCTGGCACTGTAACAAATGCGCTCATCTTTGAGATTAAGATGTAGAGAATAGCCCAATGTGGTACATGTAGATAATCTTTTCCGGCAAGAAACGTGAGATGCCCATTATATGAATGGTCCCATTCAAAGCGAAAGCTGTGTATGAGCAAGCTGATAGGATGAGGCCAGATTGCTGGATCGGCGGCAAGAAACGCGGCTGGCGCGAGTATAATTGCAACACACCACCAGAACCACGGTATACGTGGACGCTCCGTAGCCGGAATGCGTAGTCGTATTAGGAAAAAGTAATATGCCGTAAAAACGATAATGCCAGGAATGACAAGTACAGCCGTGTATTTACTGTCGGCCCCAAGTCCAACAAGTAGAGCGATAACAAGATAGAGCCATGGACGATGAATAGCGTACCATGTAAGCAAATAAGCGATGGTGATGAGTGCAGTCATGGTCATATCCAGATATGCCAATGCACTGAAATAAACGAGCCATGGACTAACAGCAAGACATAACGCGGCAGCAAGTGCTACGACGCGTCCAAAGGGAGCACGTGCTAACCAGTAGACCGCGACGACAAGAACCGTTCCCATAAGGATACTAGGTAAACGCGCTGTAAACAATTCTGAAAGTGGATGTCCAAATACCGAATTGAGTGTAAGTGAAAGGCCAATGAGAAGTTTTACAAAGGGAGGATGCTCATAGTTATAATGCCATTGGCTTGACCCAATCTGTAAATGTGTCAAAAGCGGAAAGTATATTTTGCCTCCGAGAATATAGACAACCTCATCCGTCACCATATCAAGCTGCGTTGCAAGCAGTAGGCGTGGGAAGAATGCGATCAATGCAAGTAACACCACTACTGTGCTTTCAATAAGAGTTGATACATAGTGATGTGAACGTTGATCTTGTGTTTGTTGCTGCGCTTGCTGTGTCGCTTCTTGCGATATATCGCTGATCTTAATATTCATACTTCGGCTGTATCATGTCCTTATACATAGTCGAATACTCACAAGGACGCGCTAAATCGGTCCCTACAAAATGTGGCTCAATCTTGACGTAGTATAACATGAGTTTGCTAACACGTCGATGTATGTAGTACTTGTACTTGAATGCGTCTCTTTCTACTTATGAGGAGAAAAACTTGTTTGCCGACGCTACAAAAAACCATATTTATTTTCGTCGCTTTGATGTCAATAAGGACCTTCCACCTCTCTTTCAATTGCTAACTGAGATAGAGCAAGTTGATCATACAGGGGAATGTATTCTCGAAGAGACACTTGAAGCACAACTAACGCTACCAGGACACGATCCATTACAAGATCGTTGGGTGGTGACATCGGACGCTGGTGGGCAAATGGTCGGTTTTAGTTCTGTATGGAAAATCTCACAAAATAGTTATGCTGATGTCTACGTAGGCGTCCATCCAACTTGGCGTAGGCAAGGTATTGGAGATGAGTTGCTACGACGAACATTGGTACAAGCGCAAACACATCAGCCTCAGAATATCCTTATTTACACAGATGCTCAACATCGGCGGGCAAAAGAGTTTTTACAAGGGCGTAATTTTTCTCCTGTTGCTAGCTATACCGCTATGCAGTTAGCGTGTGATGTTGAATTGCCACAGGCAGTTTTTCCTACAGGCTATGCGCTTCGTAAATATGATTCTACAAGTGATTTTCCTTTGCTATTAGATATGTACAATCGAGCGTTTCAAGGCTTATGGGGGCATTGGGAACATGTGTCAGTGAACGATCTCAAGGGCATTCTTGAGGAAATGAACCCAGAAGGCATTTTTCTACTCTTCACACAAAACGGAGAAATAGTGGGAACGTGCCGAGGTGAGATAAGTGAACTATTGAGCAAGCAAAGAGGTGTGCGTACAGGCTATTTGGATGCGCCAGGAGTTGTACCAGAATATCGGTCGAAGAACCTCTACCTGCCACAATTGCTCCATGTTGCCAATTGGGTTCGCAAGCAAGAACACAATGTCGTTATTGAGATGGAGTCATGGGGGGATGACTCACACGTGCTAATACAATATCAGCAGATGGGGTTCGAGATTATGCATCAGCAAGACCTCTATCGCTGGCAAGGTCAATAGTATTCATGGTGTAGAAAATAAAAAGTTTCATGTTCGCTAGCGAACATGAAACTTTTTATTTTCTACACCATGAATATATCTATTTCTATACACATTCGCGCAGAGAAAGACTACCATTGACGCTACGTAATTTCATGAGTGCGACAACTTCTAGTTGACGTACACGCTCTCTGGAGATACCTAGCTCTTTACCCACTTCGAGGAGGGTGCGGCTACGCCCATCGCCAATACCATAACGTAATGTGATCACTGCACGTTCACGTGGTGTGAGCATTGCTAATGCACGATGCAGTTCCTCGCCTAAAAGATGCTGAGAGGCTGTCTCGGCTGGTGCAGGCGTTGTACTATCTTCAAGTGTATCGGCAAGTGAGTAGCGCGCTTCCTCATCAACAGGAGCGTCCAGTGAGACTGGCTGTTCGATGACACCAAGCAAATCTATTACCTCGTCTATACTGATACTACACGCCTCAGCAATTTGCTCTGGTAAGGGATCAAGCCCATTTTCTTGTGAAAGCTGTGCAGCGATACGACGTACTTTACGTAGTCGCGTTGCAACATGCTCTGGCAAGTGAATCAATCGTGATTGTTCACCAGCCGCACGACTTACTGCCTGACGTATCCACCATGTCGCATAGGTTCCAAAGTGGCAACCACGCTGGTAATCGAATTTCTCCGCAGCACGCATTAGACCCAAGTTACCCTCTTGAATGAGGTCAGTCAAGGGAACGCCAGTGCTCGTGTAACGACGCGCTATGGCGATAACTAAACGTAAATTTGATTCTATGAGTTTACGCCTCGATGGTTCGTCTCCAGCAGCCGCTCGCTGGGCAAGGTCAATCTCTTCTGCATGCGTAAGTAGGCCAAGCCCACGAATATCGCGCAGATAGCTTTGAAATGCGTCTTCGTTCCCTATCGCTTGCTTCGTTGCAGGGGTTCGTGTTGAGCGCGAACGAACAGTACTTTCTACTATGTCAGTTTCATCTGACTCGTCTTCGCTATCGTCCAGGAGAATATCATCGTCTCTTACTGAGATGTCTTTCATAAGTGGCTCAGTATGACGTTCTGATGTCTCTTTGACCAGTGATGCGTCCAAGTCTATAGCAAAGGCAGACGAGAGGGCAGAAGAAAAAACATCCAAATTATCTGTATTTGTATGCACTATAGCTCTACGAACATCACTGACAGGATTATCAATAGCCATAAATCCATGCTCCCTTCAGGAAACCTACCGACAAAATCAGCTTGTCAGATTCCATATGGCTTCGGGTTCAGCACTCACTGGCAGAATAGCACTTAGTGCCGATGTGTACTTATCCTTTGTTTTATGTTTACTTTACATTCTAAAATATAGAGCGGCCTATAGCGTCGGGTGTTTACCTTACATCTTCTCAGGTTCTAACCTGATATTTCACCATTCTTGCTTCTCTCTATATACTGTGTATACACAAGAAAGGCATAGAAAGGCAAACAGTACAATGATACTGTAGGGGGTAATACTATATCAGCATTAAGACGCTTGAAAGGGTATCAATAAGGTAATATTACTTAGTTGGATTTGTTTCGTCGAATGGGTCTTCAACATCATGTCCACGGTCATAAAAGAGTTGTATGGGGTCTGCTTCATGAGCTTTCGCATTTGGTCGTATCGTCCACTCGATCTCTTTTGCCTTCTCTTCTGTCATAAGTAGCTGAATGCGCGAGTTCTCAACAGAGCCTATAGCATCATATGAGTAATAGCGAGCATCGATGGGAAGTAGACCTTTGTGAACTTTGAATGAGTCCTCGTATGCGTCCTCAACACGTCCAATCTCTTTTCCATCTGATGAATATACTTGCATGTGTTTCTGAATACTATGTTGGTTCCACGTCGGCATAGCTTTTCCTCGCTTTCTCTTAATTACCTGTAGTACATAAATATCTACATGCTTTCACGTCATCTTATAGGGAAAAGTTTCATTATAGTCCTATACATCTTAGAAGTACTATTCGGTTTATCGATACATATGCTTCTTTTGATTGACATGCTTCCTATACTGAACGTAGAAGAGGCTTTTAGGAAAAGATACTATCTTTTCTTAAAAAGCATTTATAGGGTGTGAGTGAGTGGGGTGTATAAATGTATCTTTTTCTGTCCTTTTTCCTCTTATTAATGTGCTCATACACACCTATACAATGATATGTAAAGAAGGATTGTGTATGCAGCGCAATTTTGTCACAAATCAACTCTATCAAGAGACTGATCAGATGCAGCATAAGCATTTGAATCTGCCGTCTCATTCTAGTGGTCCTCTTGATGAACAACCAACAATAAGTACACTTGCGTATAAACCGTCTCAATCCTCCTCTCCGTTTGTATTTATGCCTACCGAAAAGCATAAAGTGGTAGAGGAGGACCTTTGCGAACTGCCAACCGAACGTGTTACAGCCATTGCGACACTAGCTTTAGGTGAACGAGGTAGTTCTTTTCGGGAGATACCTCAATTCATCGCGTATACAGCTGGCGCTTCTGTAATCGTTGGTCTCTATATGGTTATTCCACTTATGGTTATGCTCGGTGCCTTTCTACCTGAAACATGGAATAGATTTCTTATTGCTATAGAAATACTTGTACTTGGTGAATTCGCTGTTTGTACTATTTTAATGAGAACAACAAAAAAACGTCCTGCTGCACCTACTGCTCAACAACCATTGCAAGAGAAGCGGGTAGTACGCATTGGCGACTCGCAAGCGTTTAGACGAGCACGTTTAAGCAATAGTACTGCTGGGGTTCGTGCATATCGCAGTATCTCAATGGCTTCACGGAAACATCAGGTTTCATAAGAAGGAAGATGTACGAAATGGACCATTTTACTCCCATAATAATGGTATGGGGAAGGTACATTGGCTATCCTATAGTACTTCTAATTAGTATTATTGGGATACGTTATCTCTCCTACTTTCATAGCTTTCTCTTTCACTGGCGGCGTTATCGACAATTACAAACTGTGACAAACGAAGAGATAAAATCTCTTCCTCACGTTCCTTTTATAAAAATACAAATTACCACACGTGGCTCTGCAGGCAGTACAGAGGTCATTCGACGTGGTATTCAGTATGTTGTGGACCTCGTAAGAGAAGATCCAAGTTTTTACAAGTCAGTTATAAGCATAGAAATCGTTACCGAGTCACTCGATCAGAAACTGCGTTTAGAAAAAGAATTTGCCTGGGTTCCTGTCAGCGTGCAGGGCTTTGTTCTGCCAAGCCCGACGGACTATCAAACGCCGAATGGAACAAAGTTGAAGGCGCGAGCACTGCACTATATGGTTGAGTTACGTCGTCGCGGTATGAATAGGAAACCCGGTCAGACCTTCATCGTGCATTATGATGAAGAGAGTGTTATGGAACCAAACGAACTAAGAAGACTCATTCTTTATCTTGCCACCACAGATAAAAAATTGACAGAAGGTCCTATTTACTATCCATTAGAATATCGAGATGCGAGCGTTATTTGTAGAGCAATGGAGGCTAACCGTCCAATAGGGTGTTTCGAGTGCCGTGATGTGATGGAAAGCGGGACGCCACTCCATTTACATGGCTCTAATTTGGTAATTGACGAAGAACTAGAAAACGAACTGGGGTGGGACATCGGAAATCTGGATGGTCAACCATTTATCGCTGAAGACTATGTATTTGGTGTGCTTGCATATCTACAGCGCGGACCGCAAATATTTGGCTGGCATGGCTGTGTCATGTTAGAACAGCCACCATTCTCGTTTAAGAGTGCTTTTAAGCAACGTTTTCGCTGGATCGTTGGAGTTCTACAAGGTATGGCAATGATGCGTAAAATGCCAGAATTTTATCAACTTCCGTACAAACTCCGCTTTCATCTCACGTGGGGAACACGATATCGTATCCTCACCTTTGCTCTTGGTTTGCCTACTGGCGTGGTTTCGCTGCTCTACCTCTTTTATCAGGGATGGCTAATGCTCTTTCATCAATCATCGCTTTCTCTTCCTATACCCGTGATGTGTTGGATGGTGATTGTTGGGTTTTTATGGCTAAATTCTGTCTTTATTGGGATGTGGTACAACCTTGCCGACGCAAAAATATCTCAGCGTATACGTTGGCTTGAGGGCGCGAAGGTTATTGCTGTCGCTCCAATTGCGGGGATCTTAGAGAGCACAGCAGGTTTCTGGGCAGTGGTACAGTGGATGTTGGGTAAGCGTGATGTCATATGGCAGCCGACGCCAAAGACAAAAGCTGCCGATAGAAGTTTACACACGAAAGTACCAGCGACAGTAACTTCGTCAGTCAAAGATGTCGTAGGTAGATAAGAAACTGCAAGAGAAAAAAGAAGGTAGTAGGGTTGTGATGGGACAGTTTTTAGTGAAGCATAAACTTAGTATCGTTGTGATTGTATTGGCGTTAGGAATATTTCTACAAATCATACTTTCAACAGGAGCAAATGCATGGACAGCAATTGCTTCTGGTTTGAGGCCCCCACATTCAGCAGCAGAACCACTTGTAACAATACACCGACCATCATTCCAGGCTGGCATGATTTTCCCTCAATGGGGAAGCACAGCCTATAGCACGCAAGATGCAAATTGGTCAGCGGGATTAAAAGATATTTCTCAACAAACGGGTGCAAAGTGGATTGAGATGACGGTGAATTTGTACCAGTCTTCTCTTACTTCAACGACTGTGAGGGCGACGCAAAATACACCTACTCCACAAGCATTCGCACAAGGTATTTCTGCCGCCCATGCTATGCATTACCATGTCTTTGTTGTTCCATTGCTAACTGTGCAGGGAGTGACGGCAAAAGGAGGACCACTATGGTGTGGCGACATTCGTTTTACGACGGATGTACGGGCGCAGCAATGGTTTGATAGTTATTGGAGTGCACTCAAGCCATATGCGACGGCAGCCTCGTCAGCGGGTGCAGAGCAACTCGCTATAGGTACCGAGTTGGAGGAATTGCAGTTTGTCGCACCACGTATATGGACACAATTGATCAACCGAATACATGCAATATTTCCAAGGCCATTAACGTACGATATGAATTGGTCTTCACTTACCTTGCCCGTTACTTCATGGATGCGTAACTCATATTTGTCTGCTCTTGGCGTCTCTGAGTACATCTCGTTGACGAATGTGCGTCAACGTCTCGATCCAAACACGTTACCTCAACTATGGCATGACAAGATCAAACCGCAGCTGGATACATTCTCGCACAAAAGTGGTAAACCAATGGTAATTTCTGAGATTGGTTATCGCAACACCTCAGATGCGCTCTATCATCCTTGGGAAAAGGACACTCCTGCTCATGCAGACGAAGAAGAGCAGGCGGCGGCATATGGAGCTGCACTTACAAATAGTACCGACGATCCAGCGATTAATGGAATTTTTTTCTGGGCATGGTCATTTTATCTGTTTGAACCTAATCAGCATGCTGCCATTAATGTACTTCATGAATGGTATACCGTCCGATTAAATTAGTCTAGCGTACTCCGATTACTCCCCTTCGTGAAGACGACAATCTCCTTGGTTGTCGTCTTCATTGTGTCATTAGTAATCTGTAACCAAATCTCAACGCGCTCGTAACCGTTTCTTCCTTCATTTTTCTCTACAAATTTATCATACTTTACATAGATATATCTATATGAAATCAAATTAAACGTATGTGAAATGGACTCACTTGTATTGTTGAGAAACACTATAATGAATGGATTTTTTTGTAGGCTTCTCAGTCTATTGTAAAAGAGGATAGAGAATGAGCGAAAAATGGTTGGAAGGAAGCGTTTTGACGCGCTACAAAACTTCGTATTCCCAAGGTAAAGATAGTTCTCTTCGTCTCTATAAATTTCGATACCTTTTGCTGCTAATGCCTTTTCTCCTGGTGCTTCTCGGCGGCCCAGTTTTTTCAGCAGCAACCGTCCAGCCATCACTATACCTAGGCGTACACGTACAAGGTGAGCTACAAAATATGTCTGCAGTGACAGCGTTTGAGCAACAGGCTCATAAATCCGTATCAATTGTTATGTGGTATCAAGGCTGGGGCTTACAAGATGGTACACAGAATTTTCAAACAACATGGATGAACAATGTACGTAATCATGGGTCTATTCCGCTCGTTACATGGGAGCCGTGGCTGTATACACAAGGAGTTAATCAGGCGAATTATTCGCTGGAGAGTATTATAGATGGGAGTCATGATGCATATATTACTGCGTGGGCGAAGGCATCGAAAGCGTGGGGGCATCCCTACTTTCTACGTTTCGCGCACGAGATGAATGGTAACTGGTATCCTTGGTCAGAACAGGTGAATGGGAACAAGGCGGGCCAGTACGTGCAGGCATGGCGTCATGTCCATGACATTTTTAAAGCGCAAGGTGTGACTAATGTGACTTGGGTATGGTCGCCGAACACTGAATATGCACATAGTATTCCTCTAAAAGAACTCTATCCAGGAGCATCGTATGTTGATTGGGTTGCTATGGATGGTTACAATTGGGGAAGTGTTAATGGTAGTGGTTGGCAATCATTCCGCCAAGTCTTTCAGCAAACCTATAACAACATCACTGCTTTGGCGAATAATAAACCTTTAATGATAGCTGAGACTGCATCGGCAGAGCAGAACGGCAATAAAGCTAGCTGGATTACCGATGCTCTCACGGTAGAACTTCCATATGTGTTTCCTCGTGTAAAGGCGGTCATTTGGTTTGACGAAAATAAGGAGACCGATTGGCGTACCGTATCCTCACTTGCGAGTCAAACCGCTTTTGCTAAAGCTGTGTCCTCAAGCCGATATGCATCGAATGCATATGGGAATATAACAGCATCACCAATTCCCATTCCTGGTAAATGAGAATGAGCAGGGAGACTTTTATAGTCTCCCTGCTTAGCTAATAGCAGGACTGTATTAACGCTTTGACGACACTGCTTGAAGCGGTATAGGAATTGGAGAAACGTTCATATTGGCATAGATGTTCGAGGCGTACTGGGAAGAGTTTACTGCATTTGCAAATGCCTTTTGTGTGGCGGCAGATGACTCAACCCGCCAGTCAGTCTCTTTGTTCTGGTTGAACCATATGAATGCTTTGATTTGTGGAAAGTACTTTGGTAACTGAACGGTAAAGGCGTCTGTGATCCAATTGGCCTCGTTGACCTGCGTGTTTGTACAAGCTGTTTCAGCAACCATCATAGGTTTGTGAAGAGACATACCAAGCAGAATGTCATACGTGTGTTGAAAGAGTTGCGAGAATGTCTTAGGTTGATGTCCCTTTCCAACATAGGCCCAGTTGTAGCCATCCATACCAACCCAATCGACATACGCTGATCCAGGATAAAGTTTCTCTAAAGGAATGTTGCCGGGGAAAACAATATTGGGGCACCAGACCCATGTTACGTTTGTTGCTCCCTGTTTCGTAAAAATGTCATGAACATGACGCCATGCCTGCACGTACTGGCCCGCCTTGTTCCCATTCGTCAATTCTGACCAGGGAAACCAGTAGCCATTCATTTCAGGAGCAAAGCGTAAGAAGTAGGGATGCCCCCACGCTTTCGATGCCTTCGCCCACGCAGTAATATATGCATCATGACTCCCATCTATAATACTCTCCAGCGAGAATGCTGGTTGATTGACGCCTTTTGTATAGTCTTGTGGTTCCCATGTGACCATTGGCAAAGAGCCATGATTGCGTACATTGTTCATCCAACTCGGCTCGAAGTTCTGTCCTTGCGTGGAACCCCAACCCTGATACCACATTACGATTGAGACTCCTTTGTGTATATCCTGCTCAAACGTGGTAACAGGAGTAATGTTTTGTAGCCAACTTGTGGCATGAACGCCATAATAGATGCTTGATGATGGTGACTGATTTTGTATCTGTCGGAGCTGAACCTGAGAAACAGGAAACCCTCCAGCCGTGAGCAGAAGCGCAACTAACGACAGTAGCGATAACGCAATTACTGATCGTTCTCGGAAAGAAAGAACATGCATGAATAGATAATCCTCACTCTTGTATATTGAGCATACTTAAGAATATGCTCTTTCTTTTTATATCGTACAGAGAGTGCAGAACTTGAGGACGTTTTCTGTATTTTTCTCTACAACTTGACTACAGTACAGGTATACCGTATAGTGTAGGTACAAATGAAAATGCATATGACTTGGAACGAGCGGAGTAGAGGAAAACAGTCTGCCAGAGAGTGGAGGCCATCGGGTGCGAGCCTCCTACAAATATGCTCCTTGAACGTGGCTCGGAAGTCGAACAACTGAGGAAACTATGCAGTAAGTTGTTCCGGTATAGTCCGTTATCGCTAGCATGAGGATATCCGACTCATAAACTGGTTGGGGAGTTGGATATCAAATCAAGGTGGTACCACGAGCAAAACTAAAAACACTGCCCTCGTCCTTGCGAGGTGGCAGTGTTTTTAATACGAAAGGTACTATTCGCATTTCAAACACAAGATGGGAATATCTTGCCTATAGCCACAACACGTCCAGAACTCCTACCTGCCTGTGTCGCCATCTTTGTACATCCACAAGACACACGTTATGCACATCTCGTTGGTACAACAGCGACGATTGAAAGCCAGGCATTTTCTCAACAGATAAGCATAGAAGTTCCTATTCTCGCAGATGAGCAAGCTGACCCAACAAAGGGCACAGGTGCCGTCATGTGCTGTACCTTTGGGGATTCCACAGATGTTCGTTGGTGGCGTACACATCAACTGCCCCTGCGAGCTGCTATTGGACGCGATGGGTGTATGACTGCGCTGGCTGGCTCTTTGGCAGGTCTTCCAATTTCTGAAGTCAGAAAGTGTATACTACAGCACCTCACCGAAACTGGACGCATACTGCATCAGGAAACGATAGAGCATAGCATTGGTACGCATGAACGCTGTGGTACACCCGTCGAGTACCTGCACACACGTCAGTGGTTTATTCGTGTGCTTGACCAGAAGGAACGATTTATTGAGGCGGGACGCATGATTTCTTGGCACCCTGAGCACATGCGCACGCGTTATGAACATTGGGTTGAGCACTTGCAGTGGGATTGGTGCATCTCGCGTCAACGCTTTTTAGGTGTTCCATTTCCAGCATGGACGTGTACGACTTGTGGGGAATTGATGTTGGCAACGCTTGAGCAACTGCCGATTGACCCAAGACGCGTACAACCTACTCATGCATGTGCGTGTGGTGCAACACAGTTTGAACCTGAACCAGATGTTATGGATACGTGGGCAACATCCTCATGCACACCATTGATTATTAGCCACTGGCCCGATGATAGTACATGGTTCGCGGAGCACTTTCCAGCGAGTTTGCGCCCACAAGCACATGACATCATTCGTACATGGGCGTTTTACTCAATTGTGAAGGCTCTCTATCATACAAACGAGGTCTCGTGGAAATCTATCATGATTTCTGGTCATGCGCTATCAGCCGAGCGGAGCAAGATTTCTAAATCGAAGAGTCATAAAGAGGTTGGGCCTATGGAAATTATCGAGCAGGAGTCAGCGGATGCTTTGCGCTACTGGGCAACCTCGGTCAAAACAGGCAATGATACACCGTTTAACACAGAAACTATTGCTAATGGGCGTCGTCTTGTCACAAAACTATGGAATGCAAGCCGTTTTGCTGAAGCACGTCTTGCTGGCTTTACTCATAAAGATGAGATGCTAGAAGTGTTATTGCCTACTGACCGTTGGCTGCTTTCCCATCTTGCTCGTACTATCACTTTTGCGACAGCGGAATTAGAACGCGGAGAGTACTCCACTGCTCGTGCTGAGGTTGAACGTTTCTTCTGGTCTGACTTGTGCGATAACTATCTGGAACTCGTCAAGGCACGTTTGTATCAAGACTCAGGACTAGAACACGAAGTTGCTCAATGGACGCTCTATCATACGTTGTTGACCACGCTTAAACTATTGGCTCCCTACCTACCCTATGTCACGGAGAAGATATACCAGGAGCTATTCCGTTCGCAAGAGGGAGTCGTCTCGTTGCATCTTATGACATGGCCTAACACAGATGCACAATGGTTCGATGAGGACGCTGAGGAGACAGGAAAAATCATTCTCGATGTGTTACGGCAGGTTCGACGCTACAAGGCAGAACAAGGTTTATCAATTGGTGCTGAAATAGAGACACGGCGTATTGAAATGCCACATAATACATCTCAACAACGCGCTGAAATAGAGGCAGCACTTGTTGATCTGAAAAGCGCGACACGAGCAAGGCATATTGTTATAACCGATGATGTAGAGGTCTAATTATTGCTACATTCGCTTAGGAAATGTCTCACCTTTCGTTGAGTAGAAACGTGTTCTGCTTAACGAAAAGGTGATGAATAGGAGAAAATTCAGTGACGGTTCCTTTGTATCTCTTGAGAGAGAGCAAGCAGTGGTATCACAAGTGGGAGTGCAAGCAAGTGTGATTGAAGGCTATACTTTCGTGCGTAGACATCCTTGTGTTCAAGCTCGAATGCGACCTCACACTCCGCGCTTTTCCCTCTGACGATACTGATAGCGTAAAGTAGTAACGGTATGTAGTTGACCGCCAGCCATGAGAGGAAAAAGCCTAGGATGACCGCAAATAGCGGGTGGCTGGGGTTATGGAAGAAGGTAAAGAGATTAAAAATGCCTAGAGCACCACAAAAGGTCACTCCTAATGCAAATTCTGCGATAATCAGTCTAGAACCATGAAAAACAATATCTAGTGCAGCGAGTTTGCGTATGTTGATGAATATTTCCTGTCTGCTTCTATCATTTTCCTGTTGTTGCTGCATAGCCTCCTCCAGAATGGGATATCTCATGTTCGCCATAACTCTGGCAAGAGTGTCACCATACTACAAGTCCTACAATGCCAAGTCCGTAGAGGAAAATTGTGGCACCATACCCAAAGTCTTTGCCTAACGTGCTATTTTGTACGATTCCTGATAATGTTACGATTATGAGAAAGCATATGATAGTAGCTCCTATCCCTCTTACTACTATTTGAGACCAACGAAGACGTGGTAGGAGTTTTTCTACAAAAAAGAGGACGCTGACAGCTATAGTTCCTCCTAGCAGTACAAGGAACCCTAAAAGCAATGCCCAACCACTACCTATCAGGTCATTAAAGAAGCCAAATGTCCCGAAGCTAGCTATGAGGAGTCCAACGATGGCTATACCCTCTCGTATACACCAATTGAGAACCATGTGAGTCGTCAAATCGCCTTCTGCCATAAATCTTTGGTCTGAACGTTGGACTACGATTTGAGATGAAACCTTGTACTCTGGCTGCCCTGGATTATAAATGGCGAGTGTTGGTAAAAACATGCCACAGCGTTCACAATGTATTTGCGTACCATTCTGCTCGAAACCACAACGGGTACACGCTGCCATAAAATTGTCTCTCCACAAAGAAAATAGAAGCAATATTCTGTAGTTATTCTTTATATACAACGAAAATAATCAGAAGTATTATCACATAGAGACCCTGCTTTGTCGATAGCGAAGCTGTATTAGCATCCACAAACTAAAGCATTCTTATGAGTTATAAAAAGCATTCTATTATGTTATAATAGGAGAAAGCCCTATGCTTTATAGACACTTTTTGGTATGATGCACTTAGCCACATCTTTAGCATCCTGGACATACACAAAGTGGTGAGAATTTCGGGGAGAATTATATGAACTTGCAAAACTTACGCGTATTTTTGAAAGTGGCAGAGTTAGAGCATATTACGCGTGCAGCAGAGGAACTAGGTCTAAGCCAACCGGCGGTAACGAAAACAATTCAAAGCTTGGAACATGAGATTGGCTTGGAGTTGGTTGAACGACAAGGGAGGCGAATCGCGCTTACACATGCAGGACGTATGTTGCAGGGTCATGCACGTCAACTTTTTGCCCTTGAGCGTGAGATGGAAGAGGCCCTGAATACATTGCGCGATGTGGAAGGTGGTGAGGTGACAATCGCGGCGAATACGACAACGGGTGTGTATCTACTTCCGCCTATCGTAGCACGTTTTCACAAACGCTATCCGCATGTGACACTAAATATTTCTATTCTCAACTCACAAGAAATCGTAGAAGAAACGCTCAATTGGAATATTGATATTGGGTTGGTCGAGGGCGATCCAATGCGGCTACCATCGGAACTCCGAGTTGAGGTATTTTCGTATGATGAGCTAGTGCTTGTGGTTGCTCCAACACATCATTGGAATAAGCTCTCTGTCGTGACACCGCAGGTGTTGGCAGATGGCGAGTTGCTATTGCGTGAGCAAGGAAGCGGTATTCGTGAGGTAATCGAGCATGCGCTACATGCGCATGGCGTGAAAATACACCCACTTTTAACATTAACCGATAATGAAGCGATTAAGCAAATGGTTATGAGTGGTGTTGGTGCAGCTATGGTCTCACATCTCACTACAAAACGTGAGATTGCTACGGGCGATCTCGTACGCTTACCTGTTGCTGGTTTAGACTTACGTCCACAACTTAGCCTAATTCGACGTGCAGACAAACAACTCTCACGGTCAGCCCAAGCATTTTACACGTTCCTGCGCCCAATTTTGGATAACGATACGAATGTAGATGTCTCTCCTGTATCAGAGCGAGATGAAGTTGAGAATGTGCTTTAGTGCCAGACGTTGCCTATTCAAACAATGTTGGCATTGTCACCAATGGGCTAAGTTGTTTTATTGACCCGTCATGATGAAAGAGGTAGGGATTGAGCACTCCATCTTCATCTGTTGGCACAAGACCCGCTTCCTCGATAAAGCGTGATGCCACTGCATCACTGCCTCGATATTGCAGAATGGATGAGAGATAGAGTTGCTTTTGCGCTCGTGTATAGGCAACATATGCTAGCCGACGTTCTTCCGCGATACCAGTTTGTACGACAGGACCGTCCTCTGCTAGTGTATAGGAACGTCTGTGAGGGAAGATGCCTTCGGTGAGGCCCATCACGAAAACAACGGGACTTTCTAACCCCTTTGCCTTGTGAATCGTCATAAGATTCACGCAATCCCGCTTGTTCTTGCTGCTCTCCTCTGCTTGCTCTTTGAGACGAGCCATCGCAGTTAGAAAATGCCGAATCGTATGATGGCGTTGTGCGATATGGGCAAGTTCTTCCAGTTCATCATAACGACCTTCAAGCTTAACCTCTTCCTTCGGTGCTGGTGTCTCAGTCTCTTCTTCGCTCTCGTTGTGTTTGCCATCGCAGTGGCGCAGGTGCATATCATAGGCGAACTGACGTAACAGCGTGATAGCCTGTGCTGGAGAATTGTTAGACTGCTTAGCGACCCGTTGCAGTAGTGCGACGAAATCCTTGATACCAAGCTGATACTCTGCCGCTATAGTATAGCTATGTTCCTCGCAATACTGTAGCAGTGGACGCCCACCTGCATGCCCCATAAGTGTGCCAAAGAAGGTTGGTGTGAAGCGATGCGAGGTTTTGGTTGTACGTGCGAAATACTCACGTGAAGGGATATTCGCTACCGTGCGAAACGCCATGTTTTGCTCACCGCAGTGAATCGGTGTAAACACATCGTCCCACTTTTGAGGTGCTGGGCTGTTACGTGATGCAAGATATTCCTGATGAACCCGTATACCATCAATTAATGCAAGATAGGCCAGCATGTCGCGTGTCGTTTTGCGTTTGAAGAACGAAGACCCGCCGACTGTGCGATAGGGAATACCGTTACGTGCTAATGCAATCTCGACGGATGCGAGATGAAAGTTTGTGCGTGACAGTACAAATATATCTTGGAATGATAACGCTTCCTGCCGTTCGCGCCAAGTTTTGACTAACGATGCAATACGGGTAGCGATACCGTCGGCCTCGCGTTCCTGATCCTCGTAGGCTGTCACCGTTACAGGACCACCATCGGGTTGTGTGGCGCGCAATATCTTTTCAAACCCTGGTGTTGTCTCGTTATGTCCAATTAGCTTGTTCGCCGCTTCGAGAATCTGTGGTGTCGAACGATAATTGTGTTCAATGCGATAAATAATCCCTTTAGGATACATCTCCCGAAACGAAAGAATAGATGCCTCTGGACTCGCACCACGGAACTGGTAGATAGCTTGATCGGGATCGCCCACCACAACAACATTATTTTTCGGTGCCGCGATATATTGAATCAGCTTGTACTGTGATGGGTTTGTATCCTGTGTCTCATCAACCTGTAGGTACAGGTATTTCCCTTGCCATGTCTTACGAAACTTGGGGCTACTCTCAAGTAGTGATAGGGGAACATAAATCAGGTCGGACAAATCATACAGTTTGTCCTTGTGTTTTGTCTGTTCGTAACGCGCAAAAAAATCCTGGTAACGTTCCGCAAGGTCCATCTCTATGCATAAATGAGAGCGAAAGAAGTCTGCGGATTGTTCAGGCTTAACCATGCCCTCTTTCGCTCGATCAACCGCGCTCAGTACATCAGCAATTTCAACATCCCAATTCATACCACGCGAGCGATCACTGCGCCACGGACGCAGAATATCTTCCGCAAGCCATTGACGCGGTTCGCCACTTACAAGCCGCTTATTTAGCTCTTGCGGTGTCCATTCAAGCTTTTCGCGCAGCATGTGATGTCCTAGACCGTGGAAGGTGACAACGCGTAGTCCCTTGACATCTTTCGCCGTAAAGCCACGCCCCTTGAGAGCCTTGAGTGCACGTTTCTCCATCTCATCGGCGGCGGCACGTGTAAAGGTGACACATAGTATTGCTTCGGGGTCAACTCTCTCATCGGCAATTAAACGCACGAGACGTTGCACAAGGATTGTTGTTTTACCTGTTCCGGCTGCCGCTACAAACGCTGCTGGACCACTGTTATGAGCAATGGCGGCGATTTGCTGTGGGTTCGCGGTAAGCTGAATGAGAGGTGGAGGAGTTGTACGAGACGTTGCTTTCGGTCGGGTTCCCTGAGAGGCCATACTACACAATCTTCTTCCTAAATTTCCAAGTTGCCAATGCATTCCGTGCCATACTATAGCATGTTGCAAGTAGAATTGGCAACTCTTAATGACTCCTGTCCTTTGAGAATATCACTCCTCGCGACGGTTCAATCTCCAACGATTTGGCGGCGGATAGACGTATCGAGCAATCGTCGTCGAGACCCAGCCTATACAAAAGCCGAAAAAGACCAACAGCGTGGTCTGCAAGCCCTCGCTACCCCGAATCGTCAGTATGAGTATAAGAGCAACTGCCCAAGCAATGGCGAGACCAGCACTGTATGTCCAATAGTTTCTGAAGCGAAGCATTTTGTACCTCTGTTCCTTTTGAAGGACACAATATACAACTTTTCATCTGTAGAAACCTTCTCAAAATTTGTACGGAATTGCCCTGAAACCTCATGAACAGGACTTATTCCGAGTATGAGACGTGAACCGTACGCTGTCTCGGCCCATCTAGCTCAACCAGAATAACACGTTGCCAAATCCCCAAAAGCAGTTTTCCACTTGCATACGGAACCGATACCGAAGGTCCAATAATCGAGGATAAAAGATGATCGGGTGCATGTACTGGATTATGTGGGTGTCGATAGGAAAGATGCGGGAGCATTCCTCTCAGTGCATCAAGAAAATCACGGTCTGTTCCTGGGTCAAGGTCCGCCGTCGTAATAGCGCTCGTCGTATGCGCGACAAAGACGTTACAAACGCCGCTTTCGGTGTGTGCTTCATGGAGATAGGCTTCTACTCTGTCTGTGATGTCTACTATCTCGTCTTTGCGATGCGTTGAGATGGTGATTGTTTTCATGGGTAATGGCTCCTTCTTGTATATGTTCTATCACGTTGGATATTAGGGTGAGAGAGACACAGACTACATAGATATGTATATCCATGTATCATGTAGATATTCGGCAAAAATATATCATGGTATACTCAGGAATAGCATAATGTAGAGAGAAACGGTAATATGGCTCTTGAGACATAAAGGAAGAGAAGTTCATGATTGATCCATGTCTCCAGAATAAGGTTGTACTTATCACAGGTGCCAATCATGGAATTGGTGCTGCAACGGCTAAGACATTTGCATTACAGGGCGCACGTGTCTTTATCACTTACTTACGTCTTCCTCCACTTGGTTCATCTTCTGCACAAACCAAAGATAGAGATACTCCTGGTTTGGCACTATACAATTTCATGCGTGCCCAATCCTCTGAAGAGGTGGTCCAGCAAATTCGCGCTCAAGGAGGTATTGTTGAAGCTCTTGAAGCGGACCTGGCAGATATCAAGTCGATTCCTATGCTGTTTGATCGAGTGGAAGCAGTATTTGGCGGAGTCGATATTCTTGTCAATAATGCAGATTACTGTGTTGCAGATACTTTTCTTCCAGCAAGCCAACATGAGAAGGAAATGACTCCTGCTGGATATGCACCTTCGTTTCTTACAGCAACTAGCCACGATACACATTTTGCTGTAAATAGTAGAGCAGTTGCGCTGTTAATGGCTGAATTTGCTCGTAGGAGGGTTGAGCAAGGTGTGAGATGGGGGCGGGTAATCAATGTGAGCACTGATGGTTCATCAGGCTTCGTGCATGAGGTATCTTATGGAGCGAGTAAATTTGCAATGGAATCCTACAGTCGAGCAGCGGCAAGTGAACTAGGTCAGTATGGTATTACTGTCAACGTAGTTTCACCTGGACCAATCCAAACTGGTTACATTACTATGGAGCTAGAGCAGGAAATGATTACAGATATTCCTCTAGGACGTGTGGGGCAGCCAGAAGATGTGGCAGATGTTATCGTATTTCTTGCCTCTGAACAGGCGCGTTGGCTGACTGGGCAGCTACTATTTGTTGGAGGCGGACATAAGATGATTTAAGCCTTCATCTCTTAATTGATTTGGAAGGAGTTTTTGTTGGAGGAGTGAATGAAGCATTTGCGTATCTGTTTCGTCGGAGATTCTTTCGTCAATGGTACCGGCGACCCTGAATGTCTTGGATGGGCTGGAAGGTTGTGTGTTGCTGCTCAGCAGGAGGGACATGATATAACTTACTACAATTTAGGAATTCGGAGGCAAACTAGCCATCAGATTGCTCAACGATGGCGAATGGAGGTTTTTGCTCGTCTGTCGCAAGAGTACGACGGCAGAATTATTTTTTCGTTCGGCGCTAATGATACAGCCTTTGAGAACGGAAAGAAGCGCGTTGCATTTGAAGAGTCAATAGAGAATGCGAGACAGATGTTGCTCACAGCCAAAGGTTTCTTTCCTACTATCATGGTCGGCCCGCCTCCTGTTCTCGAAGAAGAGCACAATCGACGTATTGGTCATCTCTCCAATCGGCTTGCCTTGCTATGTGGAATGATAGAGATTCCATACTTAGAGGTATTCACTCCTTTGCAACAGGTTAGCATCTGGAAAGAAGAAGTTGCCTCTAATGATGGTGCTCATCCACGAGCCGCAGGGTATATTGCTCTGACTCGGTTAATTCAAGAGTGGTCGGTCTGGAAATCATGGTTGACGACGTAGTTGGCTTTTCAAGGTGCTGCACAGCCTTCCGAAGATAAGCGTGTGATCACTCTGTAGGGCTTGACTCTATCCACGCTTATAGTATTATGAGCATTGCTATCTCTGTAGAGAAGCCAATAAATATCTCTAATATGTGGGGAGCGACGTTTTGAGCAAAATGAACATTCATGGGTCCGAGTATCCAATTAAGAA
>CAXUHF010000032.1:38690-47113 GCA_964250765.1 uncultured Ktedonobacteraceae bacterium | reverse complement strand
GTAGGAGTTCTTTTTATGTCTATCGCTGTTTATCCTGATACCGAGACACTAAGCCAGGAGGCCGCACAGTATATAGTGCGTATCGCTCAAGAGTCTATCGCAGCACATAGACGCTTCACGCTCGCGCTCTCTGGTGGCTCAACACCGAAAAAGCTCTATGGTCTGCTCGCGGAAGAACCATACCGCAGCCAGATTGATTGGACACATGTTGATATCTTCTGGTCAGACGAGCGTTGTGTACCACCTGATGATGCCGAAAGCAATTTTCTTATGGCTCAACAAGTGCTACTCAGCAAGATAGCTATTCCCACTCATCAAATTCACCGCATGCCTGCCGACCAAACGGACCGTGACGCGGCCTCGTATGCTTACACATTAGAAATGCAACAGACCATTGGCTCTGAGGGTGTACCGAGTTTTGACCTGATTCAGCTTGGTATGGGACCAGAGGGACACACGGCCTCGCTCTTCCCACACCAGCCCTCGCTGCATGAGCAACAGCGACTAGTTATGCCTGTTACCGTGCCAAAACCACCTCCACCACGCCTGACCTTCACACCACGTTTACTTAACGCGGCCTCACATGTCCTCTTCCTAGTGACGGGTGCTGAGAAGCAAGACGCCGTGAAGGCCGTATTGGAAGGCGAGTATCAACCTGACGAGTATCCCGCCCAGATTGTGCAACCCACAAAAGGCGAGGTCACGTGGATGCTCGATACGGCAGCAGCAGCAAAATTACAGAGGCAGTCACAATGATTGGCATTGTTCCCTCGATTCTCTCCGCAGACTTCACGCGCCTAGGCGAACAAGTGCGTGATGCGGATGCGGCAGGTGCAACCCGCATTCAGATCGACATCATGGACGGTCATTTCGTCCCGAACATCACGATGGGACCAGCCATCGTAGAGGCTGTACGCGGCTGTACAAAATTGCCACTCGAAGCGCACCTGATGATTACAAACCCTGAGGAGTTTGTTCCGATATTCGCAAAAGCCGGAGCCGACATCATCATCGTGCATCAAGAGGTGACGCCACATCTGCACCGCATCGTGCAACAAATTAAGTCTCTCGGAAAAAAAGCTGCCATAGCACTGACGCCATCAACACCCATTAGTATGCTTGAGGACATTCTTTCGCTCCTCGATATGGTACTCATCATGACAGTCAATCCAGGTTTTGGTGGTCAAGAGTTCATTCCTGAGATGCTCCCAAAGATTGAGAAGTTGCGCCATATCATCATCGAACGCAATCTGACATGCGATATAGAGGTTGATGGGGGTATTCACGAGGCAACGATTCCGTTAGCGGTAAACGCTGGTGCCAACATGCTTGTAGCAGGCTCTGCCGTCTATAACAATCATGAAAGCGTTGCTCAAACGATGATACGGCTCAAGCAAGCTATACCACAATAAATATTGATAAACTCTGTAGGGGTGTAATTCATTACACCCTGTTGGCATATTACAATGTTTGTAGAACGTAGATAAATGTTTCTACAGACTCTAGCATTTGTAATATGCCAACAGGGTGTAATGAATTAGACCCCTACACGATTCCGAACAAAAAGGCGATATGCGTGATAAGATAGAGAATAACATTGAGACAAGGAGAAATCTTTTATGCACAGACCTCTATCTTCGCCGACGAAGCCCCCAAAGGGGATGCAGAAGGGCCAGATCACAAAGTATCAGCCCTTCCCAACTATTGACCTACCCGATAGGCAATGGCCCTCTCGCTCTATCACGCAGGCCCCGACATGGTGTAGCGTTGATTTGCGCGATGGCAACCAGGCATTGCCTGCGCCCATGAGTGTAGAAGAGAAACTTGAGATGTTCCAACTTCTCGTGAGTGTTGGCTTCAAAGAGATCGAGGTTGGCTTTCCCTCAGCCTCCGACACCGAATTTACGTTTATTCGTCGGCTCATCGAAGAGAACCGTATCCCCGACGATGTGACGATTCAGGTCATCGTGCAGGCACGTGAAGAACTTATCGCACGCACCTTTGAGTCGATACGTGGTGCGAAAAAGGCAATTGTCCACCTCTACAACTCAACGTCTCCACTTCAACGTCGTATCGTGTTTGGCCTGGACAAACCGGATATCATCGCCATTGCCACACGTAGTACACAACTGATCAAAGAGTGGGTGCCGCGTCTGCCTGAAACAGACATCATATTCCAATACTCGCCCGAAAGCTTCGCACTGACTGAGGTTGACTTTGGCCTTGAAATATGTGAAGCGGTCGTTGATATCTGGCAGCCAACGCCTGAAAGAAAGATTATTCTGAACTTACCCGAAACCGTTGAAATCACTACCCCTAATGTCCACGCTGACCAGATCGAGTGGTTCTGTCGCCATATGCGCAATAGAGAAAGCGCGATCATCAGTGTACACACGCATAATGACCGAGGCACAGGGGTTGCGGCAACAGAATTAGGTCTTCTTGCTGGTGCGGAACGCGTCGAGGGCACACTATTCGGCAACGGTGAGCGCACTGGCAACGTTGATATCGTGACGGTAGCACTCAACATGTATATGCAGGGCGTGGACCCATGCTTAGACTTCAGTAATCTCGAAGCGATTCAGACAGTCTATGAGAAATGTACGCGTATGACCGTTCCAGTACGTCAGCCCTATACGGGAGAACTCGTATTTACAGCCTTCTCCGGTTCACATCAAGATGCCATCAACAAAGGCATGAATGCGCAGGATACCAGCTACGGCGCCTTGTGGGAAGTGCCATACCTTCCTATCGATCCTAAAGATATTGGGCGTTCGTATGAGGCGATTATTCGCATCAACTCGCAGTCTGGTAAGGGCGGCGTGGCCTACATCATGGAGAGCGAGTTCGGGTTCCATTTGCCAAAGGCCATGCATATTGAATTTGGCAGAGTTATCAAAACGCTCGCCGATACCTCTGGTACAGAGCTTTCGAGTACTCAGCTTTTCCAGGCATTCGAGCGTGAATACTTACGCTGCACAACACCCTTTGCACTCGATACATTGCGTACAGAGACAACTGTGAGTCACGATGGTGTGACAACTGTAGAGTGTGTGACACAAGTTTCTTATCACGGCACAACTCACGAACTACGCGCTCATGGCAATGGACCAATTGACGCGTTTGTACTGGCACTGCACCAGGGAAACTTGGCGGACTTCAAAGTGCTCTCGTATGCAGAACACGCACTTGGTCAAGGAGCGAATGCACAAGCTGTCGCCTACATCCAGATACAGACAGAGGAAGATACGACGTTTTTTGGTGCCGCAATAGACACAAATATCACACTTGCCTCGGTAAAGGCCGTGCTGAGTGCACTTAACCGATCTCTACAAGGAAGGTAGGCCATTTCCATGCACAACGATATCACCGATATTCCTGGTATTCGCGTAGGACACGACACAAATGTGGAGGCGGGAACAGGGTGTACGGTCATTCTCTGCGATTCACCTGCTAGCGGGGGTGTCGATGTGCGTGGAGGTGCACCAGCAACGCGTGAGACTGATGTATTACGCCTCATGCATCTGGTCGATTCAGTTCATGCAATTGTGCTAACAGGTGGTAGTGCCTTTGGGCTTGATGCGGCAAGTGGCGTGATGCGCTACCTGGAAGAGCGGCAGATAGGCTACGATGTTGGTGTGGCAAAAGTGCCAATCGTACCTGCGGCTGCCATCTTCGATCTTGCCTTCGGAGCAGCCAATGTACGCCCTGATGCTGAAGCTGGCTATCGTGCCTGTGAGCAAGCAGATACCGAAGCAACTCAACAAGGTAATGTCGGAGCGGGAACAGGAGCAACGGTTGGCAAGATGCTTGGTCCTGCCTTTGCTATGAAAGGAGGGCTAGGGTCCGCCAGTACAACGCTTGCTGACGGTACTCATGTTGGAGCACTCGTCGTCGTTAATGCATTCGGCAATATTCTCGATTCTCAAACTCAACAGGTTATCGCAGGTGGACGCCCGCCTTTGTCTATGGAGGACACATCTGGTAGTGTGAGTCCTTTCGGCAACACGACTATCGCAGTCGTCGCCACTGATGCCTCCCTGACAAAAGAAGAGATCAATAAGGTTGCGCAAATGGCACACAATGGGTTAGCACAAGTCATTCGACCCGCGCACACTCTTTTCGATGGCGACACAGTGTTTGCACTCGCTCTTGGTCCTCGTGAGCAGCGTCATATAGATCTGGCAACAAATGCATATCAGGTAAGTATGATTGGTGCTGCTGCTGCAAAAGTGCTGGCAGAGGCAATCGTAAATGGTGTTCGTCACGCAACTGATTTACATGGTGTGCCAGCAACTCGTCTGTAGAGCAAGTCGAGAATGGCGAACGTCCATTTACGTTTCTGTTATTTTCTTATGGTTGTAATATCACAAATAGAATCACGCCTCCCCCGATGAGCATGAAAATAACGCATACGAGTACAATCATAGCAAACATATAACTACGTGTAGACGGTGACTCACGTAAGTCTTGGAATACTTCTGCGGAACGTCTATCCAATCGGGTGGGAAGTTCTCGTTTCGCGGTTAACGTTTTCAATCCACCTGTTTTGAGGTCCCAGGAGTGAGTGGCGAAATCAATTGCATGCTCATACGACCCATAATCGGGTTGTGCGACACCAGGAGCAGGAGTGAGTGGTTTCATGGGTAGAGACGTGCGAGGAGGAGTCACAGGAGCGGGCGCGGGGTACGATATGGCACTATGCGTCTCTGGTACAGCAGGAACCAGAGCAGGGGGAATCGAGGAAGGCGGCACTGTTCCTTGTGGTCGTCGCGGCAGAAGTCTGGAAGGTTGAGCATCAGACATAGACACAGGTTCACTCCACTGGTTTGTATATAGACCAACCGCTTGTTCAGTTAGATACGGGGAACGCACTACAGACGACGTTTTCTCTACTCTCTATTGTACTGATACACGCATTTTTCGCAAGCGTTCCATGACTAATGGGTTACATAGTTGTATGTATATGCGTATTGTTCTTCGTATTTTAACAGTATTGCCCTTTGTGGGCGTCCGTTGATTATGCTAATTTGCTAATCTACAAAAGCTCCAAAAGCATAGAGAGAATGCGACCAGTCGCACCCCAGATACGATAGGGGCCATGATCGTAGAAATACACAGTTCGCGTCATCCCGCCACGTTCCCACTGCTCCGTATGTGCGATAGCAGGGTCTGCAAGGGCGTGCACTGGAGCAAGAATAAGTTCTGCCACCTCGCTCGCCTGCAATTGGACCGAACCTAAACCCTGTGGTAAATAGGCTACGACAGGAGTAATGAGATAGTTACTCACAATCGTGAAAACAGGAGGCAACACGCCTAGCACTTCGACACGCGCAGGCTCTAGGCCAATCTCCTCGTATGCCTCTCTCAGTGCTCCCATTACTGGCGATGCATCTGTAGCATCGACCCCACCACCAGGGAACGCAATTTCGCCACTATGAGAACGTAGAGTACTTGCACGTCGGATAAAAGCGATGTAGGGTACGTTTTCCTGCTCAAATATCGCAAGCAACACTGCCGCTTTGCGTGCATCTGGGCGTTGTCCCTCAACGGCATCTATTAGTGTAGTAGCTTGTTCCACAGGCTTCAAACGTTGCTGCAGCCTATGAACAAGCTCTCTTGTCGTCATAATTTTCATAAGCATATTGTAGCATATTGTTCTTTCTTGCATTACTATGATATAATTTGACAAGCAGAAAAACACAGGAGAGATTCGCAAAAGGGCGGATAATGTCTTGCATTCGTGGCCTGCTTTTGGTATAATTAGAGCATCGAGTGGGGGTATGCTTACATTCAGGTGCTTTGTATGGCTTTAGTATGGCTTCATGCCTGCGAGCATCGTTTCGTAGTATCGTTCTGTAGGGCAAACAATAGTCGCGCAGATTCTCTCGTATACACTGATACGGGTTAAGAGATTTTAACAAACGTCCGAAACGATTACCGCCTGAGCAACCTCTCACAAGAAGTCCAAACCCAGTGGCGCACTCCTCTATGTCACAATCGACAGGTGGCCCTTCTCGCTTCCGTTTCGCATCCTCGCGGTACCGCGAACAGGATTGAGAACACTGCTATAAGTTCGAGCAATACATGGTATAAGTGTGTCCTGCGGTCAGGCAAAAACCGTGGATCGAAGGGGGTTTTTTACCCATGCAGACACAACAGCACGGCGACCTTTCGACAGAGCCAGCAGAAAATCTGAAAATCGGGCGGGTACAGACGATGTTAGAAGAAAATGACCCACAGGGGCAAAACGGCAGCACTCCTGAAGAAGGTGAAGACCTCAATCAGAACGAGATGGAAGCGTTGCTGGCATCAACAAGCGCACCCATAAACATCAAGAGGGGTGATGTGGTCGAGGGCGTAATCGTGCGTATTGACCAGGACGAGATTCTGGTTGATATTGGCCTCAAATCCGAGGGCGTCCTCTCGACAAGGGAGCTTCCAGCTAGTGGCTATGGCTCGTTCTCCGAGCTACATCTCGATGATAAAGTTCTGGTGTATGTGATTCAGCCAGAGACACAAGAAGGTCATGCTGTCCTCTCTCTCAAGAGAGCCAACACCGAGCGCCAGTGGCGCATAGCAGAAGACCAATATAAGAGTGGCGAATTGCTCAAAGCAAAAGTTATCGACTACAACAAAGGCGGCTTAATTGTCGATGTTGCAGGTATTCGAGGCTTTGTGCCGATCTCGCAGATACTTAATCTGAAACGCGAAGAAGTTGCCTCCGGCGGCGAAAACCAGGAGACGGCAGCGAAGCTCCAAGGGATGAAGGACAAAGAACTTCAGCTCAAGATCATTGAGATCAACCGAGCACGTAACCGTTTAATCCTCTCCGAGCGTTTGGCCGTTCAAGAGTGGCGCCAACGCCGACGTGAGGAATTGCTTGACGAACTCAAGCCCGGCGAGGTTCGCAAGGGTGTCGTCAGCAATCTTGCAAACTTTGGTGCCTTCGTTGATCTCGGTGGTGCAGACGGATTGGTGCATATCAGTCAGTTGGCCTGGAGCCGCGTCAACCATCCCAGCGAAGTTCTACATGTTGGGCAAGAGGTTGAAGTGCAGGTGCTCAGCGTCGATAAAGATAAAAAGAAGATTGCACTGTCTATCAAGCGTGCCGAGGTTGATCCCTGGACCACCGTCGAGCAACGTTATACACCTGGTCAGGTCGTCACAGGCGTCGTAACTAAGATAGCTCCATTCGGTGCCTTTGCACGCATCGAGGATGGCATCGAAGGTCTCATTCACCTTTCAGAGTTGACTCCAGGACAGGACCCCAAGTCTATCCTGCATGAGGGTGCCCAGCTTCAGTTGCGTATTTTACGCATCGATGCTGAACGCCGCCGTTTAGGTCTCAGCTTACGACAGGCTGATGAACTCGATCAGCCAGGCGAGGAGCCATCCGAAGAAGTCTATGCTCAGGCCGAAGCTGCACTTGCCAACGAGAATACAGCAACACCAGAATCGGTAGATGCCGCTCCAACGGCGACTACTCCTGTTGAAGCTCTTCCATCACTGGCGAGTACAACTCCATCGCTCGAAGCAACTCCCGCTCCACAAGAGCAGGGTCAGCAGAGGCAAAGACCTGATAACAGACGTGAGCGTAACGATGCGGCTTCCTCAAATAAAGGTCCAGTCGAGGACTCAGGCGAGCAACTAACCGCAATGGCGGAGGCTTTCCGTAACGCCGCGCGTCGCACTAAAGATGATACCGAAGAGTAAACGCAGCTCACTCACACAGTGGACATGACAGGGGCAAGTCCTGTCACTACTATACTGTTCACCCCTGCGAGGCGAAGCCACGCGGGTCCATGTGTAGTAGTGACAGGGCTTGCCCTTGTCATATTCGTACTCAAAGGTGCTATCATCTAATACAGTAGTACACGATGTGCAATATTCCTATCTCGTTGGTCTTGACGCTTTGCCACAAGTAGAGTATCATAGGGTATACCGTTTACTCATAAGACAACGCATCAAAAAGATATGGAGGCATCTGCAAAGTACACCGTTCTTATTGGATTAGATACATTGTACATTAACAGATGATCGTGCGACCTTCACGCTGCTTCTCTACTACAGTAGGGCAGTGTGGAGGTCGATTGCTTCTCTGTAAGAAGTTGTGAGTGTAGGTTAGCAATGTGCCGATTATATATATCGTTACATTGGTAGACGGGAGGCTCAACTGTTTAACTTGACGCACTATTCCAGGTGTTGTATGATGAAGTACCCTGTTTATACGAGGGACACTATAGAGGGCTTGGTTCCATCCTCTGCCGCCACTCAAAGGGGGGTGACAAACAGATGAATGATAGAGATAGGTTTGACAAGTTTACAGAGCGTGCCAGGAAAGTCCTGAGTCTCGCTCAAGAGGAAGCGCAGCGCTTCCAACATAACTATATTGGAACAGAGCATCTTCTCCTCGGTCTTGT
>CAXUHF010000032.1:19350-38590 GCA_964250765.1 uncultured Ktedonobacteraceae bacterium | reverse complement strand
CGCAGCGCTTCCAACATAACTATATTGGAACAGAGCATCTTCTCCTCGGTCTTGTACGCGAGGGTGAGGGTGTAGCTGCAAAAGTTTTAGCCAATCTCGGTGTCGAACTGAATAAGGTTCGGAGTGCCGTTGAATTTATAATTGGTCGTGGTGACCGCATTGTTCTCGGCGAGATCGGGCTTACTCCACGTGCCAAGAAGGTGATTGAGCTTGCAGTTGACGAAGCTCGTCGTCTGAACCACCATTACATTGGAACAGAACATCTTCTCCTCGGTCTTGTTCGTGAAGGTGAAGGCATTGCCGCAGGTGTGCTGGAAAGCTTAGGTGTTAACCTTGAAAAGGTTCGCACACAGACTATCCAGGTGCTGAGTCAATCAGGACCATCGCACGAGCGTGATGCGAAGCATTCTAAAACTCCCACCATTGACCAGATGGGTATCGACCTGACACAAGCAGCTCGCGCTGGCACACTCGACCCAGTTGTGGGGCGCCATCAAGAGATTGAGCGTGTCATCCAAATCCTCTCACGCCGTAATAAAAACAACCCCGCCCTTATCGGTGAACCGGGTGTTGGTAAGACTGCTATCGTCGAAGGACTCGCACAGCGCCTTATTTCAGGTGAAGTGCCAGAAACCCTCGCCGGAAAGCGTCTCCTTACTCTCGATGTTGGCTCACTAGTAGCTGGCACGAAGTATCGCGGTGAGTTCGAGGAACGTCTCAAGAAGATTATCGAAGAGATTCGCAACAGCCGCGACTGCATCATCTTTATTGACGAGGTACATACACTCGTTGGTGCTGGTGCTGCGGAGGGTGCGGTTGATGCTGCGAACATTCTGAAACCTGCGCTGGCTCGTGGTGAGCTACAGTGCATTGGTGCCACAACACTCGACGAGTACCGCAAGTACATCGAGCGTGATGCAGCACTGCAACGCCGTTTCCAAGAAGTGATTGTGCGCGAACCTTCCGTTGAGGAGACCATCGAAATCCTCAAGGGTATTCGTCCACGCTACGAGGAGCATCATCGCCTGATTATCACCGATGAGGCACTCAAGGCCGCGACCGATATGTCCAGTCGCTACATCACTGACCGCTTTATGCCAGACAAGGCTATTGACCTGATCGACGAGGCATCCAGCCGCGTACGTATGCAGAACTCTCTCGCTCCCCTCAACCTGAAAGAGGCTATGAAGGGTCTGGAGTCGGTGCTACGCGAGAAGGAAGCCGCGATTCAACAGCAAGAGTACGAGCTTGCAGCCGAACTCCGCGACCGCGAAGTGAAACTGCGTGACCGCATTTCTAAGCTGGAATCTGGTTGGCAGCGTGAGCGTGGCACTGATAAGCCTACCGTCGGCGAAGAGGAGATCGCGCAGATCGTCTCGATGTGGACAGGCATTCCAGTCATGCGTATTGCACAGGAAGAGTCACAGCGACTCCTGCAAATGGAAGACGCCTTGCACGCACGTATCATTGGTCAGAACGAGGCCATTGAAAAGATCGCTCGTGCCGTGCGCCGTGCACGTGCAGGTTTGAAAGACCCCAAGCGTCCTATTGGATCATTCATCTTCATGGGACCAACTGGTGTCGGTAAAACTGAACTTGCCAAGACACTTGCTGAATTTATGTTTGGTAGTGAGGATGCACTGATCAAAATTGACATGTCTGAGTTCATGGAACGCCACGCGGCAGCTCGTCTCGTCGGTGCCCCTCCTGGATATGTTGGTTATGAAGAAGGTGGTCAGCTTACCGAGGCTGTACGCCGCAAGTCCTATAGCGTGATCCTGCTCGACGAAATCGAAAAGGCTCACCCGGATGTCTTCAACATGCTGCTCCAAATTCTGGAAGATGGCAAGTTGACCGACGCCAAGGGACGCACGGTAGACTTCCGCAACACTATTGTCATTATGACCTCGAACGTCGGTGCTGCCCTTCTCAATAGGGAAGCAAAGATGGGCTTTAAGCAGTCGAAAGACAAGGCGAAAGCCAACCAGAGCGAATATGACTCTATGAAAGACAAGGTCCTCGGCGAGTTGAAGAATACCTTCAAACCTGAGTTCCTGAACCGTATCGACGACGTAGTTGTCTTCCATGCTCTACGTATGGAAGAGATGCAGTCTATCATTGACCTGCTCCTCAACCGTGTACGCAACCAGTTGACAGAGCAGCAGGTAGAACTCGTTGTACCGGCAGCGTCGAAAGAATTCTTGATCGACAAGGGCTTTGATCCTGAATATGGTGCGCGTCCATTACGCCGTACCATTCAAAGGATGGTTGAGGATCCCCTGGCAGAAGGCTTGCTGGAAGGCAAGTTCCATCCTGGTGATCTTGTTGAGGCCGTTGTCGTTGATGGCAATCTTGATCTACAAGTCCGCAACCGCATTGAGCAGTTGCCAGCACCTGCAGCACCAGAAGCGGCGGCCCTCTCCGCCGGTGGTGAGAGCAGTTCTGACCTCTAAATTCTTGGAGGGACGTGAAGCTTCTTCACGTCCCTCTTTATTTTGTACTTGTTGTGTAGGTCCCTACTACAATACAAGGAAAGCATATGTATGCTACTACTCCAAAAGATGCAATTTTTGCATGCCTAACCGAGCGAAATATGAGTGGACTTGAAGCTAAGCCTGAAACGATTCGTTTTATCAAAGAACGCTCTCTCCCTCATCGTCAACTTCACTTCGTCACATTTGAAGACGAACAGGGTATGTAGATGCATTTCATATGTCATGTGGACGAAGTAGGTAACGGAAAGTGGCGGTTAAATGGAGGTTATGGAGGAAGTGTTGGAGAAGAACCAAAGCTTCCTTCGCCTAGAGTTAATCTAGGTGGTATTAGTAGTAGCACTCATCAATTTCACGCTGGTGGTTATGTAGGACACAATGGGTATACAATTGCACGAGTTCAGCTTCTTTCAGCAAACAATGTCCTTTTAGAAGATACTGTCAATGATGATATCGTTCTGTTTTTGGATGACCGCTTTATTGAATTTCCAATTCAGGCGTTGTTATATGATGCTCAAGGGACACTCTTAAACACACATCCTGTTTTACCAGGATAAAGAAACTAGTTGAGCCGAAATGCAGGGAGGCCACAAGAATCTCCCCCTACATATTCGCCAAAGTTCTACATGTAGGGGAGACCCTTGCGGTCTCCCTGTTTCCTACATTCATTGAATCAGGTCTAAACATTTTTATGGCGAAAATACGCACAAAATACGTTTGTCAGCAATGTGGTGGCGAGCAAAGCAAGTGGATGGGCAAGTGTCCCGATTGTGGTGCATGGAATACATTTGAAGAAGTGACCGATGTACCACAAAGTCCCGCTCAGCAACGTCGTCAGGCCCTTGTTGGCAACACTTCTACAGCACAAGGCACACATACACCTATCCTGCTACCACAAATTAAGCCCTTAGTGCAGGAACGCATTTCGGTAGGCTATCCAGAAATGGATCGCGTGCTTGGTGGTGGGCTTGTTGCAGGATCGTTGATTCTGGTGGGTGGTGAGCCGGGTATTGGCAAGTCAACACTGCTTCTACAGGTTTCAGGTGCGATTGCCGATGCTGTTGGTGCTGTTCTCTATGTCTCCGGCGAAGAGTCTATCGAACAGGTCAAGATGCGTGCCGAACGTCTCGGTATCGCTGGTGAACGACTTTACCTATTGGCATCTATCGAACTTGATGTCATTGCAGAAGCCGTAAACCGTCTCAAACCTGCACTTGTCATTGTTGACTCGATTCAAACCGTTATCGCCAGCCATGTAACTTCGGCACCAGGGAGTATCAGTCAAGTACGCGAATGTACCCTCCAGTTGATGCAGCTTGCCAAGAGTACCCATGTGCCCATTTTTATCATCGGACATGTGACCAAAGAAGGCACCGTTGCTGGTCCCAAAGCACTGGAACACATAGCGGACGCGGTACTCTATCTCGAAGGTGAACGCTATCATTCTTACCGTCTTTTGCGTGGCGTCAAGAATCGTTTCGGCGCGACACATGAAATTGGAGTCTTCGAGATGCAAGGCGAAGGGATGATCGAGGTTGCTAATCCATCAGCAGTCTTTTTAGCTGACCGAGCGATTGGTGCAACAGGCTCTGCCGTCGTGGTCAGTATGGAAGGCACACGACCTTTGCTGGTTGAAGTACAAGCCCTCGTCACACCAAGCAACTTTGGCAATGCACGCTGTACTACCAACGGTATTGAGCACAATCGTCTCGTGATGCTCCTAGCGGTGCTTACCAAGCGTGTCGGCTTAGCAGTGGGTAATCATGATGTGTATGCAAACGTTGTCGGCGGCTTTACATTGGAAGAGCCATCTATTGATCTTGGCGTTGCCTGTGCCATTGCCTCTAGCTACCGTGAGAAAAATATTCCGTCTGATATGACACTTATAGGTGAGGTTGGTCTCTCTGGCGAGTTACGCGCCGTGAGTCGTCTTTCACTTCGCGTTCGTGAAGCTGCTAAGCTTGGCTTCAAACGCTGTATTGTTCCCAGTGCAGGACGCGACAAAAAAATACGTGCAGAATTGGAGGATGCAGGACTTCCAGCCGATTTCAAAGTGCTTACTGCCAGTTCGCTTGCGGTTGCTCTGGAAATTGCGCTACACTGAACAGGAGAAATTCGGCTTTTTACAACACAACAACATCTGGGACGTACAACTTATTATAGGCCATAAAGCTTTTGAAAACATATATTTGAAGGAGAGGTGTAACATTACCTCTTCTTTGTTCTCGCATTGAAAGGATGCAAACACAAGTATTGCTTCCCCTCTAAGAAGAGGGTATACTTCAAGTACGGTATCATACTTTTACAGCTCAACGGTGTTTCTTTGTATGGCAGGTCAGGCAACACATTTTTCGCTATTATCTTTCTTTCTTTATCACCGACCTCTCCTTGCCTATATGAAGCATTCGCATTGAGTACACTTACGCTGTTTCAGTGTTCTGCTCTGGAGGATGCAGGGATGTTTGGTAATATAACTGCCCGTATTATCGGGAGCCTCGCCGCTATCGGCATTGTGGTCGGCATTTTCTTCTTGGATCGGGGTCACTTACCTGCTCAAATCGAGTGGGTTATTGGCATAGCCATAGCCGCCGCTCTTCTCGCCTTTATTATCACTCCGTATATCACTATTGTTCCCTACCTCTGGATAAGTGATAAAATTCGTAAGGCGGCTGCCAGCGACCTCGTCGCTGCAGCAATTGGACTCACCATCGGACTTATCATTTCAGCACTACTCGCGATTCCGCTTAATAGTTTGCCTTCGAATTGGGGGCGTATCCTCCCATTCGTTGCGACACTTCTCTTTGCCTATCTTGGCGTCACAATTGCGGTCTTGCGCAAAAACGATATCGGGCATCTCTTCTTGAGCATCCAAAGTGCTGTTACACGCCGAAACCGTGAACGCGATGAAGAACGAGAACGAGACCGCGATGAGAAGCGTGCAAGGGACCGCGAAAAGGATAAAGAAAAGGACAAAGACAAAGAAAAGGAGCGCACCGTTCCAGAACCTGCTCCACTTCCACCTATACTGCTCGATACAAGTGCTATTATAGATGGTCGCATCAAAGATATCAGTCAGACTGGCTTTATCTATGGCACACTTCTTGTACCTCGTTTTGTGCTGGAAGAACTACAACGCATTGCAGATTCAGCTGATACCATGCGACGCAATCGCGGTAGACGTGGTCTTGAAATACTAAATACGTTGAAAACAGAAGCTGCTGTGCCTGTTGAGATTACCGATGCTGATATAGATGGTATCGTAGAGGTCGATGGTAAACTCGTGAAGATGGCCCGAAATCTACACTGTGCCATCATTACCAACGATTTCAACCTCAATCGTGTTGCGGAATTACAGGGCGTGAAAGTACTTAATATCAACGAACTTGCCAATGCCATTAAACCTGTTCTACTTCCTGGTGAGGACATTCACATTAAGATCATGCAAGATGGCAAAGAGTTAGGACAAGGCGTAGGCTACCTGGACGATGGGACGATGATTGTTGTGGAAAACGGGCGACAACATATGGGTGCGGCTATCGAAGTCACGGTCACACGTGTGTTACAGACGGTAGCAGGAAGAATGATCTTTGCTCATCCCAAACAGCCTACTGGTCCGCATCCACAAATTCAAGCACCTGTAAAACAACGGCAGTTGTGAGTAACTGATTGATGCAAGAACAGATTGAGAAAGCATCGGTTGTCATCGTTGCAGCGGGATCAAGCCGTCGCATGTTAGGACGCGATAAGTTGTGGACTCCACTTCTAGGGCGCATTACACTAGCACGTACTCTTGATGTGTTTCAAGCCTCGGCACTTATAGAGTCTATCGTCATTGTCACCAGTACAGAGCGACTTATAGATACGATACAGTTATCAGAAAAGGAACACTGGCACAAGGTCATTGCTGTCATCCCTGGTGGGCTACGACGCCAGGACTCGGTAGCTATTGGCTTGGATACCCTAGCGAGCAAAATACTAGACTGCCGCTGGGTGATGATTCACGATGCAGCACGCCCTTTTGTCACCCCCACGATGTTACAGGAGGGCTTGATCTCGGCACAAGCGCATCAAGCAAGTGTTGCCGCCGTCCCTGTGAAAGATACCATCAAGCAAGTACGAGACAACATTATTGCCACAACACTGAATCGCTCACAACTCTGGGCCATTCAGACTCCACAAGTTTTCTCATTCCCACTCATTCATCATGCACATCACGAGGCTATCGCGCAGGAGAATTTCACAGACGATGCAGCATTATTAGAACGGCTAGGATACCCTGTTGCTATTTTTCAAGGCTCATACGCAAACATCAAAATCACCACACAAGAAGACCTGCTCATCGCCGAAGCACTTTTGCAAGGGGATATTCCATGACACTACATATTGGCAATGGTTACGATGTACACACACTTGTTGAGGGACGCCCACTCATCCTAGGCGGCGTCCTCATTTCCCACACACATGGTCTACTAGGACATTCTGATGCCGACGCCGTAATTCATGCTGTTGTCGATGCACTCCTGGGAGCAGCCGCGCTTGGTGATATTGGCACACATTTTCCCTCATCCGACCTACGCTGGAAAAATCAGCCGAGTGCAGTATTCCTTGACTACACTTACGAGCAGTTGCACAAAGAACAGTGGAGCATCAGCAATATCGACGTAACCATCATCGCTGAACGGCCCAAGATGGCTCCGCACATCCCAGCAATGCGTGCACACGTAGCTGAACACCTTCATCTTACCAAAGAGCAAGTAAGCATCAAGGCGACAACTACCGATGGTCTTGGCTTCGCAGGTCGTCAAGAGGGCATAGCATGCTACGCGGTAGCTCTTATTGAGCGATAGCGATGAACGATTTATAGTTATGCTTACACCATTCACCGCCACTCAGAAAATATCTTAATCTTGTCATAGAAGCGGGCGGTGTGGTACAAAGAGTAATAGGGCTACAATTGAATCAAGAGATAATACAGTTTGTATGGCATTGAGCATGCAAGGAACGCATATGTGCCACGATTTCTTGTCGTTGCCGCAACAAAACAGATAATCTGAGAGTTGTACAGTAAAGAGGGACACACACGCATGAGTTCAGTAAGCACAGAGACACGTTCTATTCAAAGTCGTCTTAGTAGGATACAGATTTCACCACAAGTTTTTTCCTGGTGCTTTTTAGGCGCATGCTTCTGGCTTATACTCGGTATTTCGCTGGATGCATGGGCACATGGTCATATTCGTCTCGATAGTTTCTGGACACCTTGGCATGCTGTGCTGTACTCAGGCTTATCGGCAACTGCCCTTGTTCTCCCCGGCGCGATGCTCATCAATAAGCTTAAAGGAATGTCCTGGCGCGAGACAATACCTGCGGGGTATGAAATATCTGTGCTTGGCATCATAGGCTCGTTCATAGGTGGTGTGGGTGATATGACATGGCATCTTCTGTTTGGCGTTGAGCAAAATTTAGATGCCGCTCTTTCTCCTACTCATATCGCTCTCATGCTGTTCTTTGGCTTTGTGCTTGTGGGTCCATTTCACGCGCTTTATAGCAGTCATACTCGTACTTCCCAAATATTGCTGTTACTTTCATTCACCTTGCTTCTACTCTACTGGCAGATTATCACTTCAGAAGCAAGCCCATACACAGATTTCTGGCTAGTCAATTCTCCAAAAACGGATGGAACAAGACAAACACTTGCGGTCGTTTCATATATTATACAAGGAGGATTTTTAGCTAGTCTAACGATGTATCTGCTACGCAGATGGAAGCCATTCTTTGGTTTCTTTTTTCTTGCACTAACTTTAAGTACCGCAACTCTCGCCACAATGGAAAATAATTATCTCATTATGTTCATTGGAGCAGTTGCAGGACTACTCATAGACTGTGCATATAGACTAATACAACCTTCGCTTGCATCTATAGAACGTTTCCGCCTGTTTATCGCAAGCGTACCAGGGATATGGCTTTTGACTTACACGATAATAGTATCAACGATTTATGGAACAGTGTGGAGCACCCATCTACTGGCTGGGTCTATCGTCGTGACTTGTATTATTAGCTGGCTCCTATCGGGCCTCATGTTCCCACCCGCGATACCACAAGAACAGTAGAAACAATGTAGGGGTCTAATTCATTACACCCTCTCGGCGACACAATAGCTACGGATGATGAGAAAATGTTTCAACAGTCTTCCGAAATTGTGTATCGCCAAGAGGGTGTAGTGAATTAGACCCCTACATGAGTTTATGCTATAACTGTTTACTATCGGGTGTTGATTGAATGATCTGGCTCGGTTGCTCGGCTGCTTTGACGCGCTCTTTTTGCTCAGGAGTCATGAGTATCTGCACAGCATGACGTGGGCTTGTGGGAATGTTCTGAGACATCTTATGCAGTTCTTCCATTGGTAACTCGGACATAACCTTGTCCTTTATATCCTTCGCTTGCCCAATACCTCTACCGGCATTGCGTCCTAGCGATTGTAGCGTCTTAGGTCCAAAAAGTGCTAGACCCACAAGCACAACAATAATCAGTTCGATCCAATGTCCACCCATTACAGTTTCCTTTCGGTAGCCCTCATATATTACGTATACACGTCACATGCTCATAATTATTTCTCTGTTCTATTATATACTACGAACGTTTTGTGCAACAGGACCACAATTTCTTACGAGATTGTTGATGCATATGCCCTAAAAAAGAAGGAGACTCCGTTTCTTTTTATAGAGAAGCATACAAGAAGGAAGAAAGCGGCAGGATGGCTCGATGTCTTATGGCATGCACCATTCCATCTAGCTCCATCGAGCCATCTTAGCTGTTTGCCACTTCTGAATATGTCGAGCCTAGGACTTCCCCCACACACCCCTTATCTAGGTACGCCGATCTTGTTCCCCCCAGAGCATAGATCGGTCTCTTTTTTGTATTCTTCGTGTATCTTCCCCTTCAGAAAGCTACCAATTCGGGCTACTCAACGTTTATTTTTAAGGAAGTACACAAGAGAACATGATATGATAGAACGCAGTTCTAAGAGATATTTAAGCAGTACGCAAGAAAAGAGTAACTACCTCTATGCAACAAGTGGCAACTCGACAACCGAATCCGAACTTCAGAGCACCGAGCAATAGTCGCTCAACTCTTATCGTCATTCTTGCCTTGTTCCTTTTTGCTCTATCAGGTCTTTTGACGGGTTTCGCTACTGGTACGTTTACACATCCTAAACACACAGCGCAGCAAAATAATAATAATAACAAGACAAATCCGTCAGGAAGAGCAGCAGCAACACCCGTTCAAACACAAGGTCCGCAAGTCACACAAACACCTGATATTTTGTCAGTAGGGCTAGGATGCCCCGGCGTACAGTATTCATTTCAAGAGATACGAGGAATGACGTATCAAGTTCAGGCGCAAGTTCTGGACAAGTCATCTCCATGTAACAACAATGGTGGTGGAAAGCCTTTATATACGACAGAAGTCACCTGCCGACTTTGGCTCACAAAGGATAGCAACTTTGGTGAAAATATTCCTAAAGACAGAATTAAATCGGTAGATACACTATCACAAGCCTTTCCTAAAGAAGAGCAGACCGCGCTCAATTTTAATGGAACGCCACAGGTACAACAATGTAATGCTCAAGGTCCAACAACGTGGAATTATCAAATATCACCTTCGCTTGACAAGGGAACATACTACTTAATAGTTCTTACTGATTGGAAAGGGATGCTTTACAATTGGAGCGCAAGGGCCATTGCTGTTACGAAAGCAAGCTAGGAATCTCGCGTATAATGCCGCGTATAAGGGCTGCAAAGCCCTGACGTGAGGCATCTCCAGTGGCGAGTACTTCTGCGTGATTGACCTCTTCGCTCTCATCGCCAGTTGCGGTATTGGTAATCAAACTCATGCCTAGCACACGCATACCCATATGACGAGCCACAATTACCTCTGGCACGGTTGACATACCTACAGCATCCGTACCAATAGCACGGAGGAAGCGCAGTTCAGCACCCGTCTCATAGCTCGGACCAGCAACCATTGTATAGACGCCCTCATGGACCGTCAGTTCAAGATAGCGTTCAGCAACAGTATGTGCAAGGCTTCGCAACGCTCCATCATACGCTTTCGCCAATGGTGGAAAACGTTCGCCAAAACGCTCCTCGTTCGCTCCCACCAGTGGGTTCGCACCTGCTAACCCTGGCATCGAGATATGATCACGAATAAGCATGAAGTCGCCTGGATTATAAATAGGATTTACGCCACCTGCTGCATTGCTCACAAGCAATACCTGTATACCGAGCATGTGCATAACCCGTACCGGAAATGTTACCTCCTGTAGTGAGTAGCCTTCATAGAAATGAAAACGTCCCTGCATCGCTACCACTGATACGCCTTCGAGTATTCCTAATACAAGCCGCCCTGCATGCCCTACAACCGTCGAGTGCGCGAAATGTGGAATTTCTGTGTACGGGATGACAACAGCGTTCTCTATTTCATCGGCAAGTTCGCCCAGACCAGAACCAAGAATAAGAGCTACTGTAGGTTTCATTGACGTATGTACCTGTAACGCGGTCGTCGCTTCTATCACCTGATCGTAGAGCATGATGTATGCCTTTCTTTATACAAGGATGTTTGTTGTAGTAATGGATGTTGTATATTCTTGCAAGCACAGCTTGCAAGAATATACAACATCCATTATTTTATCTATCATACATTTTTATGTGCCATTTGATTATATACCTGGACTGTGGAAATATGCGCGTGTCCAAGCAACTCTTGAACAGAGCGTAGTTCCATTCCATCTTTAATCATGAGCATAGCAAATGAGTGACGTAACATATGGGGCGTGATCTCGCTGATCCCTGCTTGCCGCGCATACCCTTTAATGATTAACCAAAAGCCTTGACGTGTTAAGCGTTCACCATGATGATTGAGGAATAGTCCCCGCTCCTCTGGATGTCTTGCCAGTCGAGGCCGTGCTTTGGTAAGATATTGCATCGTTGTCTCAACAACGAGTGGAGGAAGAGGTAGAGTACGCTCACGACGTGTTTGTGCGTTACGACCAGGACATACTATTGCTGCCTGCTCTTTGTCAAAATCGTCGATTTGTAATGATACGAGTTCGGATGCTCGCATACCTGTTGCGTAGAGCATATGCAGCATTGCAAGGTCACGTTGACCTGCGACAGTTCCCACATCTACCTGCTCAAACAGACTGTGAATCTGCTCCACTGTTAATATCTGTGGTGGGTCCTTAGGAATACTTGGTGCTTCGAGTTCCTCAGCTGGATTCCCCTCGATATATGCCTCTTTTCTAAGATAACGAAAAAACGATTTGAATGCCGCAAGTTTTCGTGCAATTGTTGTTGGTCGATACAACTGTCCTTCACGCATATCTATAAGGTAGTCCGCGAGTTGATTCCGTTTCACCTGTGACCAATGCTCTACCCCTTGTTCTTGTAGATAATGACAGAGTTGCCTTAAATCATTGCGATATGCCACAACGGTATTCATATTAGTGCCTGCGCGTTCATTCTCCTTTGGAGAGAGCGCGGCGATGTAGTCATCTACAGTTTCTTGTAGCATGAGATACCCTTCCCATCAGCGCATTAACAGAGTATTTGTTAATGCCCAATTCCATATAGTTAGGAACCTCGACATTATAAGTGATGGGTGCAGAAGGGGCAAGTTAAGTAGGAGTGTTAGTAGAATAGGTCATATGCCACGCGGGAATTACGGGTTATTACCCTATAATTCAAAGCGAAGGCATGAGAAGGGTAGAGCACCTGTCATGTTGGGTTTACACTCTCATACAGAGCTTGCTACTGTCATAAAGACGACCATTCGTGATATAATGAACATATTCTGTTTACCTCGCACACATACTAAAGAAAGAACATCAGCGCGAAAAAGTATGTTCCACACGATTCGCGTTATCATAAGGAGAACACTAGAAATGGCAAAATTAGTTGATATGTTCATGCAAGCACGTCGCGCTCAAAGCGGCGGTGGCATGGGCTTTCTAGGTAAGAACAAAGGCGAGTTTAAGCCACGGGCTGCAGCACTTGTCGTCGAATTACCCACCATCGCGGCAGGCAGTTCGGAAGCATTGCTCAAAGCAGGTGCAGATGGCTTGCTCTTTTCATGGAATGGGAACGACAGCAGTTTTCTTGAGACACTTCAGCAAGAAATCGAATCCTCAAAGTCAGTCAATGCAAACGTCGTAACTGGCCTACACATTACAAGTGGCTATGAGAAGTTAGACCGTGAGAGCCTTACACAACTCAAAGATGCTGGTGTCCAGTATCTCGTATTGCCTCTTGATGCTCCAGCACGTTTACTGGCACTTGATGTCAAAGACCTCGAAGTTGTTATTACCGTTCCCATGCGTCAGGGCGATATGTATCCCCTCTTCATTCGCAACCTGACTGCGTTTGATGGCATTGCGGGTGTGCAGCTTGACTTTGGTATGGCACACAACGTAGGCAGCCTGAGCATTGAAGAGGTGTTACAGTATCGTGCGGTACGCGAAGCTGTTCGCTTCCCAGCCCTCATTAATGTCCAAGCCGACCTTGACGAGGCCGACGCCTACACATTGCTCACACTTGGTGTGCAAGCGATTATCTTCACAGCGACAGATGCTGAGGAGACAACGCGCACACAGATCAAGGAACTGCATGAACTCCTCGAAAACGTTCATCATGAAGAGAAGGACGAGACGCCCGGACTTCGCAAATAGTTGAAACAGAAAGATATACACAACAACACGGTTTTACCGTGTTGTTGTGTATATCTTTCTGTTTTTATTGCACCATTCCCTGATTATCACTTATTGGAATGTGTGGTACAGGAATACTTGGCATGGTTGATTGCCAGTAAAGCTGACGACGTGGAATACGTCGTAGGAGTTTCTTTGTCGTTTGCCAGACATGCGTAGGATTAATATTGTTACGCCAATAGTAGTAGCATGCTACCTCGTCTGGGTCAGCATTCAGCAAGCGAGCAAACGATGGCTCTAACTCCTGCTCCCCTTGCTCATCAAGATTAAAATTTTGGAGCCAGAGTTGACTGCGCTTCTTGTTACTTCGTGCAGCTTCAACAACTGTCTGTCCCCATGAGTCCAGCATTGTTACCTCTTCGTTGAGAAGTTGCCAGAATAAGTGGCAACCAAGCGTATCCAGATGGGGCAGCATTGCTAACTCGTCGATTTGACCAAGGTCCTGTGGTAAAAGGACAATGCTCGTCTTCATATGTGGGTCTATCCGCTTCACAGACGCACACAGTTCACCAAGAAAGTCGATCATGGAACGTCGCCGAAAACGTGGTAAGTCGGTAACATCGGGACAAAGTGCGCGGCAGACAGAGCAAAAACAAGTAATGTCAGGACCACGCGGCTCGTCTATTAAAATACCGTCAATGGGGTAGGTGGTTAAATAATGCTCAATCTCTTTGAAGAGCCAGGAGCGAAACGTCTCATGATTAAAGCACGAAATATCATGATATCTGCCATGTCGGTCCTTCACACGCGATTGTGGATGGTGAAATGTGTACCAACTTGGCATAAGCGATGGTCCTGCAAACAGATTACCATATCGCCCCATGCTTAGATGTACTTTTAACCCAGCATCGTGTGCCTGCCGGAAACTGCGCTCCAGGTCGCGCGACCAACGTGACTCTTCTTGCTCGTGAATAGCATACACGATACTACTCGCGCCGACTGCACGAATCTGCTCAAAATCTTGCTTCACCACATCCGCACGCAGCAGTGAATGAAAATATGCAACGGTTATATCCATCTTGCCTATCTACCAAAAACTATGTGAAAACTGAATCGCAGGAAAATACTGCGATACATTTATATACATGTTTTCTTTAGTATACCATAGCCCTTGTGCATGTCTGCTACAAAACGGTATTAATGGGCTATTTGTGGAGACTTATTATGCTTGATTAAATACCGTATATATGTGTAGGGACCGATTTATCACGTCCTCTTGGCCTCTCAATCGCTGACGAGGACGTGATAAATCGGTCCCTACACATAGATGAATATTGTGCTTGACAAACAGAGACATTCTGGGCACAATGCATGTATGAGGAATGGACAGCAATCTTTCCATATTCCCACACAAAGTACTACGTGTTTTGTGCGGTCATATGCGAAAATTAATTTAACTCTCGACGTATTAGGCAAACGCGTCGATGGTTATCACGAACTTGCCACAATCATGCAAATGGTTGATCTTTATGATACTCTCTGCTTAACGCGCTCCAATGAGGACCGTGTGAGCATTGTTAGTACACAATCGGAGTTGGATAACGACGACAACCTTGCGGTACGAGCAGCGCAAGCTGTACGTCAACACCTTTCACTGACTCAAGGTGTGCATATTGAACTAGATAAGCGTATTCCCATCGCAGCCGGTTTAGGTGGAGGCAGCAGCAATGCAGCCGCCGTGTTACTGGCACTTCGGCAGTGGTGGCAGCTTCCACTTACGGCAGAAGACCTACTTGCCCTTGCATCATCACTTGGTTCTGATGTCCCATTCTTTCTAACAGCAGGGCTAGCACTTTGTGAGGGTCGAGGTGAACGTCTCACTCCACTACCTGCATACTGGCCGACCTCTATGCGCTGGCTTCTGCTGGTAAAACCCGCTATTAGCGTCTCCACAGCAACCATTTTTCGCAACCTACCTACCAGTGATTACACTGATGGTGTACACACTAGAGCCGTTTACACAGTATTACTAGCAAAGGGAGAGCCATTTCCAGAAGACATGCATAACGGACTGGAACGAGGGATATTGAAACACTATCCCGAAGTCTTCCAGGCGCGCAAAGACATGCTACAAGCAGGAGCTTCGCTTGTGCGGCTTTCTGGTAGTGGACCAACACTTTTTGCGCCTTTCTCTGAACTCGCTAGTGCCTCGCAAGCACGGCAAAGACTACACGAGCAGGGCTATCAGGTATACCTGACACGCGCTATTCATCCCAATGATGGGAACGTATGCATTTTTTAGAAAACGTAAGGAGAACATATCGTGGCTGATGTTTACTACTGTGTCAAGTGCAAAAAGAAAAACGAGTTGAAGGACGCACAACGGGTCACTATGAAGAATGGCAAGCCCGCTCTCAAGGGTCAGTGTGTTGTTTGCGGTACTACCGTCAACGCGATTCTTCCTGCTGACAAGGCAGATAAGCAATAAAAACACATAGAACAAGAGTATCTCTTGCACATGGTGCAAGAGATACTCTTGTTCTATGTGTTTTTGTAGGCTATTTGTTTCATCATCTCGACTTCATGGACATGCTCTGCTATAATTTGTCTGTGAAATCAGGGCATAGGCTACGAGGAAAAAACGATGAACATCTGGGACTCTGTGCAACGCGGCCTGGAGAAAGCTACACATGAAGCTGCTCGCATTGCGAAAGTGCAACGCCTTCGCACAACTCTTGAAGGGTTATCAAAACAGATAGACACACAGCAAGGTACTATTATTGAGACTGCAATGGAGCTTTTCAAAAACGGACAGCTTACTCAGAGTGAGCTTCTTGTTCTTTGCCAGGCATTACAAACTTCACAGCAGCAATTTGCACAAGCACAAAGCGAACTGAAACTGATACATAATCAAAGCAATTCAGGTACGCAAGCAGTTCAACCTGCTTCTAGCGTTGCATACACACAGCCCGTATATCAACCCTACGATAGTACGCTTCCAGCACTTGTTCCGCCACCACCACCAGGAGTTGAGCCGCTCACGGTTAGTTCACTCGAAACAATGCGAATGACACGCACCACAGTGGAACAAACACAATGTGATACGTGTCAAGCACCTCTGCTTCCCGGCAATGCCTTCTGTCACAATTGTGGTACACGTGTACATACTGATACCTCAGCATATCAGCCAACAATTCGTGGAAGTGTTAGTGAAGGAGTCATGGGAGAAGGAACAGTCCCTGATGTCGCGGAACAAGACACGATGCGCGCCCCAGAAGCGGACTCAACAGTACAAGACATATCTCACGGCGAAGGAAACTCATAGTGCGTCAACACATTATTACCACGCTCTGTTTGCTTTTACGCATTCCATTTGCGCTTTTCGACGTTATACAGCGTCCCTTTGTACAACGCGTCTGGAACCATCCACGTTCCATTGTGGTAATAAAACCATGTTGCCTCGGCGATCTGCTCATGACTACGCCCCTCTTAGAGGTTATTCGGCACAACTACCCTGACGCAAAAATCACATATGTCGCAGGTACGTGGTCAAAAGTGATTGTGGAACATGTACCCTCTGTCTCAAGCGTGATAGACTGCGGTACGGTTGGCATTCCTGGACGCTATACATTGCGAAACTACTTCCTGCTGGCGTTGCGTCTGCGTCGTAAGCATTTTGACCTTGCATTTGTGCTTGACCGTTCGCCGATGTTGACGCTCCTACCGTGGTTAGCTAATGTTCCCCGCCGCGTTGGACCTGATAGCCTCGGACGTGGTTTTTCATTGACAGATCGTGTCACCGTCTCCTCTTCGCCCAAACACCTGCAACATCAGGCCGATATTTACCTCGATCTTGCACGCGCGCTCAAACTCGTCGTTAATCATCCCTACATGCGCTTTGTGCCAACCGAAGCCGAGCAGCAACAGGTACCATTTACACCTGACACATCACGTCTACCCGTTGCTGTCTTCATTGGTGGTGGTAGCAATCCAGGTATGGAACTGACCTCGAAACGCTGGCCCGTTGAACGCTATAGAGAAATTGTCTATAAACTTGTTCACGAACGTAACGCACAGGTGCTTTTAATAGGCGGTTCAGACGATGCAGCACTCAATTCATCGCTGTTACATGACTTGGATGTACCGGAGGGCAGTGTGCTTAACCTCGCAGGCAAAACAAACTTTGGCGAATCCGCCGCTCTTCTACAACGCTGTAAGCTCTTTATCGGTAATGATAGTAGTCCCATGCATCTTGCAGCAGCCGTGAATATACCTGTTATTGCTATCTTTGGTCCAACCAGTCCACAAGAATACGGCCCCTATCCACTAGAAGACCCAAAGCATATCGCGTTGTGGCGTAACCCTAAAGGCAGACCGTGTTTCTTTTTAGGCAAAATGCAGCTGTGCACAGATTGCACATGCATGCAATCCGTCACCCTCGCTGATGTATGGGACGCAGTACAACGCCTTCTTCCTACAGCAAAAAGTGAAGAGGTTACAAATTGATAAAACGTCTTCTTCGCACGCTTATACTGCTGTTTGTACGGATTATTGGCTTCCTGCCTGTAGGGACCGATGTATCACGTCCTTCTGGGCAATCGACCGCTGACGAGGACGCAATGAATCGGTCCCTACAGACAAGACCACGCGTACTACTGATTCGCCCCGATCATCTTGGCGATCTTGTGCTCACAACACCAGTCCTTGATGCGCTCAGGAAACATATCCCCGATGCACACATCACTATGATGGTGGGGCCTTGGTCGAGCGAAATCATCGCACGTCACCCCGCACTTGACCGCCTCATAACATGCCCATTCCCTGGCTTTCGACGCGCGACGCAAGGCATAATCGAGCCGTATATTCAGCTTTTCCGTGTGGCACAGCAAGTACGTCGTGGAAATTATGATATTGCGATAAACCTACGACCCGATTTCTGGTGGGGTGCAGCTCTCATGTATCTCGCGGCTGTGCCACGACGTGTCGGCTACGCTCTACAGTCAGGAACACCATTTCTTACTCATGCCGAACTCTTTCACACACCGGAGCACGCAACAGTTTCTAATTTACGTCTTATAAGCGCGGGTCTAAAAGCACTGGAGAAAGATGGACTCGACGAACCGTTCACGCCAGAACACTACCCACTTGTGTTTATACCAACAGAGGATGAGCAAGCATGGGTAGCGCAACGCTTACGGAATGCAGCAATAAGTACAGATGTGCCTCTTGTTGTTCTTCATGCTGGTACGGGAGCCGCCGTTAAATTATGGCGTGCAGAGGCATGGACAAGCACCGCCAACACGCTTACTACCACATGTTCGGCATGTATTGTTCTTACAGGAAGCGCGTCTGAGCGTCCAATGCTTGAGGAGATAGCGCGAGGTATTACTCCTACGCCACTACTCATTACAGATGCAACTGTGGGACAACTTGCGGCAGTATTGAAACGAGCGAGCATGGTACTTGGCGTCGATAGTGGACCACTACATCTAGCAGTTGCGCAAGGCACGCCAACACTACAAATTTTTGGGCCAACCGATACACATATCTTTGGACCGTGGGGACCTGCACAACGACATGTTGTCATTGCCTCAACTCATCGCTGCCCATCGTGTCTCGTTATTCCTTGTGGGAGACTCGACTTTAGGCCAGACGAACTTGCCGCTCATCCCTGCGTTCGTCTCGTCTCAGAACAACATGTACAGGAAGCTAGTATTGCATTGCTCCAAAGATATAGTACAGTTAAAGATAAAAAAGTATGAGAAAACTTCTATTCCAAACACCATCAGCACTTCCTCTACTTGATGAATATGGTTATCCAATACGCCCAAATTCACAACGAACACTACGCAATTTCATGGTACGCACAAGCAAGCGTCTCTTGCTTCTTGTTATCTACGGTGTATTGAGTTTGCTTGGGTCGTTCATCCAGTTACGTAGTAGAAGCAAAACAGAGTATCTACGTTCTTTGAAGGGAACAGAGAGACCGCCACGGGGTGCCCAAAACCGAGGGGCACCCCAACAAGTTGGGGGGGCCCCTGGGGGG
>CAXUHF010000032.1:0-19340 GCA_964250765.1 uncultured Ktedonobacteraceae bacterium | reverse complement strand
CCCCTACACGTAGGGCAACGCGAACATGTAGGGGAGACCCTTGCGGTCTCCCTGTTCCCCCACAGTAGGCGAAGAATCAACACAGACGTACCATTGACGCCTGCAACATTTCATCCAAAACGGATTCTGCTGATTCGTGTTGATTTGATTGGCGATCTGGTCATGTCGCTAACGGCAGTGCGGGTGCTTAAACGCACATATCCCAATGCAGAGCTTGACCTGCTTGCCGTGCCATCAAGTGCGAAAGTGGTAGCAAACGATCCTGATTTGGCACACGTCATTGCTTACGATCCAAACATCTGGCGGCGTCCAAAAGCACTCGTCACATGGCGCAATTGGCGCGACCTGTTCGCTTTGAGGCAACGCTTACACGCACGTCACTACGATCTCGCAATCAACCTATTCGGTCAATGGGCATCTCTTTTAACAGTGTTGAGCGGCGCACAACGTCGTCTTGGCTTCTCGCACGAAAACTATCCTGGCTTTCTCACTGATACCGTTACAGGACAACACTGGGACGCGAACGATTCTAAGCACGAAGTTGATTATTGCCTGGAATTAGCGCAGGCGGCAGGCGCGACGATAACACCAGAGGATCGTATTCCGCACCTGACAGTTGACCCACAAGCACGACAGCAAGTAGAACAGTTACTACAACAGGAAGGCATACAGGCAGATAAAAAACTGATTGCTTGCCATGTCAGTTCAAATAATGGACAAGCTAAACGTTGGCCCGTTCCCTATTGGGCCACGCTCATAGATCGCCTGATACACGAAGACGATGTACAGATTGTACTGACTGGTGCGCCAAATGATATACCGCTTGTCGCGGAGGTTCTGCATCGCACTCATGAACACGTGTATAATCTTGCAGGCAAAACGAGTCTGACACAACTTGCCGCGCTCTATCAAAGTGCCAACCTTCTTATCACAGGCGATAGCGGTCCGATGCATATCGCGGCGGCAGTTGGAACACCGCTTATCGCTATTCATGGTCCAACCGATCCCGCATTGAGCGGTCCAGTCAGTCCGTTTGCAACCATTCTACGTAGCGACATATGGTGTAGTCCGTGTTACAATGCAAAAGGTCCTGCCGAGTGCCGTTTTCATACAACACAATGTATGAAAAACGTTACGCCCACACATGTATATGATGTAGTACACGAAAAAATCATGGAGAAGACCAATGCATAAAACATTCTGTAGAGACCGATGTATCACATCCTTGTTTGCTGTCGATGACTAGAAGGACGTGATACATCGGTCCCTACAAAAAATAGGAGATGTATAGCAATGAGCCAGATTGTGCAAGAAATCGGTACACCTATCATGCTAGAAGCGATGGAGGCCAATTTCGCTGAAGAGATGATGAGTTTCGGACGTGTACTTCCAGGGAGCATAGTGCGGGAGGAGCCTGAGCTTCGGTGGTTTTACACAGGGCGTCCTCATCTCAATGGTGTTACGATAACACATCTTGCTTCAAATGATAAAGCTTATGTGAACGAAAAAATTACTGAGGCTTTAGACTTTTTTAGCAAACACAAGACAACAACACATTGGGCACTATCTCCTGCAACACGCCCTGCTGATCTAGCTACGCACTTGCAAGCTCGTGGCTTCGTCAAAGTTGGTGAGGACATCAATATGGCAATAAACTTGCACACAATGAACGAGGAGATGCCTTTCCGTCCTGAACTTGTCATAAAAGAGATCGCGGACCGTGAGACACTAAAAATACGATGCGATATCGCAATGCGTTGCTTTGACTCAACACTAGAGGTAGCGCAGACATACTACGAAAGTTATGCAGCTAATGGTTTTGGTAAAGGAAAGTTGTGGCATCACTATATTGCATGGCTTCATGACACTCCAGTTGGCATTGCATCGTTGCTCCTTCACGCTGGTATTGCTGGTATCTATGGCATTGCCACACTGCCGGAGGCTCGCAAACAGAACATAGGTACTGCGTTGACCTATCATACAATGCGAGAGGCTTATGCATTAGGCTATCACGTTGCTATCCTTGCGCCTTCACTAATGGGCCGTCATATGTACCACACAATTGGTTTTCGAGAAGTGGGCATGACACATTACTATCTGTCACCAAAGTAAGATAAAGCGGTTATGTTTATGCAAAAAGCACAAATTCAACTACAAGCAGAGGCGCGTATTCTTGTCGTGAAGCTCGCTGGCATTGGTGATCTTCTGCTTGCCACACCAGCACTACAAGCTTTGCGCGATACCTACCCACAAGCAACAATAGACCTACTTGTGACACCCGACTCTGCTGGTCTGCTTAACGGGTGGAATGCGATTAACGATATTATCGTCCTTGATAAATACCTTTTTGATTATCCCAGTCAGGTGCTTAGACATCCTAATACGCTTAAACAACTTACGCCACTGTTTGAACAGCTACAACATAATTCCTACGATGCGGTCCTGCTCATGCATCACCTGACACTTCCCTTTGGGCGTCTCAAGTATCAAGTACTTGCATTTGCATCGGGCGCGAAATGGCGTGTAGGGCTGGACAATGGACATGGCTGGTTCCTCAATGCAAAGGTGAAAGATGACGGATTTGGCGCGCTGCATGAAGCGGAATACAATCTTGCTCTTGCCGAAGTTGTTGGTTCGACTATAGGAAGAGGAAATTTGTTTGTACCATTGAGTGATGAGGAACGTAGAAAGGCATGGCGACTTGTCTACAATAATACGTCCGTCAGCGAAACGCGTCATCCTATTATCGCTATGCATCCAGGCAGCGGCGGTTATAGTACAGCTCGACGTTGGGCACCCGAACGCTTCGCGCAACTCGCCGACACGCTTTTTCGAGATGGTGGTGGACAACTCATTCTTGTTGGCGGGCCGGAAGAAGAGCAGTTGCACCAAGATATCATGAGCAGAATGCAATCAGCTATGCCTGTACGAAGCTTCGCGAGCAAAGGCAATATCAAAATTACTACCGCCGTACTTGAACTCGTGGACCTGTTTGTAGGCAACGATGCTGGTCTGATGCATCTCGCAGTTGCGGTCAATACACCTACCGTCGCTATCTTTGGACTCTCCAATCATAAGGCATGGGGACCCTATACAGGCGAACGGAACAGCAAACGCGCCATGGTGGTCAGATTAGATTTACCATGTATGCCCTGCTTCTATAGCGGTCATCTCCTCGGAACTCCCGAAGGCTGCTCTGTGCGCGACTGTTTAAGGTTGCTAGAAGTTGACCCTGTAGCGGTGGCGGCACGAAGGATGCTGAAAGAAACGGGAGCATGGGTATAGTAAATTAACTTACATTAGCAGTACGTACCCGTCTTACAGGACGCGAGAAGTTACCAATTTCGACATCAGGAGCTTCACGTTTGAGTATCTCGATCATAGTACGCATACCTAACGCCGCACCCATTGTATCCAGTGCAGGCATACGTGGTAGCAGTAGCTCTGGGTCGATATTCAGATTGCGCAACTGAATAAGCTTGAGGTTCGTGTCTTTAATTAGCGTGATAAGTGCCTCGACTTCGCGTTCACGATCAATCATGCCAGGGAAGCATAAGAGATTGATTGAACTGTACAAACCTGCATCGCTGGCCCGTTTTAGCGACTCCTTGACATCCTCAAAGCTGTAACCAATGGGACGATAGTAGGCGGTATATGTTTCGGGATGACCTGAAATGGTGCTGGTCCGAAGCGTATCCAATCCTGCGTCGTAGAGGCGTTGCAACCAGCGTGGATTACTAGAGTTCGAGTTGATGTTGAGCACGCCCTTATCGGTGCGTTCGCGAATCGCTTTAATAGCTTGCTCAATGCGTCGCCATTGTAACAGAGGTTCACCCTCGCAGCCCTGTCCGAAGCTGACAATCGCGTCTTCCGCACTTTCGAGGTGAGGCAAAGCTACCTCGACGATTTCATCGACGGTGGGTATGAACGTCAAACGGTCCTGTGGCGAGATCAAGCCCTCGTCCTCTTCCTGTTTCGAGATGCACCCGATACAGCGTGAATTACAGCCAGGAGACACGGCAATCGCCATTTCCCAACGTTCAAAAAATAGGTTACTCGCGGTGGGACAGGAATAATCAAGGGCGCAGTGGGCATGTTGTGCGATGACGCGGTTATGAGGATAAGCTGCTTGCTTTTCCTGTACCAACCGTTCTAGCTTTTGACGTGGGAAAGAACGGGGATGCCATTTGCGTGGCTCATCGGTTTTGACTGCGGCAAGATAAAGCCGTCCATTCATACCTGCAACAGCACTATAGCCAAAGAACGGCAAAGGCTCGGCATTCGGTGCTTTTTCATAAGCCGGCAAAAGTGTACGAGTATAGCCAATAGGCAAGAGAGCAGCGAGTGCCCAACCACGTGTGGATGGCAGGACAGAACGTTCACCGTTACGCTTCTGCCCAACGGCGAGACGCTCTGGCATCATCGAGAAGGTGACGCCATCGGGCGCAGGTATCAGATCAGCGGTTTCTAATGGGCGTCCATCAAAAGAAAGTGCTCGTAAACGGATTTCTTCGTGTATCTCTCCATCGGGAGAACTGTAAACCAGATATGGTGTTGGCATGACTATCCTTATATGTTAGTGCATCGGCGGTGGCGTGGCGGGAATGCGCGGACTGGTAGGATGTTCCTCTCCTACGGCTTCATCATCAAAAAAGCGTGGAAAACTGCCAGTAGCTCCTGTTTGCGCCTGTGTTGCCACACGTAACTCTAGTTCTTTGGTCTCTTCATACACAAAGCTAAGCAGAATGTGTTCGCCGCGCATACTTTGTGACATATGACGAACACGTGGTTGCTCACTCTCCATCCAAGCATTGACCATCGCTTCGAGCGCAGACATACTATCGCCACAGTCTATACTGTCAAAGCCCTTGAATTTATACACAAGCGCATCCTTTCGGTGGAGTCAATGCCTCTCTATGATATGCTTAGAGTGCCTGATGGTGTTTCCCTCTATTATCGTTGAGAAGTATTGTACCATTTATGTACATAGTTGACAACGGAGTCAAAAAGAGAGGCAGGGAGACTGCAAGGGTCTCCCCTACACATAGGACGACGTGAAATGTAGGGGAGACCCTTGTGGTCTCCCTGTCAAGGAACATAGATAAACCCGTAAGAAAAAAGGTGAATATGCAACAAGCCTTCCCCATTCTTGAGTTTGATAATAATCCAGAAGCTATTCTCAATCCTAGACAAACGTTTCCTGGTGTGGACATGCCTCAATACACCGTTGCATGCTTTTTTCAAGATGTGATTACTACGCTTGTAGAGCAGCACGAGGCACGTATTCTTGGGCATTTGAGAAGTGAGATTGGTAAGCATGCCGTATACGAAATTCCGGTGGAGGGAAAACGCCTTGCTGTCTTTCATCCTGGTGTTGGTGCACCACTCGCGGTTGGCTTTCTTGAGGAAATGATCGCGCTGGGCTGTACGAAATTTATCGCCTGCGGCGGTGCAGGCGTGTTAGATGGCACACTCGCGGTTGGGCATATAGTTGTACCAAGTGTTGCCGTGCGTGATGAAGGTACCTCCTATCATTATTTGCCGCCAGCACGAGAAGTTTCCGCGAGTCCTGCAGGTGTTGCTGCAATTGAAACGGTGTTACAAGCCCACTCATGTGAATATGTCGTTGGGAAAACATGGACAACTGATGGCCTCTATCGTGAGACAGCAGCGAAGGTGCAACGCCGACGCGCCGAAGGCTGTCTCACCGTCGAGATGGAGGCCGCCGCATTTTTTGCTGTTGCACAATTTCGCGGCGTGACCTTTGCACAATTGTTGTACAGTGGCGACGACGTGAGCAGTGAACAATGGGACTCACGTCACTGGATGAGTCATACGTCTACACGCGAAAAGCTCTTTTGGCTGGCAGCCGAGGCGTGTGTTAGGCTATAAGGCTCCTCTGTACGGGTCTGCTGAAGCAGACCCGTACAGAGGAGCCTTATATACCATCTACGCTCATACGTTGCAATTCTTCAAAGAAGCGCGGATAGCTTTTTGAGATGTGTTCGGTACCCATGAGAGTGAGGCCATGACGACTGCGTGTGGCTACGATTGCGAGGGCCATGAGGACACGATGATCGTTGTGTCCATACACGGTTACGCCGCCTTCAATACTCTGCGGACGCCCCTGTACGATAATTGCGTCTCGTTTTGGTGTTATGGTACATCCAGCGTGCTGTAATTCAGCACAGAGGTCCTCGATGCGGTCCGACTCCTTGTAATGCAGGCTCTCGATATTGTAAAAGACGCTTTCACCTTCCGCAAAACAGGCTGCCGCAACCAGAACCGGAATACAATCAATCATACGATCTCCATCCACCGTTATACCGTGCAAACGCTGTCCACCACGTATACGTATCGTATCCTCAACATGCTGCAGGTCAGCACCCATCGCGCGAAACGCGGCAAGCACTTCCTCGCCAACCTCATCGCCATGTCGCAATCGTGCTAGTTGTATCTCACTCGACGGATTATTCGACACAGCACATGCCGCTAACCATGCGGCGGCGGATGGATAATCACCGGGCACAGTATATGTACGTGGGGCGTAGTGTTGTCCGGCAGCAATCGCAAAGTGTGTCAGCGTTTCATCACGTTCAACTAAGATACCCGCCTCATGCAGAACTTCTAGCGTTGCATGCACAAGTGGTTGTGATTTTAAGCCATCAACGACTTCGATCTCTAACGCCTCGTCAATCAAGGGAGCAAGGTAGAGCAGTGCGCTGAGATACTGCGAGCTACGTGCTCCTGAAATCTTGACATGTCCACCATGTATATTGCTCCCTCGCAGGGTGATAGGCAAGTAACCTTCAGCACCAGTACCTTCGCATAAGACACCGAGCGTTGTCAGTGCCTCTAACAGTTCCCGATTTGGACGCTTACCAAGCGATTGCGGATGGTCTGTCACAAAGGTTATCTCTGGTAGCACTGCCCCAACACCGAGTAGCAAACGCAGCACCGCCCCTGCGTTACCCACGTTGACGGTCATTGGTTCCGTTTGACGTGACCGACCAATACTCTGAACAGAGAGGCTACTATGTTGCTCATTCTCCCATGTGAGTTTTGCCCCTAATGCACGGCATCCTCGAAAGAGTGCATCACTATCATCGCTTTCCGCAGGAAAAGCAATGGAACTTTCTCCCTCTGCACAGGTCGCGGCAAGCAGGTACCTCAGAGTATAATACTTTGAAGATGGCACAACAGGCTCACCACGAAGTATGTTCGTCGGTGGGATAAACCGTTTCTGAGAGGACAAAAGTTGCTGTTCTTCTTGTTGCATATCTTCTCTTCTCTAGGGTGTTTTTCTTCATTGTAACCACAAAAAAACAAAACGTCGAACAGAGCATTTCTTTTTCATTATTAGGAACCTTATATATCTGGTTCACAGAGCAGAAACGTATGTACGCTACTTGTTCTTGCAACTACGTTATTTTCTACAACACGCGTCATACAAATATTTTTACATTTGACTACAATAAATAGTACAAATATCGTGAATGTATTTTTGTATCTTTTTCGATAATCCTTACTACTTTTACTTGACTTACACAAGACACTCTGTTATACTCGAACGTATCCAGAATAGAGAATGGAGGATTATGAGTATCGTGTCTAAGCAAAACATTGTCATTGTAGGTGCAGGCATTGTTGGACTCTCGACGGCATACGCCCTCCTGAAGCAAGGTATGCATTCTGTAACCGTTTTAGAGCAAGAGAGCGTTGACCATCCACGCTCAACATCGCATGGTATTTCACGACTACTTCGTTTTGAATATGGAGAAAGATCCTTCTACACACAGTTAGTACAACTGGCACTTACGCGCTGGCGCACACTTGAGCATATTTCACAGCGTACACTCTATTCTCCTACAGGCGTGTTAGCCCTCGGTAATGAAGACGACAATTTCATACACTCAAGTTATACTGTCCTTCGTGAATTAGGTTTACCCACAACGCGCCTCTCGCAACAGCAATGCAAACAGCGTTTTCCACAATTTGCGACGACTGACTACGATATGTATACCTACAATACACAAGGTGGTGTGTTACACGCATCCACATGTCTACGTACTCTTCGTGATCTTATTCTTGATCTTGGTGGTGAAATTTGCGAGAGAAGTCGTGTCAAGCAGGTTGAGTACGGCAATGCTCATCGTCCGGTACGCATCACCTTGCATTCAGGAGAGATATATAACGCTGACCGTGTGGTGCTAGCGGTTGGCCCGTGGGTACATCATCTTATAGAAAGCTTACATCTTCCAGTACGCATGACACGACAATATCTACTCTATTTTGCCAATCTCCCGCTCTCCTCTTTTGGTGCAGCAGCATTTCCTCCATTTTTAGCGAACGAGTTGTACGGGTTTCCTATTCACAGCACATTGACTGGCAAGGGGCCAAGTTTGTTTAAAGCTGCCTCACACAACTTTGGTATATCGGTGGAACCAGAGGAAAACACGCCAATAGAAGAACTACTGATCAGTCAGATTGCGAAGAGATTGCGTGATCTGTTACCTGCATTGCAGCAGGCACCACTGGTTCAAGTTGATTCGTGTATGTATGATGTAAGTTTCGACGAAAATTTCATTCTCGATACGCTAGCCGATGACTCTCGTGTCATCTTCGCGACGGGTCTATCTGGACATGGCTTCAAATTTGGTCTCGTTTTGGGCGAAATTCTTAGTAGCATGGTGCAAGACAAAGAGCCACCAGTTGCAATAGACATGTTCAAGCTCTCCCGCTTCACACAAGGTAATAGCAAAAGCGTATTGCACCACAGTTCGGTTGCGTGAACTCAACAACGTGATGCATATAGGACGAATATAGGGGCAATAATTCATTACGCCCTTTGTAATAGATCATCGGGGCGAGGGCGTAATGAATTATGGCTCCTACCGCATATCCTACCCCACAAAGAACTGTGTACGGTTACACCAAATATAGATGATACCAACAATGCTGATAGCAAACGTCAGGATGTTTATGCATATCTCGATAATGGCGGAACTTGGATCGGCACCCTTCGGAATGATATAGATGCCGTTTTCGAGATCGAATAGCACATCCATACAACCCAGATATATACCTGCACCACCTGCTAAAAGGGAAAAAAGCAGACCCCACGATTTGCGTTGCATCAGCCCGATGGCACCTAGAATAAGTGTAAGCGTAAGCCATGCGTCTGCGGCGGGAAATGCGTTTTCAAATACAAAGTATGAAGCGGCTTGACTTGAAGCAAGGAGTTCACGACTCCCACCAAACCAGAGAACCCAGTAGGTAAGAGTTAACGCGGCAGCAAAGAGCATGACACCGACAACAATAGCACGTGAACGCTGAGTTGTATCTTTTGCCAACTCGGCATCTTGTTTTATATCTGAATGTACACGCGCCATGATGCATTTTCCCTTTCTATGAATTGTTCTTACGCAAGCTTTGTCCTCAAAACAAATAACAATCCTACACCTAACACAAGCCATACGCCGACAACAAAAGGAATCGCGGCGAGTGCACCCGAACCTGGAGAGGCAACGGCTGCAACAAAAATGCCAACGGTGATGAGCGTACTCAAAACAGGAAAGACGCCGTTTCGGAGCCAGTGAAAGCGTTCGCGCCGCCGAAGCCAGAAAAAGCGCAGACACGCGATATTGACCAGAATATAGATGAGGATAACGAAGATCGCGTCAAGCGTCCCGAAGAAGGCAAAGGCGTTGATCGGCGTCAGGAAGATACCCAACACAATTCCGCTTATCAGGCCAATTGTACATAGAAATGTTACAGCACCAACAGGCGTTTGACGTGTGGGATGTGTCCATGAAATCCAGCGCGGTAACAGGCCGTCACGTCCGACCGCATAGAGGATACGTGCCCCTCCGTTGATGATAGCAAGTGCCGCACCGAAGAATGAGAAGACGCCGACAAGATCGATCAACGCGACGAAGACACCACCACCCATATGACGGCTAATCGTGTCGAACGGCGCGGCATCGTTGGCATAGCCTGTGACCATGTTGTTTACGCCATAACCAATCGTCGCAACGTAAGCCATTAAAATGTAGAAAATACCAACCACAATCATCGAACCAAATACGGCACGTGGAATATTGCGATGTGGATTCCGCGTCTCCTCACCAAGTGCCGCCGCCGTTTCAAAACCAATAAAGCTAAGAATTGCCAGCACAACACCAATCGCAAGGTTGCCATTCTTCGGTAACAGGCTACCCGTAAATGGTGCCGTTGTCAATCCACCTTGCCCGCCGACATGAAATAGCACAATCGCGGCGAGAATAAGACAAACGCCAATCTCAAAAATAAGGAAGGTCAGGTCGATAGTGAGCGATTGACGAATGCCGATATAACAAAGGGCAAAGACGATACCTGTAGCAGCAACAAACCAGAAAGTCCAGTGCAGGTTGAGGCCAAACCAGCGATAGACCAGCGTTTGCAAGTTCGCGCTCATCAAAATAAAGGAATAGGGCGCGCCAAGTGCTACCGCGATCAGTCCGATCCAGCCTGTAAGAAAGCCCCAACGTGGCCCAAGCCCTTCCGTCACAAAGGTATAGGCGGAGCCGCTTGATGGAAGTTCGCGCGACATCTCACTATACTGGTTTGCCATTAGCAGTGCAACAATAAAGCCAATGACATAACACAAAGGGAGCGCAGCCCCAACAAGTCCGGCCTGTGGAATCGTGTTAAAAAAGATTGACGCGGCAGGCGACATCACAGCCACAGAAATAACAATCGCATGCCGCAGACCGAGAGCACCACTACGCAGCATAGTACCCGTTGGTGCAAACGTATTCTTCGCCTCAAGGGGTGACGCATCACTCATAAACGTATACCTTTCGCAGATGTAAGGACCAATGATGTAATTTAACATATTCATGAGGATACGTCCTCTGTAGGGGTCTAATTCTATTACACCCTTTTCGGCAATTGAGAATGTTGCCAGGATTAAGCAAACGTTTCAACATATCCGCTAACGTGGTCAACCGCCAAAAGGGTGTAATAGAATTAGACCCCTACAGGAGTTTCATATCCTGATTATATTGTTCATTGGCATCACAGATTCCCATAGGTCATTCATCGCGTTTGATAGACGCAGTACCAACAACCGCATTATGTCCATCACTGGTCGGCACTTCTCCGTTGGCGTCAAACAACATTCTCAAATAATCATTGAGGAAGATACCTTTAGAATCAAGCGAGGCACGAACACGACGGAAGTCATGCCAACGTGGATAGAGTTTTTCCAGGTTATGCGCGGTTTGCGTGTGCATCTTGCCCCAATGTGGACGACCCTCATAGTGTCGGAAGATGGCCTCGATAGCCTCGAAGTACGCTTTGTAGGGCATTCCTTGGTACATATGAACGGCGATATAGGCCGACTCACGCTGATAGGCTGGACTGAGCCAGATGTCATCGGCGTGCACAAAACGGCACTCAACGGGAAAGTGAACTTCAAAACGTTTGCGTTCCACGCATGCCTCGATCTCGGCTAGCACGCTACTGAAGTGCTCGGCGGGAATGTTATATTCCATCTCTTGAAAACGGACCACACGCGGCGTAGAGAAAAGCAGGTGACTATAATTCACTTCATCAACAGGGGCGATACCCTGCGCTGAAATGTTGCCGATGGTCTGTGAAAGTTTTGGTTGCATGCGGTTCAATTCGGAAAGCAACCAGTACACACCATTTTCCAGGACAATCTTGTTGAAATTGCCCCACAACGAACTTTTGCTGGCTGGTTCTATCGTCTGGTTCAGGAATTTGGTCTGCACCCATTTTGTATAGGGAAACCAGTAGAACTCAAAGTGATCGTTCTCTTGCTTGTAGCGTTCAACATTCGTGATACATTGTTCAAGACTTTCACGGTGACTTTTGAAGTGCAGACGTTTGGCAGGCACAACACGAAGTGTTACATCCGCGATGATACCCAACGTGCCAAGTGAGACCTGAGCCGCTTTGAAAATATCAGGATTGTGCTCTGCCGAACATGCAAGCCGTTCCCCATCGGCAGTAATTAGAGTAAAGCCCTCAACCTGTGTGGCAAGCGAACCATACGCAATACCTGTGCCATGTGTCCCTGTACTAATTGCACCCGCGATACTTTGCACGTTAATATCACCGAGATTTTCCTGAGCTAGGCCGCGCTTAAACAGGTTATCACCAAGATTTTTGAGCCATGTACCACCTCGGATTGTTACGGTGCCCTGCTCTGCATTCACGCCAGTCACACCTTGTAAGTTTTCCAGCGACATAAGAATATCATTTGTTTGCGCGATTGGTGTGAAGGAATGACCTGCTCCCACGACGCGCACATGGCGTTCGTCACGTCCATACATTTTCATAAGATATGCAAGCTCGTCGATGTTCACAGGTTTGACGACCTGTCGTGGCGTAGATCTCACCGAACCCGACCAGTTACTCCATTGTCCGTTTTGTGTTGTGGTCATGTGGTATGTTCTCCCCGAATCATGTGGTTGGCGATCAACAGGGCATTCCCTTGCGGGTGCCCTAGTTCCCGTTTGGGTGTTTTGCGATCATATAAAACATTGCCCATCGCCACGATAGGTCATATACCTCCCTTTGACGGTGCCATCTGAGACGAGCAGGAGATGTGGAAAGCGTTCGCAGAGTTCGCCCGCTTTGCTGTGACGCATAAATATTGGATCGCCAAGCGCAAGCGCAACGTCGCCTTTGTACCGAACAGGCGTTTGTACTTCGCCCGCACCTTCGATTGGGTCAAGGCTAGCACCCATTGGTAGATAGGGACGCGGCTGCTTTTCTGAACCAGTTCCACCTGACGCGATATAGCCACCACCAAGACAGGTATAGAGCGATGGAGCAGGACGACGTACAATCTCGATAGCATACCCTGCGGCTGGCTGATAATGAAAATCTCGATAACTATCAAACAACGCTGGCGAGTAAAAGCCTGAGCCAACAGTAATTTCTGTTACGGCTGGTTCCATCCGTGTTGTACGCATACTACCCGTACCGCCACCATTGACGAAACGTAGAGGTTGTCCGTAGGAAGCTATGAGTTCCACAAGTGCTGTACGTCGCGCCACAACTTCGCGCACCGAGTAGCGTTTGAGTTGGCGCACAAGCATACTCTTCAACGCCTGACCTGCGACATTATCGCCAACACCTGCGATTTGTGCCTCATAGCCCATGAGTCCGTCGAGCCAAACATGCGAGGAGGTCAGGACGCGCTCGATCACTGGTCGCGCTTGCTCAGGCGTGCGCAGAGTTGAGCGCCACACACCAAAGTGTAGCCTCGGAAACTGTGTCGCCATGTCGATGTCAAGGCACAACGGTAAACGTACTCCGTGCTCACTGGCAATACGCTCGACTCGCTCCACATGCTCAACACTATCAATCATCAGCGTAATATGCGCTCCTCTAGCAGTCGCATGGGCCACCGCCGCGATATCGTTGGCATGCCACGTTGGATAGCCGATGAGCAAATCATCAATACCCTGCGAGGCTAAATATACCGCTTCAAGTGCTGTGTAACTCATAACACCTTGAAATGTCGGGGATGCGGCAAGAATACGCTTTATGACGGAGACGCTGCGCAGCGATTTAGAGGCTAAACGAACCCTTTTGTCGCCAGCATGCGCAACAATCTCGCGTATGTTCTGCTCTAATAAGTCCAGATCAAGATAGGCAAACGGCATAGGGTAGCCAGCAAATATCTCTTTGTAATAGGCATAATCGTGTATTGACTCATCCTTTGAAATGAGTGTTGTATCGCGCTCCTGTCGGCTCTGATCTAGCATGTCATTCCTCCCTTTAAACAAAAGTATACTTGAGAGAGAAGGCTAAATCAAGGAAACGGCGTATCTGTTGACCACATTATCGTAATGCATGAATTGTAGGGGTCTAATTCTATTACACCCTCTCGGCAATTGATTCTTTCTCCAGGATTGATGCAACGTTTCATACGTCCTCTGAAAATTGTGAAATTCCGAAAGGGTGTAATAGAATTAGACCCCTACAATTGTCGTACCCCCATCATTTTCCATTGTATGCAGATGTTCAAGAATATTGATATTGTGGCATAGAGACATTCATCAACGATAGGCCAACGCGAGGGACATTGTTAAAAGCGATGATGGTGTGCAATGGACAGACCCCATAAAAATTGCGTTCGGCAATTTCTTGTCGCATGCGGATGAAAAGGTCCTCGAATTGCCCTTCTGTTATGTGACCTGTCCCAATCACGAAACAGCGTATCTGTTGCACAAAGGGAATTGCTTGCTGCACAAACAGATCGTGGGCGGGTTTGCCAGGAGATATATCGAGGTAACGTGTATCGTCATGCTTGAGGACGCAATTTTGTTTTCGGAGCCAGTAACGTAGGCGTGATGCGATACCGAGTTGTGGCGTGAAGCCAGGGGAAAAGGCCCTGCCAGCCGTAATCAGAGCACTGAGGATGAGCGACGACATGTAATCACAGGCACTACTACTGGTCAAGGGCAATTCGGCCTCGGTGACTATAATCAGACCGTTACGTTTGCACAAGTGCGATACCGATGAAATGAGGAGCGGAAATTGTGCGACAGAGACGGTACCCGCCAGGAAACGTAGGTGGATCAGGTCGAACGAGCCATGCTGAAACACGCTTTCAAGAGCATACATATCCTGCTCTAAGAAGGTCGCGTTATGCATCTCGTACGCCGCCGCTCTTGCATGCGCGATAAAATAGGGATTGGTATCAATGCCAACAACCTGCATCTGCGGATGGTCACGCGCCACCTCATGTACCCACGCTCCGACACCACAACCAATATCAAGCACACGCTTCACCTTCGACACATCAAGCGTCGGCGGCAACGCTCCACCCATCCAAGCACTCAAGCTCTGATGAAGCGACAAAAGACGTGCAATCTCGCTATTATTCTCCAATGGGCGCGCTATCGTCGTTGTCGCGGGTACCAGTTGAATTCTCACAGTATTTTCCTTTTCCTCATAAACATCTGTTGATACTACAAAAGTGTTCCGATGATGAGGATTATAGCATTACAAACCAATAATTTCAATATTACTTTGTTTTATAAAAAAATTTAAAATTTATCTTCAATCCAACTTTACATAATATATTTGTTTTTATTACAATACTTTCATGGAAAAAGAGATGGACTACGTTGCTATTCCTGGTCATTACTCTGTTAAAAAAACGGCTGTAACACTTGGTGTTACAGATGAAAGAATATATCAACTTCTCAAAGCAAAAGAGCTACCAGGGAAGCGTGTATCGGGCATGTGGATGATTCCAATTGACGCAGTGGAGCAATTCAAACGAACCCCTGTGGGACGTGCGCGTACACAGTCTCCTATATGGCGTACCTATCGCAGTGGTATCACGTTGCTTGGTACAAGCATAGAGGTTCACATACGCCCTGGACAAGAGGAGGCTTTGGAGAAAAAACTTAAAGCTATGTCGAGGGGTAAGCAACACCTGCTCACAGGCAGCATTCAACGGTATATATTAAGGGATAAAGCTGATGAGACGTTAGTGAGTATCTGGCTTGTCTGGAAGGATAGCGAGATGCCCGATGAGGCGGTGCAGCAGGAAGAGATATATGCGTTCAAAAAAGAGTTTGCCGATGTGCTGGACTGGGATACGGCAGTGTATAGCAATAAAGAGGGGATTGTGTATACGTGAAGTAGTACGAAAGGTGTTCTACTAAGCAAGAACTCAAAGCTACCTTCTTGAAGTTAACAAGGAGGCTATCACTAACACATTAAAAATTTAATACAAATATTGTTAAAAAGCCATTTTACAGCATTAGGCAAAGTAGCAATAATAGGTTAGGCTTCATTGTATTAATGCAAATTTTTGGCGTTTAAAGTAATATCGATGGAAATCTTATCCCACTTTTGGGGATATAGAAATGGAAAAGCTTTCCACTATACAAAGTGAGGTGACAATAATATGCCCTTCGTTAAGAACAGTATTCATAAAAATCATCAACACCTGTCTACTAATCGAAGAATTTTTGTTGGTCGAAGTGACGAGCTCCATTTCTTCATAGAAAATATTTTAAGACCTGAAGAACCTACTTATAATATTATCTCAATATCAGGTCAGGCAGGTGTAGGTAAATCAACATTACTCGCCCAATTTATTGATGAAGCAGGTGCCAGTGATTTTAAAGATTACTGCTTTACAGCGATAGTGAACGAACGGCAAACTACAGCAATAAATATGATGGAAAAATTTGCTAGTCAACTAGGTATGGAAAGTGAATTTGTAAAGAGTCTCGAATGGTATAACGATGCTTTACGTAAATTGAAAATAGAGCGAGACACAGCACAAGAGTCCGAGTGGCGTAAAACAACAACAGATGTTGCTAATTCGATAACTAAAGATATACCTGTCGTAGGTGGAATTCTAAGTAAGGGTACAGAAATAGGAATAGGATACGCATTTGACGAATTTCATTATCATCATCTTTTAAAAGACGCAGAGAGGTTAGAAGACCCTATAGACGATTTAACAAAAGCATTCGTTAAAGAGCTTAATCGCTATACTGAAATTCAAGTTACACCTACTTCAAGTCGTCAAAGGAGACGGCAACGGTTGATTCTTTTCTTTGATACATTTGAGCAATCAGCATCCACAGCAGCCCCTTGGCTACTAGACTACTTTTTAGAAAGTAATATTAATAGTAACATAATCCTTGTGATAGCTGGACGTGACCCACTAGAACATTCCATACCAGATGACCCTAAACGATGGCTACCATTTTATGATGACAATACTATCTATTCAATTCCTTTAGATAGGTTTACTGAAGAAGAAACGCGTACATATCTTGATGAAAGAGGAATTTCTGACTCTACTCGTATTACAACTATACTACAATTATCCCAGGGTCTGCCACTTTACTTAGGTTTGCTGACAGCAAATCCACAAGTGGAAATTGATCCTACCGCAGATGTTGTAGGCAATTTCCTAAGGTGGATACCTGAGAAAGAAAAAATAAAACGTAAATTAGCTTTAGACACAGCACTTTTATCTCGTCCATTTAATCAAGATGACTTGGAAGCTTTTTCTTATCTTTCCGAAGACGAGGACGAACGAAAAAACATCTATAGATGGCTTACAAGTTTACCTTTTGTACTTAATAGTCTTCAAGAAAGACGATATAGTTATCATAACTTAGTACAGGAGCTTTTCAGCCGTTATCTATACCAAAATTCTCAAAAGGAATACTACACCACTCGAAAGAGTTTGGCTAACTACTACCAAGAGATATTAAGAAATACAAGTACAGAAGGTACGGGAAAACTATATCTTCCGTCTGAGTGGTTAGATTTAACACTTGCATTTGCGTATCAACTGTTTCTATTACCTGATGAAGCTAGTCATGTTGAGGCTATCGAGCAAATTCTTGAAGCCTACAAAAATACACATCAGATTGAAGCTATTGCTAGACTGTTACGCAATCTATCCATTGAGCAACAGAACAATCTAGCAAACTCTGACACCCGTCAAATTTCTATCTGGCTTATCAAGTATATAGAAGAGAGTCCTACTAGTAATCAACAAGAATTATTATCATGCATAAACTCCCTTATAGAGAAGATTAATAAGCATTCCTCTTTTCCAACAGTACTTTTAAGTGAACTCTATCGTAAGAGAGGAAGCATTTATTATTCGTTGAGGGAGTATAACAAAGCATTAACTGACCTAAATTATAGTATTGTGTTAAACATAAACAACTTGGAAGCTATTATTGATCGTGGAAACATTTATTACACTACTAAACAAAATATCCAAGCACTAGCTGATTTTGATAAGGTAGTTAAACTTAATACTAATCGTAAAATTGAACATACAACACAAGATAGAAGAGGGGCAACACTGGTACGCATGAAAGATTATGATAAAGCTATAGATGCTTTCACAAAAGCTATTATAGCTGATCCAGGTTGCACACAATCGTGGAGAGGTTTAGTCCATGCATTGATGGAACAATATCCGAAAAACAAGATACCTGAATTGCTTAAATCTATTCCATTACCAAGCGTTGATGCTGTTCTTGCTTGCAGTAATCGATCAAACTTATTAAGACAAATAGAACTTTATGAAGAGGCTTTAGTCGAAATTAACCATGCGATAATACTTGACCCTCAAAGAAGTGAAACATTTAGAAACAGGGGAAATATTTATGTATCATTGGAACATTTTGAGGATGCTATTGCTGACTTCAATCAGGCCATTAGCCTTACGCCCAATAATATAGCAGCAGCAATAGATCGTGGCCTTGCTTATCAACGGATGCATCGTTACGAAGACGCTTTAAATGACTTTAATCAGGTCATTAAATTTTATACTGGAAACTCTAACTCCACCCAGCGCACAGAGAGCTTCGGAGAGTATGAAATGGCTTATTCTATAAACAATAGGAAAAAATTGTATCTTACTTACTACATGGCAGTTTTTTCAAGAGGAATGACCCTTGCATATCTAAATCGTTACAAAGAAGCTTTAAATGATTTAGACAGTGCAATCGAACTAGAGCCTAAAGATGCTGATACTTACTATGAACGAGGTAGACTTCATAGCGTGTTAAAAAGTTATACGGAAGCAATAAATGACTTTGATTATGCAATCAAGCTCGATTTCGACTTTAATCATCCTGCACAGAAAGAAAAGGGGAAAATTTTTTCCTCAATAGGCATGCATCAGAAAGCTGTAGAAGCATTTATAAAATCTCTAACTACAGTACCCGCTTGCACACATTGTTGGACACTACTAGCAAAAACGTATCAACAATTGTATCCCCTTATAGAAGTTGCAGACGTGCTACGACAAACAATGAATCTGGGAGAAAATTATAACGCTATTGCTTGTAGAGCTGCTGCAATGCAAAACATAGAGCTTTATGAAGATGCAATTAGTGACTTTACTACCGTTATTGAGCGTAACCCAGAAAATGCTCAATTTCTTGCTCATAGAGGACAGTGTTATCTCAAGCTCAAAAACTATAAAGAAGCTTTAAGCGATTTTGATCTAGTTATCATGTTAGATGAAAGCATGGCTAGTAAATTAAGCAAGCAGCGGGAAACAGCATTTAGTAAGCTTAGAAATTACCGTAGTTAAATAAATACAGGAAAAAAACCTCACAACTTCAACGTTATAGGGTTAGTTGATCAGTATCTACAGCAGAGATATAACTTCGGGAACTTTTTCCCCCTTAACATCGTCCTTTTTTCGGAAGGTAGGCAACCATAATTATTGTCTACAGAGGTGTGCTATCTCTTTCGAGAAAGGAAGGCGCGATCATGCTGCTACAGCGCAAAACACGAGTATTTTTTGTAGT
>CAXUHF010000031.1:36340-48329 GCA_964250765.1 uncultured Ktedonobacteraceae bacterium | reverse complement strand
TATGAGCAAGGCAAGAGCAAGATGCTCTTCATGTATTATGAAGAACAGGAAAAGTGACTCGTGATGGACTCCTCTAGTTTTCGACAACGGTTAGATGCAGTATTGCGTACACTAGACGTAAAGCAAGTACAGGAATTTCTTATAGCAGAAAAACAGTGGGATGAGGGGCAGCCATCCGATCCAGAGTTCGCGATGTGGATGATGGTTGCTGGAACTCCTTCGCTTAGTAATCTTCATGATCGTGCCTACGAATGGCTCACGACTCATGGTCATGAGGCAGATGCAGCAGCGTTTCTCGCTAGAGAGAAGAGGCTTGGTGTTAAAGGCGGAGCAAATCGAGGAAGAGGTGTTGGACCTTCTGGTTTGCCCAAGTTTAGTGGAAAAAAACCTAGTAATAAGAAGAACACTGCTAACGGTCGCTAGCAGTGTTCTTCTCTCTTTACAGCTTATTAAGCTGCAATTTTCTTGTGTTTAGCTACAATTTCTTGTTGCACATTCGCTGGAACCTCTTCATATTGAGAGAATACCATCGAGAAGGAGCCACGCCCCTGAGTGATCGAGCGTAAGTCGGTAGCATAATGAAGCATCTCAGCTTGTGGAACCAATGCCGTGATTTGTTGCATACCATCACCAATTGAGTCCATACCAAGTACACGCCCACGTTTTGTATTGATGTCGCTCATAACATCACCCATGTTGTACTCTGGCACCGTGATGGTGACGTTCATGATTGGTTCCAACAAGACAGGGTTTGCTAATGGCACAGCCTCCTGCATACCAAGTGATGCCGCAACCTCGAACGATTGTGCGGACGAGTCCACAGGATGATATTTGCCGTCAACGACTGCAACCTTGACGTACAACATGGGATTGCCAGAGAGGAAGCCTTTCTTTAGCGACTCACGTACGCCCTTTTCGACGCCTGGAATATATTGGCCTGGCACAACACCGCCAACGATTTTGTCCTCAAACACAAAGAGTTGCTCACTATCTCTCGGCAATGGCTCAATTTCTAGCCACACATCGCCAAATTGTCCGTGTCCACCACTTTGTCGTTTATGACGACCATTGGCACGCGCCTTTTTGCGAATGGTCTCACGATAGATAATGCGCTGGTCGTGTGTTTCCAGGTCAACGCTATACTTACGTTTAATACCCTCAACTACAATTTGTAGGTGTGACTCACCCATACCTGATAGCAAGACCTCGGCGGTTTCGGCATCACGAGAGACGCGTAGTGTGCGGTCCTCCTCAATAATACGCGCGAGCGCATTACCCATTTTGTCAAGATCGGCTTGGCTCTTAGGAATAACCGCTACTGTGTAGCACGGAGCAGGGAAAGTAATTGTTGGAAGTGGAGTCGAGGCATCCTTAGCACCAGTGAGGGTATCGCCTGTATGTGTATTGGTAAGTTTTGTGACTGCTCCAATATCGCCCTCTGGAATTTCTGTTGCGGTTTCTTGTGTTTTGCCTCGTACTGTAATCAGTTGTCCTAATCGTTCATCTGCTTTCGTTTGTACGTTATAGACGTGGCAATCGGGCTTCACTGCGCCACTATAGACACGGAAGGTAGAGATTGTGCCAACTTGTGCTGCTGCCGTCTTAAAGACAAACAATGAGGGTGCGTTGCCAAACGCTTTTGCCTCTTCACATACAGCATCTGCGGCACTTGGCAGATAGTCCACGATGGCGTCGAGCAGTGCTTGCACACCTATGTTTTTGCTGGCGGAACCGCACAGCACTGGAAACACTTGACCCGTACAGGTACTCTTCTTGACGACCAAAAGGACTTCTTCATCGGTTAAGTCCTCGCCTTCCAGGAATTTCTCCATGAGCGTGTCGTCACTTTCAACCGCACTCTCGATCAGTTGCTCACGATAGGTGCTGATTTGCTCTTTAAGGTCGTCTGGAACAGAGATTTCCTGTACCTTATTACCACCCTCAAATGTATAGGCTTTTTGCGATACAAGGTCTATCACACCTTTAAAGTTAGCTTGCTCACCAATGGGTATTTGCAGTGGAACGACTTTTGACCCGAACTTTGTGCGTAAGGAGTCTAACGCTTGCTCAAAGGAGGTGTTTTCACGGTCAAGTTTGTTGACTAAGATAATGCGGGGAAGTTGACGCTCGTTTGCGTACTGATACGTGAGTTCTGTACCGACCTCAACGCCTTTTTCTGCCGTAACTACGAGGAGTGCAGCATCAGCGACGCGAAGCCCAGCCTTTACTTCGCCCGCAAAGTCTGCGTAACCAGGGGTGTCAATGAAATTGATCTTGGTGTCTTTCCATTCGACAGGAAGCACCTTGGCATTCAAGGACATACGTCGCTTGAGTTCATCGGGGTCATAATCGGAAACCGAGGTACCCTCATCGACTTTACCCTGTCGGGTAACTGCCCCGCTATCGAAGAGGGCCGCGTCTACTAAAGAGGTTTTGCCTGCTCCTACATGGGAAATCAATGCTACATTGCGAATTTGTTCCGCCCTATAAACCTTCATAGAAACTAATCCTCCTGAGTTTCTCCACAAGAGGCGATCTACCAGACGCTTGGAGGTCTGCCATAGACCACCTATGCGGCTACATATTGTAGCTGGTTCGGTACAGATATTAAAAAATGTGCAAAGCACTGTTCCAGTTCCGTAGGTTTAGTATAGCAGCAAAATTTAAAATGTTCAATGTTAGGAATGTTCCTAAACTATTTGACTCACAAAAATTGTCACTTTCTTCTCTATTGGCTGTTTAAGAACTAATCTATTTTATGTATCCTTCACTCTAACAGGGGTAACAACTACTACAAATATAGATGTAAGTCGAACTTAGCCTTGTTACATTTGACGTGCTTGCGTTCTTATCAACATATGAAAGGAATATTTTATGCAGATCGAACAGAAACTGGCCTCTTTAGGAATTACACTACCACCCAGAGGACCTTCACTCGGTAGCTTTATTCCTGCTGTACAAACAGGCAACCTACTTTTCGTTTCAGGACATGCCTCCTTGAGAGAAGATTACACGCTGACTGGTAAAGTGGGACGTGATGTGACGGTTGAGCAAGCTATCGAAGCCGCACGGCAAGTTGCTATAGACTTACTTGGAACGGTCTCTGTAGCTCTTGGAGACTTGGACCGTGTTCATCGTATCGTCAAACTGCTTGGTATGGTTAATAGTACAGAAGACTTTACGCAGCATCCAAAAGTGATTAACGGTGCATCAAATTTACTTATCGAAGTTTTTGGAGAGCGTGGAAAACATGCTCGCTCCGCAATCGGTGTAGCACAACTGCCTGGCAACGCTACCGTTGAGATAGAAATGATTCTCGAAGTAGAAGGATAATATGCTTATGTCATCCTATCCGTTTATGCAAGTTGACGCCTTTACAACTCAAGCTCTCAGTGGAAATCCTTGTGCTGTTATTTTCGAGACAGATGCTTTCTCTGACGATTTGATGCTGTCCCTTGCACGCGAAATGAATCTTTCTGAAACGGCCTTTGTGCGTCGTTCGAGTATCGCCACCTTTGGCGTGCGGTATTTTACGCCAGCCGAAGAAATCCCTATGGCAGGCCATCCGACGATTGCGACCACATTTGCTCTTGTTGCGTCAGGCCGCCTATCTCTACAGGGAGATCATACAGTTATAAGCCTAGAGTTGCCAGGAGGTCCTCTACCTGTAGAGATTTATGCTGAACAGGGACACGTGAAGCAAATTGTTATGACACAAAAGAAGCCTCTTTTTCTAAGGCAGTATGATCCAGCAGATGTGCTTCCCCTTTTTGGTCTATCCGTAGATGACGCTCTGCCTCATGTACCTATTCAAACTGTCAGTACGGGAACACCGCAACTCATGATTCCATTACGCGATCAGGATAGTTTGCGACGCGCTACCTTAGATATCGCAAACTATCCACGCTTCAAAGCAGAGGCGGACTTCTTTAGTCCACATCTGTTCTGTTTAGGTGGGGTGACTGCACAAGGAAAAACTTTCGCTCGCCAGTTTGGGACGCCGCCAGATGTATTAGAAGACCCTGCAACAGGTTCAGCAACAGGTGGTATGGCAGCATACTTGTGGCACTATAGATTGATTGATCAGCCAACATTTATAGCAGAGCAAGGACACTGGATGCATCGCCCTAGTACTATCTTTGTGGAAATCGTCGGTTCACCTGACGAAATTGAGTTCGTGAAGATTGGTGGGAGTGCAATAGTTGTTCTACAAGGCGAATTAGTCCTTTAAGCATGTCTCTTTCCTCTCTAGTAAAAAGAGAGAGGAAAGAGACACCTTTCTCTAACTACTTGCAGGAAACAGAAAATGGTGAGCGGTAGACGACATCCTTATCATTTACGTTTGCTTCTACATAGTTGTAACTGTTGCCTGATTTCGGGCTGAGGTAGCCAGCAGATTTCACTAAAGCTGGTGCATCCCCCACTTTTGCGAGCAATACAGGAGTGAACACCCAGTTATCGGCAGGGACGTAACCGCCGATTGAACGACCAAGCACACGATGCTCTGACTCAATACAGGCAATTTGAGCTGCAACCTGTGCCAGGTCTGAGCGGCTCTGCAGTGAAAACTCTTTTACTGCTGCCAGGAACGCGGAGTCGAAGACACCTTCCAATTGCTGTTGCGTCTCAATAAACAACTTCAGATTCTGGAATGTTGCTTGTCCATGCGGAAAGCTGAATGTGCTGGCAAGGAAATTACCCCCTGCAGAGCGGAAGAAATATTCGTGAATTTGCTCTTCGATGAGAGCCGCATGAATATACTCTCTGTCCTTGCCATTGATTCCTAGTTTATCGGCGTGTCTAAGGCCGTTCGTGTAGAATGTGACAGCAAGCCGCTCAGCCGTGCGTGCGATAGTGAGAATATCAGCAATGGGAGTAACACAATTTGTAGTTGCCGCAGCAGCATGAGCACCGTTAAGCTTATTAGAAACTAGAATGCCGCCTGCTGTTGCAATACCCGCAGCTCCTACAGCTGCCCCTTTGAGGAGGTTGCGACGTGATGTTAAGTTGAAATGATCCATATAACTACAGTTGTCCTTTCGCTCAGTGTCTTTGGTGCTTTCTATAAAGCACATCAAGAGAATTCTCCGCTCCAAAAGTGAGCGGTAGGAACACAGGAATAGAGAAGACGAGGCAGGACGATGTCGCGTCTTGTATTATTCTGGTGCAATAAAAGACAATGTATATGTGAGGAAAATGGATGGTAGGAAGTAATGAAGACAATTAAACAAATGTATCTTTTCAAGAAAGTTTCGCGCTGAGTCGCCTCTAAGACTCCCACTTCCCACATAACCACCACTCCAAATTTGCACGCTAATACTATCTATCCACAACAAATATATCAAAAATAGGTTGCGATAAAGTTGAGAAGTGGTTGAGAAATGGTTGAGATACGCTAGAAAAGCATAACATCGTTCGTTTCGTAAGTCCTACAAGTGATTTGAAAGGATGAGGAAGGGCTATAGATGTGCTGTGATATACTGGGAAAGTATTTTTAACTTACTCTTCATGTAAAATAGTAAGGGGATAACATCATGGCTGTAGACATAACCGATATCGAAAACATTCTGGCACAAGAGGAGACGTGGCGGCAGACTCAAACCATTAACCTCATTGCTAGCGAAAATACGCCGAGTGATGCAGTACGTCGTGTACAGAATTCGGACTTCATGGGCCGTTATGCGGAAGGGCATCCAAACGAGGGCGACAAAGTAAACCGTTACTATCAGGGAACGCGTTTTATAGACGAAATTGAGCGGATGGCACATGATGAAATCATCGCGCTTTTTAGAGCAAAGCAAGCTGATGTGCGCCCGATTAGTGGTAATGCTGCGAACACAGCTATCGCGCTTGGCTTCTTGCGAGGAGGCGATACCATTATCGCTAATTCGACGGATGGCGGTGGACACATCAGTCATGGTCCCGTTGGTGTGTTTGGACGCCGCATTCAAAATCGAGGTCAGTCACTCAAACTAGGTGGAGCCAATTCGGTCAACCTGCACTATCTACCATTAACACCAGATCATTATCATGTCGATTCTGAGAAGACTATCGAGTTGATCGACTCGGTTTCGCCACAACTGGTGATTATGGGAAAGAGTTTATTCTTCTTTCCAGAGCCTGTATCACAGGTTGCCGCGTTCTGTAAAACAAAGGGTATTCCCCTACTATATGATGGGGCACACGTCCTCGGTCTCATTGCGGGTGGCGAATTTCAAGACCCTTTACATGAGGGAGCGACGTGGTTGACTGGCAGCACTCATAAGACATTTCCAGGCCCACAGCGTGGCGTCATTCTTGGCAATATGGATGAAGAAACTGAAAAGAAATACTGGCCCGCAGCAGATCGTGGTGTGTTTCCTGGTTCGTCAAGCAATCACCATCTTCATACACTTCCTGCATTGCTTGTAGCTATTCGTGAGATGAGAACATTTGGCGCGAACTATGTCACACAGATTGTACGCAACGCTCAGACGTTAGGGCAGAGCCTTGATGAATTAGGCACACCCGTAGAGGCACGTGAGTTCGGCTATACTATGAGCCACATGATTGGTGTGAATGTTGCGCAATGGGGTGGTGGTGTCGAAGTCGCAAAGGTATTGGAAAAAAACGATATCATTCTCAACTACAATATGCTACCAGGAGATACTGATCCACGGAATCCCTCTGGTCTGCGCATCGGTGTTTCTGAAATGACACGCTTCGGTATGGACGAGCGTGCGATGGGTGAGCTTGCACAATTGATTCATGACGCTGTTCGGGGCAAGAACGTTCAAGAGCAGGTACACGCACTTCGTAGTCGCTATATTAAGATGCAGTTTGTTTAGTGTAGCAATACTGGACGCTATAGATACGAGCGAACATTTCACTTATATCTGTGGCGTTACGTGAATTTGGGACCTATCTCCTAGTTGAAACTTAGGGTTGTGCTAGTACGTGCATTATCAGTAAGCATATGTATTAGCTTGGTAGCACTTATTGCTACTTTATAAATGAAAGAAAAGGAAGTGGAAAATGGGCAATTTTTTACGAGGTCTTCTCTTTGGTCTTGGCTTGGGAGCACTGATTGCTCCGATGCGTGGTCAAGAAATGCGTCGGCTCTTGACCGACAGATTCCAGGAACTGCGTGGCTATATTCCTGAGAAAACAGAACTCAATCAGTACACACAGCAAATTTCAGAGAAGGCTACGCAAACCGGAAGCACTCTAAAAGACTATGCACAGCAAGCTACTGCACAAGTGAAGAACACCGCGAGCAATCTTGGGGATTTGGCACAGCAAGCTACTGCGCAAGTGAAGGACACCGCGAGCAACTTGGGTAACATCGCACAGCAAGCAGGTACAAGCACAAAAGGTACTGCTAGCGATCTGGGGAACATTGCACAGCAGGCAGGCTCAGACGCGAAGAGTGCCGCTACTGATGCTGCTCAACAAGCAAATGCGAAGGTACAAGACACCGTAAGCAAAGTGAGCGATACCGCTCAACAGGCGACATCACAAGTTAAGGATACAGCAAATAGCGTAGTAAATACTGCGCAGCAAGCAGTAAGCAACGTGGCAGATACGACGAAGCAGGCGGCGTCAAGTGTTGCTGATACGACAAAACAGGCAGCATCGAATGTGAAAGATACTGCAAGCAATGTGGTTGACACGACGAAGCAGGCAGCATCGAATGCGAAAGACACAAGCAAAGATGCCATTAATACCGCTACACAGAAGGTAACGCAAGCACAACAAAACGTACAGTCGCAGACTCCTGCATCGACTGCTCCATCTACAAGCACTGTAAATAGTACTACGAGTAGTCCCGTATCGACTGCATCAACATCTACCAGTACAACAAATAGCGTCACAAGTACTTCTGCCGCTGCAAGCAACTCGATCAGTACAATTCCTGGCATTGAGCCAGAAATACAGAGCAAGTTGGAGGCGCAGGGAATATCCACAACGCAACAACTGCTCGACCAGACCCGAACAAAAGAAGAGCGTGGCGAATTAGCACAGATAGCAGAGATAAGCACACATATGCTGAGAATGCTTGCTGACCGTGCTGAATTCCTACAGTTGCAGGGCGTAACTGCTGACGTAGCTGTTATGCTTGAAGAGGCCGGTGTGAATGGCAATAAGGACCTACGACGCCGTAATCCAGAGCATCTATACACCACACTCTCAGAGGCTCATAGCACAGGAAATATTGCAACGAGTGTTCCTGATATCGATCGACTTACTCAGTGGATCGCAGAAGCGATGGCATTAACAAGTTCACAAGAATAGACGCATACATAGTAGCGAAGGTCTGCTCTCTGAATGAAGAGCGAACCTTCGCTTTTTTTGTCATATTCGCCAAGTTTTACGAAGCACCTGTATCCAGTTCTCATAAGCTAGTTTGTGCAGTGCTGCGTCATCATAGCCATGTTCACGCAATGCATGTATAAGTTTAGGCAGACCTGTCACATCGTGTATCTCTTGCGGAACAGTTGCACCATCAAAGTCAGAACCGAACCCAACATGTTCTATTCCAAGGTGCTCAACGAGATAGTCGATGTGACGCACCATTACGTCGATAGACGTGTCCGCATTGTTGTATCCATCTGAGCGTAAGAACGAAACTGCAAAGTTCAGACCAACCATACCTTCCGATGCTTTGATTGCATCTAATTGTTTGTCCGTTAAATTGCGGGGGCAAGGACAAAGCGTATGCACATTCGAGTGTGTCGCAACTAGTGGCTTGTCCGACAGTTTTTCAACATCCCAAAAGCCTTGCTCGGTAATGTGCGAAAGATCAATCATGATGCCCAAACGGTTGCAGGCACGAACAAGATTTTTGCCAAGATCAGTTAAGCCTGGACCTGTATCAGGTGAATGCGGAAAGTTAAAGGGAACACCATGCCCAAATATATTTGGACGACTCCATACGACACCAAGCGAACGTAGACCAGCTTGATAAAATACTTCTAACGCATCAAGGTTTGGGTCAATGGCTTCGGCACCTTCAAAATGTAGTATTGCGGCGAGTACACTATTGTGTAAGCTTATTTCCAGTTCATCAGCAGTACGAACAATCTTGACCTGCCCCTGTGATTCCGCTTCAAGTCGGAAAAGGCGTGCAGTAACTGCGAGTGTTGTTCTGAGTGCATAATCGTAGCCGATAGCGGGAGAGAGCGGAAACTCGTAGCCCTTGTCTGTAAGCTTGATGCTGTCTTCCTCTTTAGGTGTTGTTCCTGGTTCGGGTGGTACAAATACGGCAAAGAAGCCGCCACCAAAGCCGCCCGTTTGCATTCGTGGGAGATCAAGATGTCCCTGCTCGCTCTCGACAAAAAAGGAACGTCCTTCCCCACGATCCGCTAGATGTAGATTAAGTAAGACATCGTTATGTCCATCAAAGATTGGTAGTGTATTGACGATTTTTGTAGGAGTGTTCTGCATATCAAATGACTCCATGTTCTTTGAGAAGTTCAACAAGCCATTGCTCGTCGTGAATGGGTACGCCAGCTTTTTGTGCTTTAGCAACCTTTGACCCAGGCTCTTCACCAACAATCAGATGGCTCAGAGACTTGCTCACACTAGAGGCAATGGAGCCGCCGCGTTGTATCAGCGCCTCCTCTGCAACAGGGCGTGTCATGGTGCTGAGCCGACCTGTGAGCAAAAATGTCTGACCTGCGAGTGGTCCCGTTGCTATCTGTTGCTCGTCCTTCATGTTCAGACCAGCATCACGTAAACGTTCTATTAACGCACGGTTTTCTGGCTCTTGTAGCCATGAGTAGAGACTGTGCCCAATCTTGGGACCGATCCCTGGTACCGCGATGATCTCCTCTTCGCTTGCTATTAACAACCTGTCCATATCTTGAAATGCACCCGTTATCAATTGGGCAGCCTTCTCGCCCATGTAGCGAATATTGAGACCAAAGAGAAGTCGCCAGAGCGAACGGTGCTTGCTCGCTTCAATAGCGGCTAGCATGTTGTCCGCACTTTTCGCCTTGACACCCTCCAACGCTAAAAGCTGATCGTGTGTCAGACTGTAGAAGTCGGCGACACTCTTGATATAGCCAGCTTCGACGAGTTGCTCAGACATCTTTTCACCAATGGTTTCAATATCCATCGCGCCCTTTGAGACAAAGTGAATAATACTCTCAAGGTTACGAGCGGGGCAGTGCGTATTTGGGCAATAGGCCATTGCCTGATCGGGTATACGAATAATCCGTGTACCGCAGCGAGGGCAATACTCCGGCAGATGATATACTTCTTCCTGTCCTGTACGCCGCTCAACAACGGGCTTGACCACTTGAGGAATGACCTCACCTGCTCGTTGTACCAGGACCCAATCGCCAATGCGTAAGTCTTTTCGTTGGATATCGCCCTCGTTATGCAACGAAGCACGTGAGACGGTGACACCACGAATGTTGATCGGTTCAAGCATAGCCCACGGATTAACGGCTCCAGTACGTCCGATATTTACGTCGATGTTGAGCAGTTTTGTAGCGACCTGTGTTGGAGGATACTTGAATGCAATAGCCCAACGTGGATCACGCGCGACGGTCCCCAGTTCTTGTTGTTGTGAGAAGTCATTGATTTTGATAACGACGCCATCAATTTCATAAGGCAAGTCGAAGCGTTTCTGTTCCCACTGTTTGCAAAAAGCAATGACCTCTTCCATAGAAGAGGCTAAATGAACATTGGGATTGACAGAAAAGCCCCATGCACGAATAGCATTGAGGGCATCCCACTGATTATTAATGTCCATACCTTGAATGTAGCCGATTTGATAGCCAAAGAAATCGAGATGACGCGAGGCGGTGACGCGTGGGTCTTTCTGGCGTAACGATCCCGCTGCTGCATTACGCGGATTGGCAAAAAGTTTATTGTCGTGCATTTCTTCGTTGAGCTTTTCAAAGCTCTTGATTGACATATAGATTTCGCCACGTATCTCAACACGGTCGGGAATAAGCTCGCCACGTAGTCGTTGCGGAATCGTGCGAATAGTTCGTACATTGGGTGTCCAATCCTCACCAACAAGTCCATCGCCACGAGAAGCACCAATAATCAAACTGCCTTTTTCGTAAGTCAACGCCATTGCCAAGCCATCAATTTTGAGTTCACAGACATAGCTAAAGGTTGCATTGGGAAGAATAGCCTGAGCACGTTTTTGCCAGGCCAGTAGTTTCTCTTCATCAAACGCGTTCGCAAGGCTCAGCATTGGCACGGGATGACGATGTTGCGCTACGTCTTGTACTGGACCTGCACCAACACGTTGCGTAGGTGAGTCAGGTGTTTGTAGCTCTGGATGCTCCTGCTCAATCTGCCGTAGCTCTTGCATGAGCCGATCATATTCCGCGTCTGTTAGCGTGGGGTTATCCTGTACGAAATATTGATAGTTCGCCTCTTCTATCTGGTGCCGTAGGGCTGCTATAGAATCGGCAAGTTGCTCTGCCTCAGTTTTAGCTCCTTGCTCAACTGTTGAACGCTGATCGTGCTGGCTCTGCGCATTGGACATACAATGTACAACCTTTCATATCAAGGAAATGGGGCTGTTATCGTTCTGAAGAGGTATTCTTTTTAGAATGGCTGATAGTGGAATACTTCGGCTGTGCCCGTAAATAAGCCGTTGATATTGCTGCGCCATTGTGGAAAGAGTGGACCACCTCGGAACCCAACTGTGTGAGCCTCCAGAGAAGTCCAGTTAACAGTGAGCATATAACGTTGTGGTTGTTCAATACAACGAGTAACATTTGCTGAGATGCATTCTGGATGCTGACGAATAACCTCTAACCCTTTAAGAATACCCGCGCCAAGCTCGTTCTCTTTACCTGATGCCGCGATAAATATTGCAACTTCTGTAACCATGATATAAGAAGCCTCCGTTTTTCTTTACATGGTACCATATGAAGCAAATGAGAACATCAGATAGTTTGTTTCCTATTAGTTTAAAGATATTTAGAAGTCCAGTGAGATATTAGAGGCCGAATCCAGGCAGATATCACGTGACATCTAA
>CAXUHF010000031.1:26640-36330 GCA_964250765.1 uncultured Ktedonobacteraceae bacterium | reverse complement strand
AACCCCCCCTGTCAGATTCCACAGCACAAACCCTACAAATTAAAAGTGGACTTCTAAACACTCTTGTTGCTCCTTCGAGTAGTGACAATATGCTACTCTGCCAACACATCTGCCGCATGTGCTGTCGATATTCCTTGCTCTTTTGAAAGGTTGATCAATTTTGCCATTGTCTCGTAGATTCGCTCTACAGTAACTTTAGCATGATCTCGCCACATGATTGCTTGCTCTTTTTTAGTATCACTATACATAATAGTGCTTCCATTCCTTTTTGCAGATAATAAGATCACAAAGAGAGTTGTGTGTACTACTCTTATAATACTATCCTCTTAAACACTTTGCGAGTCACCCCAATCTTGCTGAAATGTCTGTTGTAGCGTGTTTAATACACTATCATCCGCAACAAGTATACCAAGTTCGCGGTTCTGGTCGAGCGACTGCGCTGAGATGTTCTCAGAGCCGACGAATGCCTTTCTTCCATCCACAACAATGATTTTCGCATGCATATACAAACGTGGGTCTTCTTTGACTGACACACCGCCTTGCTTAATTGTGCTGATGCCCTCACTATTGCTATCGCTAGAACCGCTACTTGCCGATGGTAGAATAACCTGAATATGTACACCTCGTTTTGCGGCTGTAACCAACGCCTGCTCTATACCGCTATCCTTCATCTCCTCGCCTTCAAGCAGAATTGTGCTATGTGCGCTCTCTATAAGAGAAGTGAATGCATTGCGTGAGTTCACTGGACTAACGACGAGGTTAGAATCGTTAAATTGTGCTGTTGTATGATTCCAATCAGCGTTGAAGATAGCGATAACAGCCTGAACATCTTGTGCGTTGCTATCGACGATATCATACTCTCGATTTGTTGTGCCTGCTTTTCCACCGCTCGTTCCACCCAGAGCTGCACGTGTGAAATTCGAGGTCATGATATATGCTGTTGTACTATCAATAATCATACCTTTTTCGTGGGTCAAGGTGAAGGCAGGAGCACTCGGCTGTGCCTTTGCTCCTGCTGCTAGCAGTTGGTCAAGAACCTTTTGTGCTGAACTACCGCCACCATACGGATGCATCTCAAGCATGACACGAATGTCTATGTTTTTGTGCGCTGCTTCCTCTAATGCTTTAAGCACGTTGCGATCACTCAACAGGTACATCTCGACCCAGACAGATTTCTGTGCTCCTAAGATCGCACTAGTGATGATGGAGTCTCCCGCGTCTGGCTCTACGAATACCTTGATGCCTTGAACACCGGAACCTAACGATCCGCTACTACCACTTGTGTCGCTACTGCTACTACTTGCTAATGATGAAAGATTTGCATCGCAACCAGCTAGTAGTATGCAAAGCATGGCTATAATTGTTGAGAAATAGAATAATTTGTATATATTGTTGGGTGCGTACATGGCATTCTCCCTCGCTAATATATTATTTTTGTAAGGGTACGATTTATCGCACCAAATAGGATGATGATCGTTGAAAGGGAAATGAAATATTTTCTGTGTTATACTGTTGATACAGTAAGTATAAGACGAAGAAAGGATTTATAGCTATGAGTCGCTTTAGTCCATTTGTAAGTGTTGTATCTCTCATCCTTACTGTCTGTGTTATTCTCTATTGGATTCCCTGGCTTTTTGCGAGATATATTTCTGTAATTGGCATAATGGTAGCAGCACTACTTCTTCTTGTCTACCTTTTTAAGCACGGAAAATTGACGCAATCATAGAAGACGTTGCTTATTGGCAAGTAGTTGGTTTTGAAAAGCTGCAAGTATTAAACGAGTGAATGCTGAACAAAGTCTGTTCAGCATTCACTCGTTTAGTCTCTACAGTTTTATTATGGATGCAAGAACACATACAGTGGCGCAAGCACCAGCGTAATCGTGGCAAGTAGCTTAATCAGCACGTGTAGTGATGGACCTGCGGTATCTTTGAAAGGGTCACCGACGGTATCACCAACGACGCTAGCTTTGTGCTCTTCGCTGCCTTTGCCATGAACAGAACCGTTGGCGTCAACAACTCCATTGCTATTGATGCGTAGGAAACCCGCTTCGATAAATTTCTTGGCGTTGTCCCATGCACCACCACCATTGTTGAAGAAGAGGGCCATCACGATACCACCCATTGTACCAACCATCAGCATAGCCGCGGCAGCTTGTGTGCCGAGAATGGTGCCGACAGCGATGGGGGTGGCGATAGCTATCGCGCCAGGAAGAATCATGGCGCGTAGGGCGCCGCGTGTGCTGATATCGACACAACGCGCATAATCTGGGTCAACGCGGTCTTCGACGCGTTCAGCCATGATTTTCGGATTCTCACGGAACTGGCGACGTACCTCTTCAATCATGTTTTGGGCTGCCGCGCCAACAGCACGGATTGCCAAAGAACTGAAGAACAGGATCAGAGTTAAGCCAATGAGACCCGCGATGAAGACTGAAATGTCGGCGAGGTTCACACTGTAGACTCCTGCCTTCGCACCTGGTGTTCTAAGAGAGTACAGCACATCCAAGTAGGCACTAAACAGTAAGAAGGCTGCTAACGCTGCTGAACCAATACCATAACCTTTGGTGAGTGCTTTAGTCGTGTTACCAACACCATCAAGTGCATCAGTGATGTCGCGTACTGAACCAGACTCGCCACCCATTTCTACAATACCACCGGCGTTATCTGTGATGGGGCCGAAGGTATCCATTGCGAGGATGTATGCACACGTCATCAGCATACCAACTGTAGCGGCTGCCGTTCCGAAGACACCGCCAACGTTGATCACGCCATGTGTACCTAAGTGTACCTGACTGCCTAAGAAGTACGAGAGACCAAGAGCAATGCTAATCGCGAGTACAGGAAGAGCAACGCACTCAAGACCGATATAGATGCCTGCAATGATTACTGTAGCAGGACCTGTCAGTGATGCGGCGGCAATTTCGCGTACAGGTCGATAGGTACCGGAGGTGTAGAATTGGGTGATGAACACAAAGGCGATACTGAGCAGAATACCAACACAACCTGCAAGCCCAAACCATATCCAGGATGGAATTGATCCTGTTGTCACCAACGGCTGATTGTTACTTGTGGTGACATTAAGCAGTAGAAATGTTCCTACAAACATGCCTATAGCGGAAAGAATACATGTGATGTAATAGCCAATATTCAACTGACCCATCGCTATGTCACCTATGTCGCGTCCATTGGCGTTCTCTGGCTCGACGACGACCGATGGACGAATCCAGAGCAGTCCAATAGCTGAGGCAATGATACCAAACGAACCCATGACGAGCGGGAAGAGAATCCAGCCGACATTACCAGTCAGTCTAAATAGAGCGACACCGAGAATCATCGTACCGATATTTTCAGCGGTCGATGACTCGAAGAGGTCAGCACCACGACCAGCACAGTCACCGACGTTATCACCAACAAGGTCCGCAATAACGGCAGGGTTACGTGGGTCATCTTCGGGAATACCTGCCTCTACCTTACCAACGAGGTCTGCGCCAACATCGGCTGCTTTGGTGTAGATACCACCACCAAGTTGAGCAAAGAGTGCAACAAAGCTAGCACCGAAGCCAAAACCAACAATGAGTGATGGTGTTGAGGCCACCTGTACAGCGTTCCCTAATCCGCCATAAAGCATGAAGACGGACGAGACACCCAGCAGTGCTAGGGCAACTACGAGAAAGCCAGAGACGGCACCACCACGGAGTGACACCATTAAGGCTTCACCAAGACTTCTTCGCGCGGCACTCGCAGTACGAATGTTGGCTCTCACAGCCACGTACATACCAATGTAGCCAGAGACACCAGAGCAGAATGCTCCGACGAGAAAGGCAACTCCTGTGTGCCAAGCAAGGTTAAACTTATCTGCAGAAGACCCTTGACCAAGCAGTGCCAGGATAATCGCAACGACAATAGCAGCAACAACTGAAAGAATTGCGATAGTGCGATATTGACGGTTGAGGAAGGCTATTGCGCCAGCGAAAATAGCGTTTGAAACCTTTTGCATAGCAGGCGTACCAGTGTCTTTTCGTAGGACATAACTCGCTAGGTAGACTGCGAAAAGTATCGCAAGGAGTCCTACAACAACGGGAACCCAGATGAAATTACTGTTACTCACGATAGAAAACGCCCTCCTTATGGGCAGGTACAGATAGATGCTAATCAACATTGACCAGCAGAGAACATCGTGATGAAACCACAAAAGAGGTGACTGCTTGTCTGTGAAATGCAATCGCCTCTACAAAGTGGGTCTAAATCGAGATGTAGTGTAACATAGCCGATGTTCAATGACAAGTATTTTTTTCATAACCGCTTCATAGAAGTGGTTATGTTTCGTCGTCGAAACGTGTCTATCTGCCCTGTACAAATTTTACATAATTCCTATTTTACCAGTAAGTAAGCCTTGAATACGAGGGAGTAGGGGTACAAGTTGCTTTTTACGCGAAACTAGCCCTTCAACAGTTACTGAATGTCCGTCGGCTTCAAGTGGTGTACGTAGTGCTTCTGCTACCGCGTGTTCGCCGCCAGAAATGAGCAGGTGACACCGCATGTTAATGATATCAACGATCATAAAGAGGAATGAGGCGTAGTTCTGCTCATGGGCGATACGTTGCATCGTCGAAATGATTTCAGCACTACGCTTTTCGATAGAGGCTGGGCTTGCTGTTTCAACAGTGCCAATGGCAATCTTGGCGTCGCCAATTGTGAACTCTTTAAAATCAGATGTAATCAATGCCTCCGCCGACTTCTCGCTTAGATCTGATGCGGCTGTGGCAAAAATCTCTTGCCCAAATTGTTCGATATCCTCGCCAGTGATCGCCGCCAACTCTGCCGCTACGCGTTCATCACGAGGCGTGCAGGTGGGCGAACGTAGAATCAATGTGTCATACAGCAAACCAGCTAGTAATAATCCTGCTACATCGCGTGGAATGTCGATACCTGCCTCATGGTATAGTCCTACAATGATCGTACCAGTGCAGCCCACTGGATCGGCACGAAACATAATTGGCTTGTTTGTGTGTACGTCGGCGATACGATGATGGTCAATAATACCGAGCAACTCGGCTTCTAAAAGACCATCGACAGCTTGAGATTGTTCATTGTGATCAACAAGTACTACACGTTTCGGGTGAGCGTTCAGTAAATCGGAGCGCGAGATATAGCCAACAAGCCTGCCATCATTGTCTACCACTGGAAGTGAGCGGCGACGTGCTAGCGTGGTTTGTACCTCGCTCATCTGATCCTCTGGATGGCAGAAGTCAAAGGTCGTGCTCATAATATCCTGTGTGCTGATACTCAGGTTGATGAGACGTACCGCGGTAAAGGTATGATGGCCTGTGCTAATGACCATGACACCCTGCTTACGCGCGGATTGTAGTGTTTTCTCAGAGACGAGTAAATCGCCTGTTATAACGAGTGCCGCTGCCCCACGCTCAATTGCCACGAGTTGTGCATCTTCACGATCCCCGATTACGACAAGACAGCCCGGTTCAACATAGTCCGCCATCGTCTCGGCTTCCATTGCTCCCACGATGACACGATTGCCCAATATGCGACGACCCTCAACCAGCACACGTCCACGCAGGACACGTACAAGATTGTCGCGCTGTAACGGAATACGGTTCACAACTCGTGGGTCGAGATCGTTGAAAAAAAGTTTCGCAAAATCTTCATCGCCAATAATGCCATGTACCTTATTGTCATTGTCCACGACAGGCATGGAGCGACGATTGTGTTCTTGTAAAAGTTGTCCAGCTTCCAAAAGCGGCTGATCAATATGGGCACAGATCACGCCACGTTTCATAACATCGCGCACCTGTAAATATACATCTTCTCGCGCCTCTGGTGCCTCCACCTGAAAACGGTCAAGCACGAAGCGTATTTCTGGTTTCAAATCTCCATTACGTGCGGCTATAGCTTGCTCTTCACCTTGTAAACGTAGTAGTTTTGCATATGCATATGCGGATGCAACCGAGTCCATATCAGAATTTTTATGTCCAAGTACATAGATAGGTCGTGTCATCGTATCATCTCCCCTGGCAAAAGTAACAGCATCTGTTATTATCATCGCTATACACACGGAGCCACTTGATGCGCTTTATAATAATGTTTGGCCCCTCTAATGAGAGTAGTATGAATAGTTCTATTAAACGTCATACAAAGCTAGTATACAGACGTACCACTACTTACAACTATTAATAACCTACACATCAACGTCTTCTTCTCATAACGAGCAAGCCAATTCCGATACTGCCTGTAACCGCTACACACAAAAGAAATATCCCTACAACAAAATCGAACGGTGCCGACTGGAGCGGTTGCGCTCTTTGTGATGGTTGAGATGCAGAGGGTACCACTGTGCTTTGCACGGATAGGCTAACTACCTTGTCTGATAAGCTATCGTTTGGCTGTGGTAACTGTACCTCTGGATTGTGTGGAGGATTGCCATCTCCGGCGTTGCCCTCATACGGATTTTTATATATGGTAGCTTGATTAGAAATTATAACGTTTTTGCTTATACTACGCGTGCCAGATGGGGAGCTTGCCGTAAGCATTACTATGTAGTGACCTGTTTTTGTATATGTATGCGTAACGCTTACACCACTTGCCGTCGTTCCATCTCCAAAATGCCATATATAGCTAAAGGATGAATTGCTCCTCTTTGGATCCAATGATGCTTTGGCATCTACCGCAATGCTTTCATTCACTTGAGTGAGTCCAATGTCACTAATTGCTACAAATGGACGCGTTGCTTGATGTGTTTCGCCAAGAATATCAGACTGATGGAGCATCCAGGTGGTCAACATTCCCGGTAACGCGAGTGAAAGCGTAAGTGCATGAGCTTTTTGTGAACTACCATCGGCGAACGTGTTCATAAGTTGAATGGTATCTTGTGTCTGGTCAAAGGGATACGACCACGCGGGCGGATGGTTGTCGTAGTACGTGGAATTTCCAGCAAACGTCGCACATGGAAGGCCAGCTAGTGTAAAGGGAATTTGATCACTGCCACCAAGCGTATCGTCTTCCTGATGTATGTTGTTCATCTGTTGCGGTGTGAATATTGGTTGTGCAGAGTCTTGATTATCGTTATTATGATAGGTAAGACCTTGAAAGCCAAGTGCTTGAAATTGTGCGAACGCGGCAACAACCGCTTGTTGCATCAAATTGCGGAAGTGCTTAATATTATTTTGTTGTGTTGGTGAAAGCTTGCTTTGAGCGGGATAGAGCGAACTATTTTGTAGTGGCGACATGTCAATGTAAAACGGCAGAAGTGGATTCGCAGCTTGTCCAAGATAGCGCAGTGGATACGCAATGCCGCTCTGCTCTTCGTTGAACATCGCAACGATATTCTGCACATCTCCATTAATAGTACTGTTGAGATAATGAAATGAGCCGTATAACCCTTGCTCTTCCGCGTCAAAGATGACGAAACGTAGTGTTCGCGCTGGGTAGACGTGGTGACTACGCCAGTAATTGCCCATCGCTTGTGCCACACCAAGTTCGATAGCACAACCACTTGCATCATCGTTTGCTGACTGTGTGGAGATTGCCATACCATCGTAATGACAGCCAATAACGACGACCTGCTCTGGATGGACTCCTCCAGGTACTGTGACCTCAACATTAAAGGCTTTTGTAGTAGCTGGACGATTATGCCAACCCACAACAGTAAACATATCTTGATGAACTTGTGCACCGAAGCCTTGTAAATTATGCTGCATCTCCTGCGCCCAATATGCCGCGAACGCATCATGACCATTTGTGTTACTATCAGCACTATAGCCCGCTTCGCGGTGCTGAAAGTGCGTTGCCATGTAATAAAGCTGATCATAAATATAGTCAGGACTGACCGTTGGGAAATCTGCGACTTGCTGAGTGTGTGTTGAGGAAGCTATGACTGTTGCAGGAAGAAAAGCACAAAAAAGTAGGAAACATATACAGCATATTCTAGCAGCGATACGGAACATATGCGACATCCTTCCCTTGAGTACACAGCCTTATGTTCCTAGATAGTATCATACTCCAGGCTTTTCGACTAGCCCATATTGCCCATATTCCTGAAGAGAAAGATACATCATGATACACTGTGACAAAGAACAAGGATAGGGGAAGATCATGCAGAAACTAGAAATATTGATAGAAGAGAATACACACGGCCTAGTACGACCTGTGGAAATCGTGGCTGATGCGCAAGTTGCGGCACTTGTGCCAGCACTAGTTGAAGAATTGCATCTTCCACATATGGACTCCTTTGGCAAAAAGCTTGTGTATATGTTGCGCCACACCTCTAATGGACGTGTTTTAGCTGAACAATCTACACTACTCGCGTCTGGAGTCATACCGGGGGAACGGCTTGCGCTCGACTCCTACGCACTAAACGATTCTGTTGCAGCACTAATGGACACAGCACTGCCAGCATCCATACCAGACATCCTCTTTCACTCAGCCACTACTGCGAATGATGAAAATGCTTTACCAACTGTAGCTCGAACATCTGAGCTGTTAGCGTCTAAACGGAAAAAGCAGAGCATAACGCGCCGATCATTCTTAGCACTGAGTGGTGTGGCTCTTGGTGCAGGAACTGTGGGACTTGGCTATGCTGCGTTCCGCTCTCTCGACAAGAGTACATTGAAAACGACGAATATGGTAGGCAGACAACAGACAACCGTATCCAAAACTTCTGTCCCTATGATTCCTACAATGCTCAAGCAAGGTATTATTTTTACTGCTCATCAACAGATTGTACGCACCGTCTCATGGTCGCCTGATGGCATGACACTTGCAAGTGGTGCCGATGATGCTCAACTGTTAATTTGGGGTACAGATGGTACTGTTCATCGGACAATTCCTCATCCTGCATCTATACATGCACTTGCATGGTCCCCCGATAGCCAAAGGCTTGTCACTGGTTCAAATAATCAAGTTCTTTTCCTCGATGCACAGACAGGAAATCAATTGGCGCGTTCGACGCATCATCATACCGCAACCATCACGAGTCTTGCATGGACAGGACAAAATCAGCAACTACAGGTTGTTTCTGGTGCTATGGATACACGCGCAATTGTGTGGAATACAGCCGCTTATCGTGCACAAACAGTATTTCAGCGTCACAATACGCCAATCGAGAGTGTCTCTTGGGCATCTGATGGACAAACAGTTGCATCGTCATCTCAAGGTGGAGCTGTTCGCGTCTGGAATGCTGCAGGTGGACAAGAGGTACACGCCTTCTATCTTGATGCAAAGGTTCCGATGCGTGTGCTTGCGTTTTCGCCTGTGGATACAACGCTGGCAGTGGGTGGTGATGATGGAATTGTGCGCTTGTGGAACGGACAAGTGTGTCAACAGCAAATGATGGTGAATGGAGTGCAACAGTGTGTGGACATGCCGCAACGGATACAGGTATCACATACCGCTATCCGTTCACTTGCATGGTCTCCGAATGGAAAGTTTCTTGCCGTTGGTAGTAGCGACGGTGTTCTTTCACTTTGGCAGCCTGCACAAAATCAGAAACCATTGCTAACCATGACTATACAACAGAATACCCCTTTGCACAGCATCACATGGGCACCAAACAGTAATCAACTTGCTGTTTCAGCAGGCAACGAGGTTACACTCTGGAATTTGAGTTAATGAAGTAGACAAAATTTGGTGGGGGGGGGGGGGGGAGGCCCCACCCACCCCAATTTGTGATTAAAAT
>CAXUHF010000031.1:0-26630 GCA_964250765.1 uncultured Ktedonobacteraceae bacterium | reverse complement strand
TCAATGTGTCTAAACCAATTTTTTTTTTAATTTTAATTATTTTTTGGGGGGGCTGCCTAGCAAAGCACACCTCGACCACATTTTGTCTACTTCATTAATTTCTTGTTGCTTCTTCGACGAAGTGAACCAGTGTTTCCATATCATCTCGTGCCCGTTCAGAGATAGCGTTGTTGTAGTGCGGTACGCTTGCTAAAGCCTCATACGCCACTGTGCATTGTTGGGCGAGAAAATCACGGCAGTATGCTTTTGTGTTAGTTCGCTCGAAGATAGCAAGAACATAATCTACTTGTTCTGACGTAAGCGATTCCTGTTGAGTGTATAGCTCACGCAAAAAGGTTTGGTCGTGTTCTGATGCGTACTCTAATGCATGTAAGATGGGAAGACTTTTCTTACGGCGATAGACATCGCCGGCCGATGTCTTGCCTAGCTCTGCTGCTGTTGCCCATATGCCGAGAATATCGTCACGTACCTGAAACGCGACTCCCATCGCCCAGCCGAATCTTCGTAGGCTTTCAATGGTTTCCTGATCGTGTGTTCCCAGAAGTCCACCCATCTCAGCAGCACATGCCATCAACGCCCCTGTCTTTCTCTGAATCATGTCCAAATACATTGCGACTGAAATATCCAGACGTTGCTCAAAATTGATGTCGAGATATTGGCCCTCAGAAAGCACAAGGCATGCCCGATCAAGGGCGGTACCAAGACGAGCAGCAATTAATCCTTCTACGCCTTCATCAAGCACCCCCCACAATGTCAGGCGAGAAAGTGCAAACATGCCATCCCCTGTATTAAGTGCTTGTGGAATTCCCCACTGCTTCCACAGAGTTGTGCGGTGACGCCTTTCTGCATCGCCATCCTCGATATCATCATGGATGAGAGTGAAGTTGTGTGTCAGTTCGACGGCTGCTGCTGCTGGCAATGCACGACGCAAGTATACATCATCGTCACTTGTTGCTAGTCCCCAAGCACCGGAAGCTTCGTATGCGAGGAGCAAGAGCGTTGGGCGTAGTAGCTTCCCAGGATTACTTTGTATGGGATGAAGTTGTGTGTCTACCCAGCCAAGATGATAGTGCATCTGTCCGTAAAATGCTTGTAAAGCGTTTGTTTCCGTCTGTCCCTCTTCGGCTTTGTAGACTGCGCTGCGCAAAGCCTGCGTAATTGTTGAATTGTGACGAAGCAGTGTAGATTGTATGGTTGGTGATAATGTCATGTGTAGTAATAATGAGACGACGTGAAAGATGATAAATGCACTACTACAAGGGCAGCATGCCTACCGCTAAAACAAGAAGCTAGTACACGAAACGTCTCTTACCCCTTTCTCTGTTCTGTAATAGAGATGCTGAAACTTAACGATGAAGGTAAAAAAAGATTGTAACAAGTACTGTTCCCACAGCAACTGCAATGCGTGCCATCCCTTTGATGCCACCAACGCGATAGGTTGGCGCACACAAGTCACAATAGCGGTTCGTATACTGGTAGCGGTGTCCACGTAATCCCTCGCGTGTGATTACGACATCTTCAACCTTGCGTTGTGTATGCAGTTCATCACACACATGACGCCCACAACCTTGGCAGGTGAATTGGTCAACAAAGTGTGAGGTCTTCGAGAGTGACCACTGATCCGGGTATACCTGCGTTCCACACACGTAGCATACCTGCGTTTGCGACATTTTCATCTGTTTTTCAGCACATGGTGAGTGTTGCTGCTTGGGAAAATGGTCCTGACAAAAGCCATGATGACAGTCAGGACAGCGTCCTAGTGCTTCCTCACTGCACTCATGGCAGCGACGTGTTGTATTGACAGGAGGTGTAAGACGTTTCATTTCAGGCGTGTTTTGCATAGTCGTAATATCCCCATTTCATAGAATGATAAGTGCGTAGAAATAAAAGATAGTAGGAAAACATTTCTTATTGCTAGTATAACATGACGTGTTGTCATGAGACAACGCAGGCGGTATGATGAACTACAACATGTTGAGAGCGTCTTTGGGAGCAAGGGCACCCGCAAGGGGATGCCCCTCCCATATAATGTGCTGTTCCAACTTCAATCGTTTATGGAAGGGGCATCCCCTTGCGGGTGCCCTTGCTAAACTTACAAAGAGGTCAATTCATGTCTACCCTCTTACCTCCAACAATCTGGTCTAAACACCGTCTCGAATGGGGCAAGCGTACACATATTATGGGGATCATAAATGTTACGCCCGACTCCTTTTCTGGCGATGGACTCAGGCAAGACGAGTCGCTAGAGGATGTGTTTGTACAACGCGCAGTAACACAAGCACAAACATTTGTAGCAGAGGGGGCAACACTGATTGATGTTGGCGGCGAGTCCACACGTCCAAACGCGCCTGTCGTTATTTCGGCAGAACAAGAACTTGTTCGTGTACTTCCAGTTATTCAAGCCTTGCATGCAACGCTACCCGACACTGTGATGATCTCAATTGATACCTATAAAGCAGAGGTTGCAGCGCAAGCACTTACTGTCGGTGCCTGTATCATCAACGATATTTGGGGATTACGCCAGGACCCTCAAATGGCGGTGATAGCGAAAGAGTTTGACGTTCCCGTTGTGCTCATGGCAAATATGCGTGGCACTGTAAAACACGATATCGTGAGTGATGTGATTCGCTACCTCGCTCGTAGTATTGACATGGCACTTGCAGCAGGAATAGCATGGGAACATCTGATCGTTGATCCTGGCATTGGTTTTGGAACGACGCCAGAAGAAAATTTGATACTCTTGCGTCGGCTTGGAGAATTGCGTGCGTTAGGGCGTCCAATTCTGCTCGGCGTTTCGCGCAAATCAACCATCGGACGTGTGCTTGGTGGCTTGCCCGCTTCTGATAGGCTAGAGGGAACGGCTGCAAGTGTGGCATTAGGGATAGCACAGGGAGCGGATATTGTACGTGTGCATGATGTACGCGAAATGAAGCGCGTCGTCACCATGAGCGATGCCATTGTACGTGGCACATTCACGTTAGCACAGGATTGGCAATAGCAATGGGTCTTCAAACACAAAATGGAAAGAACAGGAACACCATGAATTATCAAGAAGCTCTTACATATATTTACAGCTTTAGTGATTTTGAACGTGGTTCCTCGTTTACGCGTGACCGCAACGAAAACCAGTTACGCGAAACTGCACTTTTAGAACTACTCGGCAACCCTCATCAGCACTACACAAGTACGCTCATCGCTGGCACAAAAGGGAAGGGATCAACAGCAACATTCATAGAACATGTTTTGCGCCAGGCAGGTGTGCGTACTGGTCTCTACACACAACCAGACCTTCACACATTCCGTGAACGTACACGTGTAAACGGGCGTTTGATCAGTGAAGAGGAACTGGCGGCCCTTGTACCAGAGATACGCGCATGTGTAGAGCAGGTACAGGCACGGCAAGAATTTGGTCCGTTTATTACCTATGAAGTTGCGACTGCGCTTACCTTTCTCTATTTTGCTCGGCAGCACGTCGATCATGCCGTTGTCGAAGTTGGTATCGGCGGGCGACTCGACGCTACAAATATCCTCAATCAACTTGTTTCTGTAATCACCTCTATCAGCTACGACCACATGCAAATCCTTGGGGATACGCTCACAAAGATTGCCACTGAAAAAGCTGGTATCATCAAGCCAAATGGCCTGCTCGTCACTTCTGCACAATCACCAGAGGCATTACGCGCTATTGCTGCAGCTGTGCAGCAACGTCAGGCACATATGGTACGTGTTGGGTCATGTGATAGTGACCCTGCACAAGCTGATGTCGAAACTGGCAATATTCCCCCGTTAATGTATCGTTATAGGCTAGAGGAACGCAGCGAGGCATGGCAACGTTTTACTATTATGACACCTGATCGACTCTATACTGGATTGGAAATTCCACTAGCGGGTCAGCATCAACTTGAAAATGCAACTGCTGCGCTTGCAACACTTGATTTGCTTCGTGAACGTGGACTTTTATGGGATGAGAACGCGTTACGTGAAGGCTTTCGCGCCGCACATTGGTCGGCTCGTATGGAGGTTGTGGGTACGAAGCCAACGATTGTCGTCGATGGTGCTCATAACGCAGATTCAATACAAAAATTGCTTGTTGCACTGCGAGATACATTTACAGCACATCGGTTGCTCTTCGTATTCAGCTCTAATCAGGATAAAGACCTTGTGGGTATGGTGCGTGCATTAGCTGATATAGATGCCGTCGTGCTTACACGTATGAAAAATCCTCGTGCTACACCTATCGAGCAACTCGAAAAACTTTTTACTGAATATGCTCCCCATGTTACTGTCTATAGTGAGCAAGAAAGCGACAAGGCAATGAATCGCGCACTAAGTTTAGTGCAACAAGATGATCTCATTTGCGCTACAGGTTCGCTTTATCTTGCCGCAGAAGCATTGCGCTGGGCGGCAAGGCATGGCAACAAGGATGTGGCAAAGACAATTGAGGGTGTTGATCATGAGTAAGATATTTTGCATCCGCGTTGTAGTGAATGCATCTTTTCAGTAGAGTTTTTCGTGACAATGGTAACATATTCTTTTAAAAAAAAGTAGGCTAGAGGATAGCGTAAAGGAAAAAATAGATGAGTAATCAAGAGTATCCGCCTGATCCTCGTTCTCAGGGATATCAGCAGCCAAATCAGCCTTATCAACAGCCGACATATGGTCCTACGAATAATTCTGTTAGATCGTCTGAAGCAGGTGGAGCATATTCACAGAGCCAGCAAGAAAGCTACGTAGACCCAATGGGTAATCGTGTTGAGAATCGTCAGGAGGTGTATGAAGATAAAAACCTGAGTCGAGCCAATACTCGCTACTGGATCACAACTATCACCTATTTTGTGTTAGGCGTATTGGAAGTAATCTTAGCGTTACGACTCCTCTTCCGACTTCTAGGAGCGAATCAGGATAATGGTTTTATCACGTTTCTCTATAGTCTCAGTCATATATTCGTAGGTGCTTTTAACGGCATTTTCAATGATCAAACTATTGGTAGTCGTGGTGTATTTGAAGTTTCAACCGTGATTGCTATGCTTGTTTATGCATTAATCGCGTGGGGTATAGTGGCACTTGGTAGAGTAGCCTTTGCTCCTGTTGTTTCAGGAAGACAGAGTATTACGACGACGCGGCGTGGTCGATACTAAAGGCAGGAAACGCATCTCTTGTCCTAAGTTAAGAGATGCGTTTCCTGCCTTTAGTATTTTATGCGCCAAAAGCTTCTTCGCTGAGACCTTTGAACTTGTTCCATTCTGCCAGACGCTTCTCATATTCGGCGTGAATCTCGTCGTGTGCTCCCTTACCAAAGAATATACGGAGTGGAGGTTGCTCCATATCGACCAATTTCAGCATGACCGGACCAGTTGCCTCTGGATTTCCGCGAGTAGACGAGCCTCGGCGCTTCTGCATAGTCTCTCGTGCATGTTCGTATGCTGGTAATTGCTTGGCAAACTTTAATGAAGGGCCAGCGAAGTCAGTCTCATAGCCGATTGGCTCTACAAGTGTAACCTTGATGCCAAAAGATTGCACCTCCTGACTGAGTGCTTGGCTAAATCCCTCAAGCCCCCATTTACTCGCGTGGTATGCGCCAATATTAGGGACAGCAATGACGCCGCCGATACTTGAGACCTGTATGATATGTCCGCTACCTTGCTCACGCATGTATGGCAATACTGCTTGCGTCATCCATAATGCACCGAACAAGTTTGTCTCAAGCTGTTCACGTGCTTCTTGCTCGCTTAGTTCTTCTATTGCGCCAAACTGACCGTAGCCAGCATTATTTATAACGACATCTAGGCGACCAAAGTGATCGTGTGCATGTCTTATCGCCTCGTCCACGGCTGCTTTATCGTTGACATTTAAGGTCAGCGTCAGAACATTCTCGCCGTATTTCTCGTTAAGTGCTTGCAGATTACTCAGGTCGCGTGCGGTTGCCGTAACCTTGTCGCCGCGCTCTAGTGCCGCCTCTGCCCATATACGTCCAAAGCCTTTCGAGCTGCCAGTAATAAACCATATCTTCATCAGAAAATCCTTCTTTAACTGTAAACTATTTTAACTCTTTGGCGATCTCTCTGATCTGAGTAGCAATCTGATTTGCCAGTTCTATATCGTTTTTTATACGTGCATCCCAATATGCAACCTTGCCTTGCAAATACATCTGACGTATTTCAAGCTTATGGATTTCATTCGCTACTTCTTCAGCATGAGCCAGAAATAGTGCTTTCTGCTCCGTTGCCGCTTCGTCGCCACGTTCTCGCTGCTGCAAGTACGTCCGCATTGCATCTAAGGAAAGGCCGCTAGCACGAAGAAATGAAAGTGTCTCTACTATCTTTACTGTATCTATGCTATAGCGGCGATGACCACTGCTTCTATCTCGTGGAATTGGCTTGATAAGCCCGACCTTCTCGTAGTAGTGTAACGTGTATTCGCTCAGGCCACTTTGTGCCGCCATCTGCTTGATAGTTAATATTGCTTCTGGTTGAGCAAGAGTATCTTGTATCATGCTTCTAGTATAAATAACTTAGAGTGCTCGAAGTCAATAGCTTTTCAGTTTGCGTTGTCCGTCTTGAAGGAGATGATTTCAATTTTTTGTGGTATAGTTGCTCTAAACCATAATTTCTGACAGAGAGGAAGGCTTAGAATATCGTGCAAGGCTTAATGATGGATTATCCATTGACATTGCAGCACGCGTTCAACCGTAGCGTGCGTCTGTTCGGGAGAAAAGAGATTGTGACACAGACGGATGGCGAGCCGCATCGCTACACCTATCGTGAATGGGGCAAGCGTACAACGCAACTCGCCAATGCACTTGCGAAAAATGGCGTGCAGTCAGGTGAACGTATTGCGACTTTTGCCTGGAACAACTATCGTCACTTGGAACTGTATTTCGCGGTTCCTTGCATGGGAGCGGTTCTACACACGCTCAACATTCGACTGTTTGCTGAGCAGTTGGTGTACATCATCAACAATGCTGAAGACAAAATTATTTTTGTCGATGGAGATCTTGTACCTCTTTTAGAAAGTCTCTCCGATCAATTGCCAACCGTGAAACTGTATGTCATTATGGGGGACGCTCCTCAGAGTACGGGTAAACTTCAACCTTCTGTGGACTACGAAGCGTTTATTGGCGAGCAGCCGACAACATATGAATGGCCTCAGCTAGATGAGAACACCGCCGCCGCTATGTGTTACACCTCTGGTACAACGGGCAATCCGAAGGGTGTTGTTTATAGTCACCGCTCGATTACATTGCACTCGATGGCACTGGGAATGGCTGATAACAAAGGGCTGAGTGAGCGTGATACTATTCTGCCCATTGTGCCAATGTTTCATGCGAACGCCTGGGGTCAACCACATGCAGGCATTATGCTTGGCTCAAAAATTGTTTTACCTGCACGTTTTATGGACCCAGGACGAATCGCAAAACTGATGGTGCAAGAAAACGTCACGGTTGCCGCAGGTGTGCCAACCATCTGGATTGGTCTACTTTCGCTGCTCGAAAAAGAACCTATGGAGTTCCCTACATTGCGTGCTATCTATTGTGGTGGCTCTGCTGTGCCAAAAGCCTTGATCGAGGGCCTGTATCGCCAGAAAATCAATATTGTACAGGCGTGGGGTATGACCGAGACTTCGCCGCTTGCCTCTGTTTCCAAATTGCGCTCTTATCAGGACGACTTACCATTGGAAGAGCAATTCCGTATCAAAGCCAAACAGGGAACAGCCGTCCCCGGCGTAGATTTCCGCGTGGTCGATATGGAGACAGGGAAAGAGGTCCCTTGGGATAACGAAACGTTCGGAGAATTGCAGGTCCGTGGTCCGTGGGTTGCACGAGCGTACTACAAAGACGAGCAGGCATCGGCGAAATTTGCGGATGGCTGGTTTGGTACAGGTGATGTTGCTGTTGTCGATGAAGATGGAATGCTTCAACTCGTTGATCGTACAAAAGACCTTGTAAAATCTGGTGGCGAATGGATATCCTCCGTCGAATTGGAAGGCTTAATTATGGGTCATCCGAAAGTCTTGGAGGCATGTGTGGTTGGTATTCCAGATGAACGCTGGTCCGAGCGTCCCCTTGCCTGTGTCGTTGCTAAACCCGACTATATAGGCCATGTCACAAGAGAAGAGATACTTGATTTCCTGCGTCCTCAGGTTGCCAAATGGTGGCTTCCCGATGATGTTGTCTTTATCGACGCTGTACCCAAAACCAGCGTCGGCAAATTCGACAAAAAGGTTCTGCGTAGCAAGTACGAAGCACATAGCAGTGTGAAGTCGAGTTAAGTTGATGCGCTTTATATTGTCCAGCATTTCATTTGTGAAATGCTGGACAAATTTTTTATGATGTGATGTGGATGAGATAGAAAAGGAGCATGATATAATGTTGCTAAGCGTAACGATGTCGTAACAAATAAAAATATTGAGGAAGAGAATATGTTATGGGCGACCTCATTCTACCTTCATTAGAGATACGTAACTTTCGTGGCTTTCAATATTTACAAATTGAACGGCTTGGGCGTGTCAACTTGATTGTAGGAAAGAACAATATCGGTAAGACAAGCTTGTTAGAAGCTATACAACTATATGCTCATAAAGGAGCTTTCTCCTCAATTATCAGCATGTTAGAAGTTCGGGAGGAGGGTATTCTCTATGGGAACATCCTGACAGCATTAAAATATCTCTTTTATGGACGAAAAGATATTAGTGTTGATACACAACCAATTAAAATAGGTCCCGTTGGCTCTAGCGAAAAAACACTTGAAATAGCTGTAACCTGGGATATAGCAGAATTTAAAGACGGTACTATACATACAAGACCGCTAAAGCCCGAAGAGTCTTCTACTAACGCTCTTCTATCACCGCGCTTTAATCAGCATATGGGGGGACAGACAATTAGTTTTCCTCTTGAAGTATCTCTACCTTCAAACGTACTTATACCGGATATGAAAGCTATCACCAGTTTCTTTGTAACTGCAAGTGGACTCGAAAAGAGACAACTTGGCGACTTATGGGACCAAGCTGCAAGCAGAGGACGCGAAACGGAAGACGATATACTAAATGCTTTACGTATTGCTGCACCAGGAATAGAACGCCTCTATTTTATAGGAGATGCTCATAAAGGACATGAGCGTGTTCCAGCTATTAGAGTGGATGGTATTGATGAATTGATTCCTTTACGTAGTTTAGGTGATGGCATGCAGCGAATTTTTAGTATTGTCCTAGCATTGGTGAATGCAAAAGATGGTATTCTCCTGATTGACGAAGTTGAGAACGGCATCCATTATTCCGCGCTTCTTGAAGTATGGCAGTTCATTTTTCGTATTGCAAATCATCTTAATGTTCAAGTTTTCACAACGACTCATAGCTGGGATTGTCTTGAGGCATTTCAGCAAGCGGCTTCGGAGGATCAACAAGAGGAAGCACTTCTCATTCGTCTGGATGACAAGAACGATGGGGTAGGTATAACTCTTATTGATGAGAAAACTCTTGGTGCTGTTGTACGTACTCAGATGGAGGTCAGATAATTATGGGTGGTAAGTTGGTAGTAAGGAGAGGTGGACCTAAAAATTTCTTGCTTGTTGAGGGAAAAGATGATAAACATGTGTTTTATAACCTTTTAAAGTATTATAACATCCCTGAGCAATTTGATATTGAGGATGCAGACGGAATAGAAGAATTAAAGGATATGTTCGCAGCTAGTTTGGTTAGTAGTGAACTTCAGCATTTGGGTATCGTTGTAGATGCTGATAGTGACCTTCAAGCTCGTTGGTACTCTTTACGTAGCATCATGATTAATGCTGGATACAACTCCATACCTATGATGCCTGATGCTAACGGGACAATCGTAAGACAGCAAGGAAAAATAACTGTAGGCATCTGGCTCATGCCTACTAATACACTTCCTGGAATGATTGAAGATTTTATCAAGTTTCTTGTTCCTGACGATGATGTGCTTTGGCCTCTTGCAGAGGATATTGTTCAAAAGGTTATTGAGATCGACCAAAAATTTCGTCTATCATATAAAAGTAAGGCGCACTTGCATACTTGGCTTGCATGGCAAGAGGAGCCAGGAGGACCGATGGGGCAAGCCGTTACGAAAAGATACCTTAATGCCGACGAAGCTCATGCTCAACAACTTATTGCATGGGTACGCCAACTCTTTGAATTTGAAACTTCTTAATGTATTTCCATCTCAAACAACCGACAAAACAACTGTGTTGTAAATACTAGCACAAGCTCCCTCGACACTTTTTGTTGCTTCAGTAATTTCTCAACTCTTTCAGTATCAAATATTCCCATTGCCTGTATCACTTCCCTCGAAAGTATTTCTTTGAGCATGTCAGAAGCATCAACGCGGAGCAATGATGATGTAGGGAACTTGAGTGGCAAAGATGGTTGTATGTTTTCTAATGCAGGAAAATGCTTTGTCACAAGCAAAGATAAAAGTGTTTCATTACGTACTTCATCATTCAAGGACGTAAGCGCATTTATGACATCACTTCTAAGATAGGGAGAGCGAATGACCATTCCCTCTTGCATTGTCAACTGATGTGCCGTGTGAACCTCACTATCCGGCATGTATAGGTGTAGATCGAGATAATATTGTTTTTGTTGCTTGCTCTCAAACTTGTCAGCTTGCCTGTATAGCTTACGAGCGTGCAACGAGTCTTCCCATTGTTCTTCGCTCACTATTTTTCGCTGTGCCTCTTGTGAAAAAATGCCGTTAGCTATTTTGTTAGCAGATGCTTTATGCTCACCAAGAAGTGTACTTGCCCCTAAACCACTGAGTGCAACTTTTGCCCCCACTTGTGCTGTTATAGTACTTGAAAGTTGATGTAGTGCAAGTGGTCTTATATCTACACATGGAGCCTCAAGACCAGCAAGCGTACCGAGCCAAAACTCTGGCTCATCTACTCCTGTAACGGTAAGCAACGGGCGATTGCATGCACTGGCAACACGTTGTGCACCTATCCACGCGTCTAAACGAGCATTCTTATAGCCAAATGATATCGCTGTAAATGGAACCTCTGTTTGTTGGCTGGTTAGAAGCGCAGGTAGTGCAGAGGCAGCATCTCCATTAACAAGTGCTACCAATTGTTCGTGTGGAGGCAATAGAGCTTTTGTGTTTTCTGCGAATAACGTGTCAAGTTGCTCTATAATATCTTGTTGTGAATGCTTTGATACCTCGTCTGATGATGTATCGAACCGGAAATCTACTGCATGATTGACAACAGTTTTAGCATGTTGCCAACGCAGTAGAGAGCCAGCAGGAACAACAGAAATACGCTTGAATGCTGTCCACGGAGCAGGGATAAAACCGAAACGGAGCAGCGCATCGAGTGCAGTCAGGCGAAGTTCGCGTGCCACACCGACTGCGAGCAGTGCTTTTATCTCGCTTGCGAACAAGAGGTTGCCTTGTGCAGGCCAATCCTCGACATAGTACAGGGCGTGCGCTCCTGAAAGCGGACGGTGGTATACAAATGTGCGACGGTCCGGCACCCAATCGAGTACAGGTGGCTCATCGTTATGCTGCATCGCATGTGCGGCATCGGAAAAGGTAATAAGTCCCATCCCAGGTTGCACAATACGTGCAGGAGTACCGCCATGAGAGCCTAATATTGGCTCCATTTCGCCAAGCATCCGCTCGATAATTTCTGGTGAAACCTGTTCCCCAGTAAGCCATCCCGCCAATACAGGCATAATACTTCTTATAGCCTTTCAATACAATAGATATACGTAGTACTATTCAACAGAAACTCTACTAGTTGTTTCTGTCTTTACGCCACGGCGCATCAGAACGGCGCATCCAACGTCCATTAAAATTGATATAGTTGTCTTCTCGATTGAAGAAGTCATCGGTCAAATCACATTCTTCCCATTCACCAATCTCACCCTCTTTTTGTAGTTTTTGTACCAGAAAGGTGATAACATCGGGGCCGTTGCCAAGATCAACTGTAGGGAAATCAGTGTCGTTGATCTCGCCATCAAGCTCTGTAGGCTGATTCTTTTGTGTTCCTCTGAGAACATAATATGTATACATAAAAATGCCTTTCTTATAAAGATGCTGCGTTTCCACATGCATCCTATAATACAACAGTTTTCTTACCCTTGCGCAATTTGAACAAAATTTCTATATTTATGTAGGACTTTAAGAAATTTGGTGTTATTTCTATTGAAGCGAAAGAAGATGTAATGGTATAATAAAGAGTACAATATAGTACATGAGTGTGCCGGGGTTCTATCTCGTAGAGGGTACGAGTGGGGTGGCTTCTCATCTAGTATCGCAACAAAGTAGGAGTACCGCGTCGCATGGTTATTCTTCTGCTCGCGCTTTTGGCATTTGCTATTTGCATCACGCTCGCGGGTTTGTGGCTTTCACCAAAAAAATCTACACCTCCTAATAGGGGTGTTTCTTATGCTGGACAGATGAATGTTCGTCGTTCAGTGCGGCGCAATCATACTGTTGGTGAAAACAGGCGTATGAGTGTGCGACGTTCATCTGTAGAGGTAGAACGACGTGCATGGGCAGATATCCTGACATCGCTCAACATCAGTCGTCTCTTTGCTCAGCAAAGAAGGCGTAAAGATACACCGTGGCTGGGTATTACACTTGTGTTGCTCGCATTATTTTTGTTCGGTGTGTACTTTCTAAGAACCATGCTACCGAATCCAACACTCTTTGCTTTATTACCTGATAACTCGACTACCACGGGTGCAAGTACCGCAAACAATGGTTCAAACCCCTCAGTGAAGCAGCCATTTACAGGTGCATCAAAAGCTCTTATACGGTTGAGCCAAGTTGATCCTGCTCAATATAACTCAATGCAAGAGTATAATACGTGGTGGCCTTCCGCATGTTCCGCAGCCTCAATGACTGAGGTTATCAACTCTTACGGTCATAACTACCGCGTTACTGATATCGTTAAGGTGGAGACAAGCGTTAACGAAATTACTCCTGATGCTGGTCTTCTCGAACCTCACGGACTTGATAAAACCCTTGCTAAGTTCAATTTTACTACACACTGGTTATATAACCCATCTGCGCTTCCTGCTAACCCTTCAGTAGACTACCTTATTAATACCGCAAATAGCGGAACGCCAGTGATTATTAACTTTCCCCCTTCAAGATGGGCGGGTGGTCATTTGCTTGTTGCGCTTGGTGGCAACAAGGACTATGTGTATCTTGCAGACTCTTCTCGCCTGAATATGCGTGCGATGGATCGCAAGACATTTCTGAAATATTGGGTAGGTTTCGCTGTTGTTGCTACACCAGCATAATAAGACAAGACAAAAGCAGGGAAATGATATAACATCATTTCCCTGCTTTTGTCTTGTCTTACTTCGCCTTTACCTCTTCCTCAATGCCTGGTGCTTCTCCTTCTGCCTTGTTCTCTTCGGGAATAAAGAGTTTGATGCGGCGGAATGATTCGGCATACTGCATATCGAGTCCCAATTTCTCCTTTGCCTCTTTTGCTGTAGCTTCCGCACGTTCTTTCACACGTTTTGGAAGTTCTGAGTCTGGTGAGAACTGTGTCGCGTGACAGAGAAGCCCTTTGCCTTTAAGGTCAATGGTCTCAGTTACGTCCACATAAGTATTGACGCCTGCTGAGAAGAACATATAGAGTTCGTGAACTTTATATGGCTGAAGACCCTGTGCAAGTAATTCTCGAAAAGAACGTGGATTCCCTACAAAGGGATAGAGAGCGTCAAGCACTATATTTCCCGTTGCGCGATGGTCGGAGTGATTAAGAAAACCTGTCTCGTTCGGCTTCTCGTTAGGGTCAGGTGCATAAATGTGTGTTGTTGGGTCATGAGTAATAACTACACGTGGACGATACTGACGTATCAAGCGTACAAGAGCTTTCCGTGTTTCGTCGTTGTTCTGTAAGTGTCCATCAGGGAAGCGTAGGAACTCGACAGCCTGTACTCCGAGTGTCTCTGCTGCTGCACGCTGCTCGTGTTCACGTGTAATCATGAGTTCTGTATCGACCATGCTGGGAACTTCGCTTCCCTCTGTACCATCAGTCATGATAACCCAAACAACTTTTTTACCTTGCTTAGCCCAAAGAGCACTAATCGCACCCGCGCCAAAATCATCATCATCTGGATGCGCGCCAACAACCATTGCTTCATAATCAGGTATCGTCACTACTGGTACTGCACCAGGAGCTGTTCTATCTCCCATAAAAAACCTCTCTCTACACTTTTGTTTGTTGTATATTTCATGACAGGAAACATTCCTGCTATGAGTTCTTATATTACACTCTCTAATTTAGAGTAACAACAAAGCATGCTCAAATGCTTCCTTGATTTCCTCTGCTTTGACGGAGTGTCCTGCGAGCGTATCTACTCCTACTGCACGGTCAAGTAAACCTCTACGTAACAGGTGTTGTTCCTCATCTGTATGACCCAGTAGATACGCGAGAAGTTCGGTATCCCAATGCAAAAGCACACCTGCTTGTAATAGCGTTCCAGCGCGACGGCGAATCATATCAAGCCCCACGACTTTACGCTGTCTTGCAACCACTTCATAGGGTGAGAGCGTGCCATAACAAGCACGATGCATCAAGCGTTCGTAGTGCTGGGTATGTGGCTGTTTGAGTAGCGAACGTTGTGCATGTGCCTCCTCAATGGAAACAATACGCGTTTGAACTCCCACTGTTTGCAGTGCTGCAACCCATACTTCACCAAACCAGCGATATGACTCTACTACGTCCGGTAGAATAAGCGGATGTCCTGCTGGTAGGAAAACATCAAGACTGAGCAGGTGTGGCCCGACGAGAACCGCCGTACCTCCTGCTCGTCGATGATAAATTGGTGTTGCTTGTTTCTCCTGTAACGCTACTGGATTGAGTATATCATGCTTTTGTGAGAAGCCTAGCACAAGCCCAGTCGGTTCCGCAAGTGACCAGTAGAGTACAGCTCGCTCTTGCGGAACTGTAAGCAATACTTCACTTTGGTCGATATGTTGTTGCTGGTCAGCAACAACAATCGGTGAAATGTTCCAGGAGAAGCGGCTAGTCTGCGCTTGCAGCATGCTCCAATAATTCGGCTTCTTGTTCAGCTTCTCGTGTTGATTGGGCAAAACTCTTCTCCGCCGGTGTACGCAGTATCCAGCCTGCTACGGCTGCAATGAAACTTAGTCCTGCACCAGCTAACAGCGAAATGGGTGCTCCGTAGAAGTGTGCTAAACCACCAGTAAAAAGATTACCTAATGGTACACTACCCGCGAAGACTAACATATATACACTCATTACTCTACCACGCAAATGATCCGGTGTCACTGTTTGCAATGTAGTATTAGCCGTTGCCGAGAAGGTAATTTGAGCAAAGCCAACTGCTGCTATTAAGACAAGTGACAATACATAGAGTTGTGAAAGAGCAAATGCAGCTTCAAGTATACAAAAGATGATTGCACCAACCAACATATGTTGAATATTTGGTTTCTTGTTGCCCCATGCTAGCCATAGTGCAGAAACAAGTGCTCCAAAGCCAATTGCGGACGAGATCAAACCAAAGCCGACAGGTCCAGCATGCAACACATCGGTTGCAAACAAGGGTAAGACAACGTTGAAGTTGATACCGAACAGCGAAACCGTGCCAATAACGATAATGATGAGCAAGACCGAAGGTGTCTTAGCGATATACGCTAGCCCCTCGCGTAAACTTTGCATCGTGCTTTGCTTTTGTATTGTTACTCCTGCAACAACAGGTTTTGCATGGGAATGGAGTTTGCTTGTATCGATTAAGACTAAGCCGATCAGCACAGGAATAAAGCTAATAGCATTCAGCAAGAAAAGCGGTGTAACGCCAAGCCACGCAATGAGTAAGCCACCTAGGCCGGGACCAAGGATACGCGCCATGTTGAACAGCGATGAGTTCAGCGCAACCGCATTGGGAAGGTCTTCGCGTCCAACCATCTCTACAACAAATGCCTGACGTGTAGGCATGTCAAGCGCGTTGGTAGCACCAAGCATGAGGGCAAGTACAAGAATGTGCCAGAGTTGTACTGTGCCTGTGAAAACAAGGAGCCAGAGTATAATAGCCTGTATCGTAGCAAATGATTGCGTGAAAAGAAGTAATCTCCTCTTTGGCAATCGGTCCGCAACGACACCACCAAACAGTGAGAAAAGCATCACTGGCAAGAATTGTAATGCGCCAACAAGCCCTAGCCACCACGCACTATGCGTAAGTTGTAAAACGAGCCATGCTTGTCCAGTTGTCTGCATCCATGTACCGACCAGCGAGACTAACTGACCGGTCCAGAAAAGGCGGAAGTTGCGGTGCTGTAATGCACTAAACGTGCGAAGAAAGCTCCTCGGATGTGATGCTTCAGCAACCGAAGAGGATGTCGTGTTATCAGAAAGTGCTTTCATAGATAAGGTCCATTCTATTTATTAAAAATGTTTAAGAGTGTATAGTAATTTATTCTTCATGTTGTAGCATCGCACGTTTTAGCTCGTGACGCTCTAATCTTGTATGAAGCGAGGTACGCATCTGCTCTAAAGCAGTAAGCTTTTCCTCAATAAGGACAAGCTGCCCACGGATTAATGCATCGGCGCGGTCCAGTTGCGCTATCTTTGCGGATACCTCTGTTTCTTGTAGATATGCAACCTTAATGGAATCGCGCTCTTCTTCTGCATGCATAAGTTCGCGGATATCTGTTAGCGAAAAGCCTAGTAGATCACGTAACTCTTTAATCCGTTCCAGGCGTTGCACATCCTCTTCGCTATAGCGCCGATAGTTGCCCTCTGTACGACCTGTAGGTGAAAGAAGTCCTACCTCTTCATAATAGCGAAGTGTGCGCTTTGTCATGCTTGTACGTATTGCTACTTGCTCAATGGTATAGAGTGCCTGCTCTTGTTGTATATGTTGCTCCTCTTGAGGAGTAAGTGGTGAATAGTTATCTGTGACGAACATAGTATTTCCCTTATTGTTGTATGCAATTTCACTTAGAAAAAACGTACATAGTAAGTATATCACAAGATTAACGTTTACGTCAAAGTCAGCCACTATACAGGTCTCCCTGTTTCCCCCGAAAGGATGGAGACCCTACTATACAAAGGAAAAACGGAAACTGCTAAGTTGACTTCCTTCCCACTACGCTGGTACAATTACATCTATGCAATATCATCCTCCAGTAACTGCCGCGTAAGCTAGGCGCAGTGCTTACACGGTAAAGAAAAAGCGTCATCATACGTTTCCTACTCATCCTCCACTGGACGATTTTTCCACGTATGCTGGTGGTACTATCTACTCTCCATATCTTTGCTCGCACTGAGCCTCCTTTTGCTCGTTTTCATTATCCTCAACAAGACAAAGAGAGGTTTTTCTGTATATGCGAAATGACAGGCAGCCACCTAAACAACCGCCATCGCTGTGGCACAATCGTGATTACTTGCTCCTCTGGAGTGGTCAGACAATCTCATCGCTTGGTACAAATATTTCACAAATGGCCTTTCCTTTGCTTATGCTAAACCTGACCAAATCTCCCTTTCAAGCAGGTCTTGCAGGAGCGTTACGCCTGCTACCTTACTTTCTTTTTGGCCTGCCAGCAGGAGCGTTAGTAGATCGTTGGGATCGCAAGCGTGTGATGCTTCTTTGTGATCTTGGACGTGCTATGAGCTTAGTAAGCATTCCGTTAGCATTAGCCCTTGGACATCTTACCCTACTCCAACTAGATATCAATGCCTTAATCGAGGGTACATTGTATGTCTTCTTCGACCTAGCAGAGGCAGCTAGCCTCCCACGAGTTGTATTATCTGACCAACTACCTAAAGCCACAGCACAAAATGCGTTGACCGGAGGCATAACTAATCTGATCGGTCCTGCTCTCGGCATAGTCCTTTATGGTCTCCGCTCGCTCTTACCCTTCGTCGTGGATGCGCTCTCGTACCTCTGCTCATCTCTTTCGCTTGCTTGTATCAAAACACGCTTCCAGCAAGAACACCAAATGGCACAACGTCGCTCACTCCTTACAAAAATCTATGTTGGTCTTGAATGGCTCTGGCATCAGCCTTTGCTGCGTCTCTTGGCCCTCTTCACTGGGTTGATCAATCTTGTCTTTCCCGACACGAGCGCACTAATCGTTCTAGTGCTAGCTCGCCAACAGGCCACCGCAACCGTAGCAATTGGTCTGATTTTCTCAGTTGCTAGTCTGGGCTATGTTACAGGTTCATTATTGAGTGAACGTTTGTTGCGTCGCTTGCGGTTGCGTCGCCTTATCATCGTCTCCTGCTGGCTCTTCGCCCTGTTCTGGTCCTTTTACTTATTTTCAACTGGTTTCGCAGCACTCCTGATGATTACCATATTGCTCTCGCTGGTCGATCCGATCTACGATATCGCCCAGTTCAGTTATCGTGCAGCACTCATTCCCGATGAACTCCAAGGCCGTGTCAATAGTGCTTATCGGTTGATTGCGCTCTCCACGCCGCCATTAGGCTACTTTCTGGCTGGTTTTCTCTTACAAGTAGCTGGCACACGTCCAACTATCCTGGCCTTCCTAGCCTGCTTGCTTCTCCTCGCTTTGCTTGCAACCTTGAGCCGTGTGCTACAAAAAGCTGGGTAGGACACAGAACAGTGTTGTTCTTGCTAAAGCGATAATGGTGTTCGATGGTTCACGTCAATTTTTTGACCTGGACTATCGAACATTCCTCTTCCTCTCGCTCTTTTTTGTTCGATGGTTCAGGGAAACTACTAACAGTTGACAGATGCATAGAATTATGCCACGCTAGATACGACATTCGATGCTTTAAAGGCATCACTTAGGCTATGTTGTCTGATTATCTAAGTTTTTCTCGGATGCATCTTTCTAGTAAATTGATGAAGGTGCGGCAGAATGATTGTGTGCGATGAGTTGTTTTTATAGAAGGAAAAGACATGAAGAGAGTTGATGCAGGCGTTCTCGATGTCGCCTATGTTGAGGTAGGGCCGCCTGATGGTGATCCCATTATTCTACTGCATGGCTTTCCCTATGATGTGCATGCCTACGATGTTACAGCAGAACATCTGGCTGCTGCAGGATGGCGTTGCATCATACCGTTCTTGCGTGGGTACGGTCCTACCCGATTTCGCGCAGCCGACACACCACGCTCTGGGCAGCAAGCGGCACTCGGAGCAGATGTGTTAGCCTTAATGGATGCCCTCGCGCTTCCAAACGCAGTACTCGCTGGCTATGATTGGGGTGGTCGGGCCGCTTGCGTCGTAGCTGCCCTTTGGCCTGACCGGGTGCGCGGATTGGTTAGTTGTGGGACAGGCTACAACATCCAGAATATTGCGAGTGGGGGGATGCCGGTTGCTCCCGAACAGGAACACCGCTCCTGGTACGTGTATTACTTTAATACGGAGCGCGGACGGGCTGGTCTCACCATTCATCGGCATCCCCTGTGCCGCCTGATTTGGCAGCTTTTTTCACCCACATGGGCGTTCGATGACGCAACATTCGCTCGCACCGCTGCTGCCTTTGACAACCCAGATTTTGTAGACGTGGTCATCCACTCGTATCGCCACCGACTAGGGGGCGTTCCGGGAGACCCGGCGTTGGACATCATTGAAAGCCGCCTCGCTGTCCGTCCAAACATCACTGTGCCGAGTATTGTGTTACAGGGAAAGGACGATGGTGTTGACCCGCCGACATCCGTAGAAAGTATCACTTCCCATTTCACAGGACTATTCCAACACCGCGTCCTCGCTGGCGTCGGACATAATCTCCCACAAGAGGCCCCTTTCGAGTTTACGGCGGCAGTTCTCGCACTCAGTATATGATGTGCGATCACGCTAATCTCGTCAATACTCTCATCCAAAAGTTTATTGAGGACGAACTTGCATGATAACGCAGCACTTATTTGAAAGCCAGGATGTACCTGGGAGATTCATTGGACCATCTGAAATTAAGGCTTGCATGTGATAAAATTGTAGACGTTGCAGTAAGACAGCGATGTACTTACTATGCTCATGATTGCCGTCCCCTAGTTATTTTGATGCAAGGATGTGTTGACGTGCATGACACTCTTTTATCCCTGGTGGAAAGGGCTTTAACGGGTAATTCTCGCCCTCTGGAGTTTTACCTACGTGATCATAGTCGTTTGCCAGGGCCGCGTGCAAACTTGGAGTTAGCAAACGATGTCGGAGCGCTCCTTGCCTCCTCTGTCCCCAAATACCACGAAAACGTGCGCACTCTTATCACTCAGTTTGCAAATGGTGATCGCAAGAAGATTGCGAGCAATACTCCTGAAGAATTTGTGATGCTTTGTGGCATTATGGCGTTTGGAACGTGTGCTGCTGCCTATGCTCCTTGGCGTGAAGAAAGTTATGAGATGCTTGAGCATTATGCGACCAGCGCACAATGGCGTGTGCGTGAAGGTGTTGCTCTTGCGTTTCAGCATCTTCTCAACACAGTTCCTCATGAAACATTGCTTCGGCTTATGAGGCTTGCTACGGATGGGAACTACCTACAACAAAGAGCTGCCGTTGCCGCCATTGCGGAACCACCACTTTTATACAATCAAGATATATTAGAGACTGCGTTCACCTTACAACGTATCGTGCTTGAGCGTTTGCGAAATGCCCCTAAGCTAGATCGTAAAACAGAGGACTTACGAACGTTGCGTCGCACACTTGGGTATACCGTAAGTGTCGTGACTGCGGCACTTCCTGAGCAAGGGTTCGCCTTGATGCGTGAATGTGCTTCCTGGAACGATGTAGACATCACCTGGATACTGCGTGAGAACCTGAAGAAGAAGCGCTTAGCGAAGTTTTCTGAAGACACAGAGGTGCTAGCAAAAATGCTGGCATAGTTCATATTATGATAACGGTTGGTATTATCGCTAATCCATCAAGTGGCAAGGATATTCGACGCATTGTTGCACAGGGGTGGGTTGTCTCAGATCAAGAAAAGATCGCCATTGTACGTCGTTTGCTACGCGGATTAGAGGCGGCTGGCGTTGAGCGTGCATTGTTTATGCCTGAGCCACTCAATATTGGCTATAAAGCCTTGGAGGGCTTAGGGGAGACGACGTTACAGGCTGAAACACTCGCAATGGATATCACGGCACGGCAAGAAGACTCTACACGTGCTGCTGATATGATGGTTGCACAAGGAGTTAGCTGTATTGTAACGCTTGGTGGTGATGGAACGAATCGGGCTGTTTTTAAGGGTTGCGGTAGTCGCGTTCCTTTGTTGCCTATTTCGACAGGAACAAACAATGTCTTTCCCGAATTTCAGGAAGGTACCACTGCTGGTCTTGCGGCTGGTATGGTTGCTAAAGGTGCAGTAGCGCGTGAAGTTGCATGCTGGCACTCTAAAGTTTTAGTTCTCTACAAACAGGAAAAACCTGTTGATCTCGCGCTTGTCGATCTTGCTATTTCAACTAATAGTGTCATCGGCTCTCGTGCTATCTGGGATGTGAGCAAGCTGAACGAACTATTTCTTACCCGTGCTCAACCGGAGAGTATAGGTTTATCTGCGATTGGTGGCATGATTCACCCGTTGAATGCTCGTAGTCCATTGGGCTTACATTTACGCTTTGGCACGGATGGCAAAACTGTTCGTGCCGCCATTGGACCAGGATTATTTGCAGACATAAGTGTGCGAGCTATACGTGAGATTGTCGTCGGTGAGCGTATTTCACTGAAACTCAACCATCCTGTAACGGTGGCTTTCGATGGTGAACGCGATATGACGGCTCATCCAGATGATGTTCTTGAGGTTGAACTAAACGCTGATGGACCCTGGGTCGTAGATACACGTCAAGCGATTGAGAGTGGTATTAGAAATCGGTGAGTCTCTATACTTCTGGGGGAAACAGGGAGACCACAAGGGTCTCCCCTACACGTAAGGTTCCACGAACATGTAGGGGAGACCCTTGCGGTCTCCCTGCATGTTCACGAAATTCCCTCAATGGATGGAGACCCAAATCAGTAAGCCCCTCGTCAAGACTTGCCTGGACATGATACACTAGTAGTCAATAGAGTATTGTACCTGTGCGCCTTTACACATGATAGGTGGATTGTGCGCTCATTTTCATGTTATCTTGCCTCTTTATTATGAAGGCGAGAGAAGTAGTAGAATGTTACGTTCTTTTTATGCCATGACGATGCCAGGGTTGGAGACGCTGGCATTTAGCGAGATTCGTGCGAAGATGCCAGATGCCGAACTGGTCAAGTTTGCACGTGGTATCGCTCTTTTTCGCACTGCCACGCCTCCTGATGATCTGTTACAACTACGTACCACCGAGGATATCTTTATCACGATTAAACATATCACAGGACTGGGACGGGGGCGTGATGCTGTGCGCGTGTTTCATAGTGCTATGTTGAATATCGAGGATATGAACGCAACACTTTCTGTATGGAGGCGCGCTCATAAAGCTATACAGCCAAAGACATGGCGTGTTGTAAGTCAGATGGTCGGCACACACGATTTTCGGCGCACTGATGCAGGTCAAGCGGTAAGTGATGCGCTCCGGCGTATTATGCCGCGTGGTATGCGTCTTGTTAATGACGACGCAGATATTGAGTTCTGGATATGGGTCGGCGGTAGCGAAGCTCTGGTAGGTTTACGTGTAAGCGATGCATCCATGCGTCATCGTACGTACAAACGGGAGCATTTGCCAGCCTCACTACGTCCAACGGTTGCGGCGTCTATGGCGTGGTTAGCGCGCCCCACGGCTGAGGATGTTGTGCTTGACCCGCTCTGTGGTGCTGGCACTGTAGTGATCGAACGAGTATTGTTGGCACCTTTTAAGAGCGCGACTGGTGGCGATATCCGTGAAGAAGCTATTGAGATGGCAACGCGCAATGCTCGTGCTGCACACATCAAGGCTACGTGGTCGAAGTGGGATGCTCGATCATTACCACTTGATGACGCCAGCGTCACGCGTATCATTTCCAATTTGCCCTTTGGGAAACAGATTGGTACACCTCAGGAAAATACAAGCTTATATACTGCACTTGCAAACGAGTTCAGTCGTGTACTTCCTAAAAACGGAGTACAGGTGACGCTTACCAGTGATGATCGGCTGTGGGAAATGGCCTTACGCGATGCTGGTTGGCGTGTGACGAAAAAAGTGGTGCTTGTTGTTTTGGGACAGCCTGCCAGTATCTTTGTTGCTGAAAAAGCACCATAAAACGAGGCATAACCTCATCTTTTATGAAATTGTAAACAAAACAAACGTGTTATAGTAAGTGAATAGACATTTTGTATATGCGAAAGGAGACTACTCCCTTGGGTAGCGCAACAACTGCCGATTTCCGTAACGGCATGGTTATACGATACAATGGTGAATTGTACACGATCACTGAATTTCATCACGTCAGTCCCGGAAACTGGCGTGCATTCGTTCGCACGAATTTGAAGAACCTCAAGAACGGACGTGTGATTGAGCAGCGCTTCCGCGCTGGTGAAGACATCGACGAGGTACGCGTCGAGCATCAGAATTGGCAATTCCTGTATGTTGATGGCGATGAATATGTCTTCATGAATACGGAGACCTACGACCAGCAGCCCATTCCAAAAGAAATGTTGGGTGATGCAATCAAGTTTCTCAAAGAGCAAGACGAGGTAGAGATGCTTGTGGATGACGATAAGATTATCGCCGTTGAACTGCCAAACTTCTTGGAACTCAAGGTTGAAAGTGCTGAGCCTGGAGTGCGTGGCGATACTGCAAACAACGTGACAAAACCTGCTACTCTGGAGTCAGGAGCCATAGTCAACGTTCCATTGTTTGTCAATCCTGGCGACAAAGTACGTATTGACACACGCACCGGAAAATATGTTGAGCGCGTGAGATAAGCTATTCTGCAAAAAGGATAGGTCGAAAAGTTTTTCGACCTATCCTTTTTTTGTTATGTTCTTTACATTAGGCGCGTTGATGTGCAATCAGATGAATACCATTCTTAGGACGTATCGTAATCGTGGGTACAAGTTCGAGCGGTTCCTGTGATGCACGGCTAAAGCTCCACTTTTGTGCTAGAGTAGCAAAGACTAGGCGTGCCTCCACCATTGCGAAGACATTGCCTATGCAAAGACGTTGCCCTCCTCCAAAAGGAAAATAGGCATAGCGCGGAATCGGTTGCTTTGATGCTTTGTCCCAGCGTTCTGGTTGGAAAGCTTCTGGCTCTGCATAGTACTGTGCGTCATGATGAACTACCCACGGTGAGAGTAGCACCACTGTACCAGGGGTAATAGGATAACCACCAATTTCGTCTGCGACTTTGCAATCGCGGAAGATGCCCCAGACCGGAGGATAGAGCCGCATCGCTTCTGTTACCACTTGTTCCGTATAGGGAAGGCTCTGCAAATCTTCCATTGTTGGTGCTCTACCTGCCAATACATGTTCAAGTTCCTCATGCAGCTTTGTTTCAACATCGGGATTCTCTGCTAGAAGTAGCCATGTATAGGCTAATGTCAAGGCAACCGTTTCGTGTCCTGCGATATAAAGATTAACGACCTCATCGCGCAACTGCTTATCCGTCATCCGACTGCCATCTTCGTCCTGTACACGAAGCAGCATAGAAAGCAGGTCGCCAGTATCCACATCTCGTCGTCGATGCTCACTAATAATTTGCTGAATGATCGCATCAAGTTCCTTGAGGGCGGCATTGTATTGTCGATTGCCAGAAGTGGGTAGCCAATCAGGAAACTGAATTGGGCGTACTGCTGCCGCGCTTACTTGATCTATCAGGATATCAAGCACACGACCAATTTTTTGCGCATCATCCGCCAACTCAGTATCAAAAAGTGTTTTGAGGACGATTTCTAATGATAGCTGCATCATTGCGTCATGAACATTGAGCGTTTCACCATCCTGCCAACTTGCAGCCATTTGTTGTGAGAGTTGCACCATAGCAGTACCGTATGAGGCGACACGTTTATGATGAAATGTTGGTTGCATCAGACGGCGTTGACGGAGCCATAAATCGCCCTCGCTAAAGAGAAGTCCGTTCCCAAACAGGCTTTTCCTGCGCTGCGTAAATCGAGACTTCTTATATCTATCATTATGTGTTACCAGCACATGTTCGATATGGTCTGGATGACTAAGCATGTAGAGCGGTGTTGTGCCCAAACGGATTTGCATGATAGAGCCATATTCTTGAGCACATCGTTGCAGATATGCTAAAGGCTCTAGTACGAACTCACGCGCGTTGCCAATAAATGGCTCTCCTTTAGGACCAGGAGGAACAGTTGTTGATGTGGTGGTGGTAGCCATAACTTGTTTATTTTCGCTTCCTAAAAAGATGTAAGACAGAAAAACGTTTTCATATGCTCTACAATGATGATAGCACTTTTGAACTTGTAATGCGTAAAGAAGATAGGTGCTACTTAGTGCTACACGAAGAACGTATACAATAGGGACGCTATTTTATAGAGGGTATAGGTACATAAATGAATACGAGTGCAACTTTACTTACGACTGGAAGTATTATTATTGGTTTCGCCGCATTGCTTGCAGTGCTACTCGTACTTGTGACGATGAGCTACCGAAAACGGCGTATGCTAAGTCATGAACATGAGCAAGAGCTTCTTATACGAGACAAGATAGATGAATGAAACGGATGTAGGAGCTATAATTCATTATGCCCTTGTTCAGCATTACGAGGACGAGGGCGTAATGAATTTATAGCCCCTACAGTTGGTGTATTCACGTATTTCATAAAAATATTGTGCTCGTACTTAGCGAACTGCAATGTCAACTATTGACCATCTTAATACGTGGTACTTAGCGAGAACATTAGCTTATGCATGGAGCATAAGTACATATCCATGTGAAGAAGGAAGAAAATATGACACAGGACCAGTCAAGCTCACGTTCCTCTCAGGAACCTCAGTCTCAGCAATCGACAGTACAGGAATCAGACTTACAAAGTCCCTCACAAGCGAGTGCTGAGGCATATCGTGGAAGTGGCAAGCTTCAAGGGAAAGTTGCGCTTATAACAGGTGCCGATAGTGGTATTGGTCACGCCGTCGCCGTTGCTTTTGCGAAAGAGGGCGCGGATGTTGCTATCGTATATCATGATGCACATGAGGATGCACAGCAGGTCAAACAGCAAATAGAGGCACAGGGACGAAAGTGTCTCACGATTGCGGGCGATGTGGGCGATGAGAACTTTTGTCAGCAAGCGGTGGAACAAACGGTAAGTACGCTTGGGGCATTGAATATCCTGGTAAACAATGCTGCTGAGCAACATCCACAGGAAAGTATTGAGCAGATTAGTGCGGAACAACTTGAACGTACATTTCGCACTAATATCTTTTCGATGTTTTTCATAGTGAAGGCAGCACTAAAACATCTGAGTAGCGGTAGCTCAATCATCAACACAACATCCGTTACGGCGTATCAAGGGGCTTCTAGCCTACTCGACTATGCCTCAACGAAGGGAGCGATTGTTGCCTTTACACGCTCTCTTTCTCAGTCGCTGATTGAAAAGGGCATTCGCGTGAATGGAGTTGCTCCTGGACCAATCTGGACACCATTGATTCAGCAAACGATGCCACAAGAACAGGTGAAGCAGTTTGGCAAAGACGTGCCAATGCAGCGTCCCGGACAGCCTGATGAACTTGCACCATCGTATGTGTTCCTTGCATCCGACGATAGTTCCTATTATGCAGGTCAAATTCTTCATCCAAACGGTGGTACTGTTGTAAA